>NZ_JBVJLI010000002.1:0-473071 GCF_055584805.1 Pseudomonas sp. NPDC090752 | reverse complement strand
CATGATCAAACTCTTCAGTTCAATACTGCTTGGGTTTTTAAGAAACCCTAAACTTGGCTCAGCAATCTCAAATGACTATGTGATTTCTCGCATGGCCACTTGTGATGCTGATAATCTTTTTGACTATCAGTCCATACTCACAAGCACCCACACGAATTGCTTGATTCAATTTGTTAAAGAGCGTTTGGTTAAGAGCTTTTCGTCTCAACCGAGGCGCGCATTCTACGCTTTCCTCAGAGCCTGTCAAGCGTTTATTTTGAAGTTTTTTGCGAGAAACTCGTTTAGCTTCAAACACTTGGCTCGCTGCGATCTCTCGTAGCGGGAGGCGAATTCTACAGCGTTTAGAAGCGCTGTCAACCACCTTTTCAACCGCTATCGATCAGACGACCGAAGCACTTTCAGCACCACCAGAATTAAGTAACTCGTTGAATCTCAAGGAGTTTCTCGTTCCGTTGTCGCTGGAAGTGGGGCGCATTATAAGGGGATTCGAAAGTGCGTCAAGGCTTAATTTCAAGAAACCTTAATATCGCTGAAAAGCAAAGCAGGGAGGCCTGCGGCCTCCCTGCTTTCCCCACTTCTATATAGCTTCAAAGCACGCCGGCACTATGCAGCCGGCCCAGCGCATCAGCATCCAGCCCCAGCACATCGCCCAGTACCGCCGCCGTGTGCTCTCCCAGCAGTGGCGGCGCGCGCCGATACTCCACAGGCGTCTCCGACAGACGAATTGGGCTGGCCACTTGCGGTACGCTTCCAGCCAGAGGATGCGCAATGCTCACCGCCAGACCACGCGCAAGCACCTGCGGGTCCTGAAACATCTGCGCCAGGTCGTTGATTGGGCCACAGGGCACGCCGGCAGCTTCCAGCTGGCTCACCCACTCAGCCGTGGTCTTGAATACCGTGGCCTGGCGAATCAGCGGAATCAACTCGACCCTGTTGGCAACCCGTAGCTTGTTGGTGGCAAAACGCGGGTCATCTGCCCATTGCGGCTGCCCGGCCACTTCTGCGAACTTGCGGAACTGGCTATCGTTGCCCACGGTAAGAATGAAGTCGCCATCTGCCGTCGGGAAATCTTGGTAGGGCACGATATTAGGATGGGCATTTCCCAGCCGCCGTGGCGGGTTACCCGTAGTCAGGTAGTTCATCGCCTGGTTGGCCAGACAGGCCACCTGAACATCTAGCAATGCCATATCGATATGCTGACCAACGCCAGCCTGATCGCGGTGGGCGAGGGCGGCCAGGATCGCAACCGTCGAATACAGCCCGGTCAGAATGTCCGTCAGCGCAACGCCCACTTTCACCGGCCCGGCACCGTCCTCACCATCAGGGCGACCCGTCAGGCTCATCAGCCCGCCCAACCCCTGGATCATGAAGTCATAGCCAGCTCGCTTGGCATAGGGCCCGGTTTGCCCAAAGCCGGTAATCGAGCAATAAATCAGCTTGGGGTTGACTGCCTTCAGGCTCGCATAATCCAGACCATAGGCCGCCAGCCCGCCAACCTTGAAATTTTCGATGACGATATCCGACTTGGCCGCCAGCTCGCGCACCAGGCGCTGACCCTCCGGCTGCGTGAAGTCGATGGTCACCGAACGCTTGTTGCGGTTGGCCGACAAATAGTAAGCCGCCTCGCTGGTGTTCTCGCCCCGTGCATCCTTGAGGAAGGGCGGCCCCCAAGCGCGCGTATCGTCGCCGCTCCCCGGACGCTCGACCTTGATCACATCAGCACCCAGGTCTGCCAGGATCTGGCCAGACCATGGCCCCGCCAGCACACGGGACAAATCGAGCACCCGCAGATGAGATAGCGCACCCATGAGCCGGCTCCTTTATTAATAGAAAGCCTGGATGCCAGTTTGCGCACGCCCCAGGATCAGCGCGTGTACGTCGTGGGTACCTTCATAGGTATTGACCACTTCGAGGTTCACCAGGTGGCGCGCCACACCGAACTCGTCGGAAATCCCGTTGCCGCCCAGCATGTCGCGAGCCATACGGGCGATGTCCAGGGCCTTGCCGCAGGAGTTGCGCTTCATGATCGAGGTAATTTCCACCGCAGCGGTACCTTCGTCCTTCATGCGACCCAAACGCAGGCAACCTTGCAGAGCCAGGGTGATTTCCGTCTGCATGTCGGCCAGCTTCTTCTGGATCAGCTGATTGGCAGCCAGTGGGCGGCCGAACTGTTGGCGGTCCAGGGTGTACTGGCGAGCAGTATGCCAGCAGGCTTCCGCTGCACCCAGCGCGCCCCAGGAGATGCCATAGCGGGCCGAGTTGAGGCAGGTGAACGGGCCCTTGAGGCCACGTACGTCCGGGAAGATGTTTTCTTCCGGCACGAACACATTGTCCATGACGATTTCGCCAGTGATGGAGGCGCGCAGGCCGACCTTGCCATGAATGGCCGGGGCGCTCAGGCCCTGCCAGCCTTTTTCCAGAACAAAGCCGCGGATATCACCGGCGTCATCCTTGGCCCAGACCACGAACACATCGGCGATCGGGCTGTTGGTGATCCACATCTTGCTGCCGCTCAGGCGATAGCCACCCTCGACCTTACGGGCGCGAGTGATCATCGAGCCTGGGTCGGAACCATGGTTAGGTTCGGTCAGGCCGAAGCAGCCGATCCACTCGCCGCTGGCAAGCTTGGGCAGATACTTTTGTTTCTGCGCTTCGGTACCGAACTCGTTGATCGGCACCATCACCAGCGAAGATTGCACACTCATCATCGAACGGTAGCCGGAATCGATACGTTCCACTTCCCGGGCAATCAGGCCGTAGCACACATAGTTCAGTCCGCTGCCGCCGTACGCCTCGGGAATGGTGGCGCCCAACAGGCCGACCTCGCCCATTTCACGGAAAATCGCCGGGTCGGTCTGCTCGTGACGGAAGGCTTCCAGCACACGCGGCGCGAGCTTGTCCTGGGCGAACTGATAAGCGCTGTCACGCACCATGCGCTCCTCTTCAGTGAGCTGCTGATCCAACAGCAGTGGGTCGATCCAGTTGAAGCTTGCTTTACCGGCCATGAGCGAAATCCTCGAAAGAGTGAGCAGGTTCCTGTGCCATTGATCCTAGGCCTGATCTGCAGCGAGGACAAACGAGGATTGCGCACGCATTAGTGCTAATTTATCACTCCGTAACTCAGCAAAACCCCCTATTGCGAGCACTATGAGTGAGGTTAACGTACATGCGCCGCAAGATACCTAGCACCACCGCTCTGGTCTGCTTCGAAGCGGCGGCGCGCCACGAGAGCTTTACCAAAGCCGCCCAGGAACTTGCCCTGACCCAAGGTGCCGTCTGTCGCCAGATCGCTGGACTGGAAGCGTTCCTCAATGTCGAATTGTTCAGGCGCTCACGCCGCGGCGTGAAACTGACCGAAGCCGGGCTTTCCTATAGCCGCCAGGTCGCCGCACAACTGGATGCGGTAGAGCGGGACACCTTGTCGGTGATGCGTCAGCAGGGCGCCAATGTAATCGAGCTGGCCGTAGTACCAACCTTCGGCACGCAGTGGCTATTGCCACGTCTCAAGGACTTCCAGCAGCGTCACCCCGAAGTCACCGTCAACCTGACCAACCGCACCCGTCCGTTCCTGTTTGCCGACACCCCATTCGACGCCGCCATCTATTTCGGCGATGCCGACTGGTCTGGCACGCAATCCCATCGCCTGATGGGAGAAAACCCAGTCCCCGTCTGCAGCCCGGCATTGCTGGCCGGGCAGGGCCTGCTCGACGCACAGCGCATCGCCAGCTTGCCTTTACTGCAGCAAACCACCCGCCCCTATGCATGGCGCCAGTGGTTCAACGGCCTAGGCATGAATGTCGCCAGCGACATGACGGGCCCACGCTACGAACTATTCTCCATGCTTGCCCAGGCCGCCATGCATGAGATGGGTGTCGCGCTGATTCCGCCGTTCTTGATCCAGCGGGAGCTGGAGGAGGGCAGGCTGGTAGTCGCAAACAGATACGCGCTGTCCAGCGACAAGGCCTACTATCTGATGATCCCGGAGCGCAAGATCGAATCTGCGTCTCTCAGGGCCTTCCGCGACTGGCTAACGGAGGAGGCGCGCCGGTATCTCGAAGCACATCAAAACGACCTGTCCTGACCCTGTAGTCAATTATTTTAAACACCTACAGATATATTTATTTGTCGCTTATGCGAAAACTGTAAGGGTTGCCCCAAAAACCCGCTCAAATCCATCAACCACGCGGATTTCAGGGACATTTACGACCTTCACCAGCCAATCTGCGAAAACGTCGCAAAAAATTTCAAAATTTTCCCTAATCTGCCAATAGCCTATGTTTGACGGGCTGCAGCCAAGCACTTGCGACATACGGTCACAGGGTGACTTGTAGTTTTGACTTTGTTTCGCTCCATAACCGGTTGAAGGCCCCTGGGTTCGTCTGCAAAATGCTTCGCCCGCCCAGGATATGGCGGGCTTGGCGCTTAACAGCCAACCCTGCGCACCAACGAAGTGCGCTGGCTTCTATAAAGACAAAAAGGTCACCGCAGGAGAAATAGTCGTGCACATTGGTGTTCCTCTCGAGACGCAGACCGGTGAGACAAGGGTCGCTGCGACCCCCGAAACCATCAAGAAACTGATTGGCCAGGGCCATCAGGTCACCGTCCAACGGGGGGCAGGGCTCAATGCCAGCATTCCGGACAGTGCCTATGAGGCCGTGGGTGCTTCCCTGGGGAGTGCAGCCGATGCCTACGGCGCGCAATTGGTTCTCAAGGTGGTCGGCCCCAACGACCAGGAGCTTGCCCTGTTCAATAGCGGCAGCCTGCTGGTCGGTATGCTCAACCCCTTCAACAGTGAACTGATCGGCAAGATGGCCGAGCACGGCATTACCGCCTTCGCCCTGGAAGCCGCCCCGCGTACCTCGCGGGCCCAGAGCCTCGACGTGCTGTCTTCCCAGGCCAACATCGCCGGCTACAAGGCAGTGTTGCTGGCCGCTCACCACTACCCCCGCTTCATGCCCATGCTGATGACCGCTGCCGGCACCGTCAAAGCCGCGCGCGTGCTGATACTGGGTGCAGGTGTTGCCGGTCTGCAGGCCATCGCCACGGCCAAGCGCCTGGGTGCGGTGATCGAGGCGTCGGACGTACGCCCGGCGGTGAAGGAGCAGATCGAATCGCTCGGCGCCAAGTTCCTTGATGTGCCCTACGAGACCGACGAGGAGCGCGAGTGTGCAGAAGGCGTTGGCGGCTACGCGCGGCCGATGCCGGCCAGCTGGATGCAACGCCAGGCCCAGGCCGTGCACGAACGCGCCAAGCAGGCGGACATCGTCATCACCACCGCCCTGATCCCCGGCCGCAAGGCGCCAACCTTGCTCAGTGCCGAAACCGTGGCGCAGATGAAGCCAGGCTCGGTGGTCATCGACCTGGCGGCAGCCCAAGGCGGCAACTGCCCGCTGACCGTCGCCGACCAGGTGGTGATGGAAAACGGCGTGACCATCGTCGGCCCGACCAACCTGCCCGCGCAGGTGGGTGCCGATGCCTCGGCGCTGTATGCCCGCAACCTGCTGGACTTCATGAAGCTGCTGTTCGACAAGGACGGCGCACTGGTCATCAACCTCGAAGACGACATCGTCGCCGCGTGCCTGATGTGCCGCGACGGCCAGGTCGTGCGCAAGAACGGCTAAGGAGCACGACAATGGAAGACATGCTGATTTCCCATGGCATCTACAACCTGATCATCTTCGTGCTGGCCATCTATGTGGGCTACCACGTGGTGTGGAACGTCACCCCAGCACTGCACACGCCGCTGATGGCAGTCACCAATGCCATCTCGGCGATCGTCATCGTCGGCGCCATGCTGGCTGCCGCCCTGACCGTGACTCCGGCCGGCAAGCTGATGGGCACCTTGGCGGTGGCCCTGGCTGCGGTCAACGTGTTCGGTGGCTTCCTGGTCACCCGTCGCATGCTTGAGATGTTCAAGAAGAAAACCAAGAACGAGGCGCAGAAGTAAGCATGAGCATGAATCTGGTAACGCTCCTCTACCTCGTCGCCTCGATTTGCTTTATCCAGGCGCTCAAGGGCCTGTCGCACCCGACCACCTCGCGGCGCGGCAACCTGTACGGCATGATCGGCATGGGGATCGCGATCCTCACCACGGTTGGCCTCATTTATAAGCTCGGCGCCGAGATCGCGACTGCCGGTATCGGCTACGTCGTTGTCGGCCTGCTGGTCGGCGGTACCGCTGGCTCGATCATGGCCAAGCGCGTCGAGATGACCAAGATGCCAGAGCTGGTTGCCTTCATGCACAGCATGATCGGCCTGGCTGCGGTATTCATCGCCATCGCCGCGGTGCTTGAACCGCAATCGATGGGCATCGTCGCCAGCATCAGCGACCCGATCCCCACCGGTAACCGTCTGGAACTGTTCCTGGGCGCGGCCATCGGTGCGATCACCTTCTCCGGTTCTGTGATCGCGTTTGGCAAGCTTTCGGGCAAGTACAAGTTCCGCCTGTTCCAAGGCGCACCGGTACAGTTCGCCGGCCAACACAAGCTGAACCTGATCCTGGGCTTGACCACCATCGCCCTGGGCCTGCTGTTCACCTTCACTGGCCATTACAGCGCCTTCACCCTGATGCTGGTCCTGGCCTTCATCATGGGCGTGCTGATCATCATCCCGATCGGTGGCGCCGACATGCCGGTGGTGGTGTCGATGCTCAACAGCTACTCGGGCTGGGCAGCGGCGGGTATCGGCTTCTCGCTGAACAACTCGATGCTGATCATCGCCGGCTCCCTCGTGGGCTCCAGCGGTGCAATCCTCTCGTACATCATGTGCAAGGCGATGAACCGCTCGTTCTTCAACGTCATCCTCGGCGGCTTCGGCGGCGATGTCGATGTCGGCGCAGCGCAAGGTTCGAAAGAGCAGCGCCCGGTGAAGTCCGGTTCCGCCGACGACGCGACCTTCCTGCTGAGCAACGCCGACAGCGTGATCATCGTCCCGGGTTACGGCCTGGCGGTGGCACGCGCCCAGCACGCGCTCAAGGAACTGACCGAAAAGCTGACCCACAACGGCGTGACCGTGAAGTACGCGATCCATCCGGTGGCAGGGCGTATGCCCGGGCACATGAACGTACTGCTGGCCGAGGCCGAAGTGCCGTACGATCAGGTGTTCGAGATGGAAGACATCAACGCCGAGTTCGGCCAGGCCGACGTGGTACTGGTGCTGGGCGCCAACGACGTGGTCAACCCGGCGGCGAAAAACGATCCAAAGTCGCCAATCGCCGGCATGCCTATTCTCGAAGCCTTCAAGGCCAAGACCATCATCGTCAACAAGCGCTCCATGGCCAGCGGCTATGCCGGTCTGGACAACGAACTGTTCTACCTGGACAAGACCATGATGGTGTTCGGTGACGCGAAGAAGGTCATCGAGGATATGGTCAAAGCTGTCGAGTAAGCCATTTCGCATAAACCCGTGCGATATAAAGAGAGCCCCGGCGAGATTTCTCCAGGGGCTTTCTTGTTTTACTGATCCAGATCAACGGCTCTATTTCCGCGCTTCTCATACGACCATGGTCGCGGGACGGCGCCGGGGTAAATCTCTAGACTGCGCTGCAGTAGCTTCAGTAGCCTGAGATAACAATCCATGTACCGTGATCGTATCCGCTTGTCCTCCCTGCACAGCAAGGTAATGAGTGCGGCTGATGCCGCTGGCCTGATCGAGGACGGCATGACCGTCGGCATGAGCGGCTTCACCCGCGCCGGCGAAGCCAAGGCTGTGCCGCATGCCCTGGCCGAACGCGCCAAGCAGTCGCCACTGAAAATCAGCCTGATGACGGGCGCCAGCCTGGGCAACGACCTCGACAAGCAGCTGACCGAGGCTGGCGTGCTGGCCCGCCGCATGCCGTTCCAGGTCGACAGCACCCTGCGCAAGGCCATCAACGACGGCCAGGTGATGTTCATCGACCAGCACCTGTCGGAAACCGTCGAGCAACTGCGCAACCAGCAGCTGAAACTGCCGGACATCGCCGTGATCGAGGCCGTGGCCATTACCGAAGAAGGCCACATCGTGCCGACCACGTCGGTGGGCAACTCGGCCAGCTTCGCCATCTTTGCCAAACACGTGATCGTCGAGATCAACCTGTCGCACAATGCCAACCTCGAAGGCTTGCACGACATCTATATCCCGACCTACCGTCCGACCCGCACGCCGATCCCGCTGGTAAAAGTCGATGATCGCATCGGCAGCAGCGCAATCGCGATCGACCCGGCCAAGATCGTCGGTATCGTCATCAGCGACCAGCCAGACTCGCCATCCACCGTGCTGCCGCCGGATGACGAAACCCAGGGCATCGCCGACCACCTGATCAACTTCCTCAAGAACGAAGTGGCCGCCGGGCGCATGACCAACAAGCTCGGCCCGCTGCAGGCTGGCATCGGCAGCATCGCCAACGCGGTGATGTGCGGCCTGATCGAGTCGCCGTTCGAAGACCTGACCATGTACTCCGAAGTGCTGCAGGACTCGACCTTCGACCTGATCGACGCCGGCAAGCTGAGTTTTGCCTCCGGCAGCTCGATCACCCTGTCGAGCCGCCGCAACGCCGACGTGTTCGGCAACCTGGAGCGCTACAAGGACAAGCTGGTACTGCGCCCGCAGGAGATCTCCAACCACCCTGAAGTCGTGCGCCGCCTGGGCATCATCGGCATCAACACAGCGCTGGAGTTCGACATCTATGGCAACGTCAACTCCACCCACGTCTGCGGCACGCGGATGATGAACGGCATCGGTGGCTCCGGCGACTTCGCCCGCAACGCTCACCTGGCGGTGTTCGTGACCAAGTCGATCGCCAAGGGCGGTGCGATTTCCAGCGTCGTGCCGATGGTCAGCCATGTTGACCACACCGAGCATGACGTGGACATCCTGGTGACCGAGCAAGGTCTGGCAGACCTGCGTGGCCTGGCGCCGCGCGAGCGCGCCCGGGCGATCATCGACAACTGCGTTCACCCGGATTACCGCGCAGCGCTGAACGACTATTTCGATCGCGCTTGCCAACGTGGTGGCCATACTCCGCATATCTTGCGTGAGGCATTGAGCTGGCACGAGAACCTGGAAGAAAGCGGGCGCATGCTCGCCAGCTGATGCGATATCGGCCTGAGCAGCCTGCTTATACAAGCTGCTCAGGCCTACTCAAACACCTTCCTGCGCACAGTGCATAACAGTTACTCCCCTCTCGCCTATACACTCCTCCGCCTGAGCAAGAATAAACTGTACTACTGTACTTGTTATTTCACCCGCCTCAGCACTTACAAAACCAAATATCAGCGTAAAACGCACCACATTAGTGCGGACCAGTACAGTTGTGGCAGTTTTAGGTGCAACAGTCGGGTTTAACAGTTAACTGGGTCATCTCATTGCTACTGAACTGTATCTACTGTTCTGGACAACAGAGGAGGATCATTGGCATCAGTTAAACCACTACCTAATCCCGCCATAAGCGGAAGGATGAAACATCATGGAACGTACCCTCAGTTCCGGTCTCGTATTCGAAAACAACGCCCAGCAGTCCAACGCTTCGCTGCCACTGCGCGCCCTCTCTACCCTGCTGCTGTGGCAGCGTCGCATGGCCAGCCGCCGTCAATTGGCTCGCCTGGATGCCCGCCTGCTGGCTGACGCCGGTATCAGCGAATCGCAGCGTTACGAAGAGCTGAGCAAGCCGTTCTGGCGCTAAGCACCGGTTCGCCGGCTTCGGCCGGCACCGCGAATTCCCCAAACCCGCTGCAGGTGACTGCAGCGGGTTTTTTATTGGCGAAGCCCTAGGGCCAGAGCCCTTGCAGCAGCAAGGCATACAGTTTCACTTAAGTCAGGAATGACCATAACAGTTTGCTTGCGCACTGTTCATTAACATCCGGAAATACCGCCGCGTGATACGCTTGACTAAACAGTCTGGTAGAAACCAGTTGTTCAAAGGTACCGTGACGAACCCCGTGAGCGTCCGATAAGCAGATCCATAGATCCCTCCCCAGGAGTCCACGACCATGTCCCGTAAACACCTGATTGGCGCAGCCCTGCTGCTCGGCCTGACCGGCGCCGCCAACGCCAGCAGTTTCGTCGTCACGACCGATGCCGTAGTACGTGCCGTTGCCGCCACCACTGATGCCACCTCCGACCTGTCTTCGTCGTTCCGTGACGACAAGATCGTACAGGCCGCCCGCGACGACGCCGCCACCTACGTGGGTAGCCAAGGCGCCATCCACGGCGCCAAGCTCGAAAGCGCCTTCCTGCACATCCGCTCGAGCATGCCGGCCCTGCAAGCCAGCGATGCTCAACTGGCCCAGGCTATCCTGGCGCTCTGATTCACAAGCTGTAATACGCAAGCGCTGGCTCTGGCCGGCACTTGCGGGCTAGCCTTGACCGTTCCTGTTCCTGTCTTAAGAAGGCCCATGCGTTATCTGTTGCCCTTGTTGTTCTGTGTAGCCGTCATGGGCAGTGCCCATGCCATGGACACCACCACGCAAAGCCTGGTCATCACCGGCTACGTCACCAGCCAGGTCACGACCGCACCCTTCGACCGCAAGCTGGTCAGGCAGGCCCGCGACGATGCCGCGGTCTTTGTCGCCAGTGACGGCGTGATCCGGGGAGCACGCCTGGAGGCGGCGCTCGATGCGTTGCGCCACAACTGTGCTCATCACCCTGTCGGCGACCTTGAACTGGCAGAAGCAATTCTCGTCCAATGATTACTTTTGACTCCCTGTATGTTCCGGAGAAGCTCCATGCGTAAACCGCTGATCGCCGCTACCCTCGGCATGTTGCTGCTGGCCGATTTGGCCCAGGCACAGACTCTGGTGGCCACCAGCAACATCATCGTGCGCGCCTTCGGCCGCTCGATCGACTTCACCTCTGACACCACCACCTCGATCCGCGACTCCAAAGTCGTGCGTGAAGCGCATGACGATGCCGCCAGTTTCGTCGCCAGCAACGGGGATATCCGTGGCGCCCAGCTCGAAGCTGCTTTCGACACCTTGCGCGAGCGCGTGCCTGAAGCGCGCGGCGCCAGCGACCAGGTGCTGGCCGAAGCCATCCTGGCGCTGTGAAGCGCGTGCGTGCCTGGCTGCTCGGCTGCGCCCTGGCGCTGCTCGGCACGCCCGCCCTTGCCAACCTGCAGCTCGACCTGCGGGGATCCAGCCTCACCCCGCAACAAGCGCAAGCTTCGCAGGCCTTGCTGGATGAGGCTCTGGGCAAGCTTCCATCGCGCTTCAAGCAACAGCTGGACCGACGGGTGCTGGTCAGCTGGAGCGACAACATGCCCGCCGATGCCTATGGCCAGGCATCCTTGGTCTCGACCCTGGAGCTCAACCGCCGCCTGCTGCCTAGCCTGGCCGATGGTAGCGCCGCTCAGCAAAAGACCGACCGGCCGCATGGCACCGTGCGCGAAGAGCTGCTTGCTACCGTCCTTCACGAACTCACCCACATTTACGACCGCGCCCGGCTGTGGCCCAGCTCGGAGCGCTCGCTGATCGCCCGCTGCAAGCGCCACCAAGGCACGCTCGGCAAGGTGGGCCAGCCCGAAGAATGCCGCGGCCAGGCAGAACGCCGCTTCACCTTGAGCGACGACCCGCGTTTTCTTGACCTGGCGGGTTGGCCGCAATACGTCGGCCGTCGCGGCGAGCGCGAACAGCACAACGGCCAGTTCGTCCGCAGCCCCGACAGCTACGAGCTGAGCAGCCCCAAGGAATACCTTGCGGTCAACATGGAGTACTTCCTCCTCGACCCGAGCTACGGCTGCCGCCGGCCAGCGCTGAACCAGTATTTGCGTGAGCACTTCGGCTGGGCGCCAACGCAGCAAACCTGCGCCAAGGGCCTGCCATTCCTCAATGCCGGCAGCGACTTCGCCCGCCAGCCCTTGGGCGATATCGACCCGGAGCGGGTCTATGAGGTGGACTTCCTGCTGGCCGAGGCCAACCAGAACCTGGTCAGCCGCTGGGGCCACAGCATGCTACGCCTGGTGATCTGCAAGCCCGGCCGCCCACGCGGACCGGACTGCCGCCTGGACCTCGACCAGCATTTGGTGCTGTCGTACCGCGCCTTCGTCAACGATGTGCAACTTTCGAGCTGGGACGGCCTGGTTGGCGCCTACCCGTCCCGGCTGTTCGTGCTGCCGCTGGCCCAGGTGATCGATGAGTACACCAAGACGGAGTTACGCAGCCTGGCATCGGTGCCGCTGAAGCTCAACCGTGACGAAATCGAAAACCTGGTACGCCAGGCTGCCGAGATGCACTGGACGTATGACGGCAACTACTGGTTCCTGTCCAACAACTGTGCCGTCGAGTCGTTGAAACTGCTGCGCAGCGGCACCGCCAACCCACACCTGAACGACCTCGACAGCATCATGCCCAACGGCTTGCTCGCCGTGCTGGCGGGCAGGGGGCTGGCGGATACCAGCGTGCTCGATGACCCACGCGAAGCCTTGCGCCTGGGTTATCGTTTCGACTCCTATCGTGAGCGCTATCAAGCGATGTTCGATGTGCTCAGGAAGCAGCTGCCGGTCAAGCAGGAGAAGGTCGAGGACTGGCTGGCAGAGGATGCCGAGCAGCGCCGCAGCTGGTTCGCCCAGGCCGACCTGCGCACCAGCGCCGCCTTGCTGCTGCTTGAACAAGCCAGCCTGCGCCGCCAGTTATTGCTGGCCCAAGACGAAGTGAAGCAGCGCTACCTGAATGCGGCCGCGCTGAAGGATGGCAGTGTCAGCAAGGCCGACCAGACGCTGAAGCAGATGCTCGCCAACAGTGGCTTCCTCAGCCGCCCGGCGGAGTTGTTGGACGCCAAGGGCTATGGCTTGCCGCAGCCGGAGGAGCGTGAGCACCTGGAGAAAGTCAGCAGTGAGCGGCAGGCTCAGTTGCTGCGCTTGAGCACAGACCTGGATAAAGAGGTGAGGGCGCTGCTGGAACCTTCACGGGCCAAGGAAATTGCTGCGGTCGAGGCGAATGTGAAGCAGATCGGCGAGCATCTGCGGGCGCTGCACAAGGCGGCGGGGGGCCTGCAGCTACCCTAGTGTCTGCACTGGCCCTTTCGCGGGGCAAGCCCGCTCCCACAGAGCTTTGGTGCACCCATTCTTGTGGGAGCGGGCTTGCCCCGCGAAGAGGCCAGTATTGACGACACGGGCACTACAGTTTCTCCTCAGACTCCCCAGGCAAACCCTCATCCAGATGCAGCCAAGGCAACCGGCTGCTGGTCCAGATATGCCGCTGCGCCGCCACCCGCTCCGGATGATCCAGCGTCGCCACCGTCACATCGATGCTGTCCGGGCTGTGCTCGGTCACCAACGCCACATGGGCGCCACACTCCCCGCAGAAGTAACGCTTGCAGCTAGCCGGTGCCACATAGCACTGCGGCCTGCCCGCCAGCCACTTGAAACCAAGGCGGTGAAGGGTGAGCCAGGTCACCACCAGCCCGCCGCTGACCCGCCGACAAATCGAGCAATGACAATGGGCGACATCCGTCAATTCGCCCTTCAAGCGGTAGCGCAAGTTGCCGCAATGGCAACCTCCCTCGGTTACATCCTGCATCACCTACCTCCCGTCGCCCTTTCCTCGGCGAAAGCTGGCTGAAAGCTTACCCCCCTAGGATAGCCGCCACTACCGGCACAAGACCGGTCAGCCAGGGCACCCGGAATTTCCGCGCCCGGCCCAATCAACAACAACAATGGTGATTCTGATGTATTCCTGTGCCCGCCTCTTTGCAGTCCCCCTCCGCTTGCTCCCTGCGCAGCGCCCGACGCGCTGATCCGCCCGAATCGACGTTCCTTTCGCCGCGCCACGCCTGGAGTATTGCCATGCTGACCTTCCTTGGCTTTGCCATGGTCATCACCTTCATGTACCTGATCATGACCAAGCGCCTGTCGGCCTTGATCGCGCTGATCCTGGTACCGATCCTGTTCGCCCTGTTCGGTGGTTTTTCCGCCGAAATCGGCCCAATGATGCTTCAAGGCATCAGCAAGCTCGCGCCCACTGGCGTGATGTTGATGTTCGCCATCCTCTACTTCGCTTTGATGATCGACTCCGGCCTGTTCGACCCAGCCGTGCGCAAGATCCTCAAACTGGTCAAGGGCGACCCGCTGAAAGTCTCGGTCGGCACCGCCGTATTGGCCTTGGTGGTATCGCTCGACGGTGATGGCGCCACCACCTACATGATCTGCTGCGCCGCCATGCTGCCGCTGTACAGCCGCCTGGGCATGAGCCCGCGGATCATGGCCGGCCTGATCATCCTCGCCGGCGGGGTGATGAACATGACCCCGTGGGGCGGGCCGACTGCCCGGGCCGCCAGTGCCCTGCACGTGGACCCATCGGACATCTTCGTGCCGATGATCCCGGCCATGGTCTTCGGTGTGCTGGCGATCCTGGCCATCGCCTATATGTACGGCAAGCGTGAGCGTGCCCGCCTGGGCGAACTGCACCTGCCGACCGACGACATCGACCACAGCGAAATCAGCGTGTCGCAGTTCCCTGAAGCGCGCAGGCCGAAACTGCTGTGGTTCAACGGTGCGCTGACCGCTGTGCTGATGGTGGCGCTGATCGCCGGCCTGCTGCCACTGCCGGTGCTGTTCATGATCGCCTTCAGTATCGCCATGATCGTCAACTATCCGTGCCTGCAGCAGCAGAAGGACCGTATCGCTGCGCACGCCGGTAGCGTCCTGGCCGTGACCGGGTTGATCTTCGCCGCCGGTATCTTCACCGGCATTCTGTCGGGCACCGGCATGGTCGAAGCCATGTCCAAGAGCCTGCTGGCGGTCATCCCTGAGGCGCTTGGTCCTTACCTGGCGGTGATCACCGCGATCGTCAGCATGCCGTTCACCTTCTTCATGTCCAACGATGCCTTCTACTACGGCGTGTTGCCGGTGCTGGCGGAAGCGGCCAGCCACTACGGCATCAGCCCGGTGGAAATGGCCCGTGCGTCGATCGTCGGGCAACCGGTTCACCTGCTGAGCCCGCTGGTACCCTCGACCTACCTGCTGGTGGCGTTGGCCGGCATCGAATTCGGCGACCACCAGCGTTTCACCCTCAAGTGGGCAGTACTGGTGTGCATGTGCATAATGGCCGCCGCATTGCTGATGGGCATTTTCCCGCTGTTCAGTAGTCTTTAATAAACACGCACCACCGCAAACGCGAAGCGCCCATGCCTGGGCGCTTTGCCATTACCGTTCGAAGGAAGACACATGGAATGGCTGACCAGCCCGGAAATCTGGGTTGCCTTTTTCACCCTCACCGCGCTTGAGATCGTGCTCGGTATCGACAACATCATCATGATCTCGATTCTGGTCAGCCGCATGCCCAAGCACATGCAGCCGCGCACCCGAATCTTCGGCCTGGCCCTGGCCATGGTCACCCGCATCATGCTGCTGCTGTCGATCACGTGGGTCATGCGCCTGACGGCTGACCTGTTCGTGGTGTTCGGCCAGGGCATTTCGGGCCGCGACCTGATCCTGTTCTTCGGCGGCCTGTTCCTGCTGTGGAAAAGCTCTCAGGAGATCTACCACGGCCTCGAAGGCGAAGACGAAAGCGCTGATGAACCGAAAGGCGCAGGTGGCAAGTTCCTCTACACCATCATCCAGATCGCCATCATCGATATCGTGTTCTCCCTGGACTCGGTGATCACCGCAGTGGGTATGGTCTCGCATGTGCCGGTGATGATCGCCGCGATCGTCGTCGCGGTGCTGGTGATGATGCTCTGCGCGGGTGCCATCAGTAACTTCATCGACAAGCACCCTTCGCTGAAGATGCTTGCGCTTTCGTTCCTGATCGTCGTCGGTACCGTGCTGATCGCCGAATCCTTCGATGTGCACGTGCCGAAGGGCTACGTCTACTTCGCCATGGCATTCTCGCTGGCAGTGGAGGCCATCAACATCCGTATGCGCACTGCCCTGGCGCGCAAGGACGGCAAGGAGCACGACCCGGTGAAACTGCGCAAGGACATTCCGGGTCAGTAAGTACCTGGAGCGCAGCGAGAGGGCTCTTCGGGGCCCTTTTTCATGACCAGGGTTTCATGACAAGCAGGTTTCAATGACCCGCCAGGCATGCCAAGCTGGCGTGAGTTGCGCAAAACAACTACAGCTTGTGTAAGCACTGGATAGAAAACACCCACCCCCGGGCCAGGCTTGCCGCTTCACCCATTGGCTTCGCTGTTGGAGCCCAGATAAGAAAGGGGGGCTACACCATGCTGACCCTGCTCAACCTGCTCTCCGCCGTGGCTTTGCTGGTGTGGGGCACGCACATCGTCCGTACCGGCATCTTGCGGGTGTTCGGCTCCAACCTGCGCCGGGTCCTGAGCCAGAACATGGACCGCCGGCCCCTGGCGTTCATCGCCGGCATCGTGGTCACCGCCGTGGTGCAGAGCAGCAACGCCACTGCCATGCTGGTCACCTCATTCGTCGGCCAGGGCCTGATGGCCATGACCCCGGCGCTGGCGATCATGCTCGGCGCCGACGTGGGTACTGCGCTGATGGCCAGGGTGCTGACCCTCGACCTGTCCTGGCTGTCGCCGCTGCTGCTGTTTCTTGGGGTGATCTTCTTCCTGTCACGCAAGCAGACACGCGCTGGTCAGCTGGGCCGGGTCGGCATTGGCCTGGGCCTGATCATCCTGGCGCTGGAGCTGATCGTGCAGGCCGCCACGCCGATCACACATGCCCAGGGCGTGAAAGTGCTGTTCGCCTCACTGACCGGCGACATTCTGCTCGATGCCCTGGTTGGCGCGCTGTTCGCCATGGTTTCCTATTCCAGCCTGGCGGCAGTTCTGCTGACCGCGACGCTGGCCGGCGCCGAAGTGATCAGCCTGCCAGTAGCCATCGGTCTTGTAGTCGGCGCCAACATCGGCAGCGGGCTGCTGGCGTTCATCAGCACCAGCATGCAGAACGCGGCAGGCCGCCGCGTGGCATTGGGCAGCCTGCTGTACAAACTGATCGGCCTGCTGCTGATCATCCCCGTGCTGCACCCGCTGGTCGATTGGATGGACTCGCTGAGCTTCAGCCCGCAGGAACTGGTGATCGGCTTCCACCTGCTCTACAACACCCTGCGCTGCCTGATCATGCTGCCCACGGTCAAACCCATGGGCCGCTTGTGCAACCGCCTGCTGCCCGAGCGCGAGAACAGCAACGGCCAGGTGCGCCCGCGTCACCTCGATGCTTCGGCACTGACAACGCCAAGCCTGGCCCTGGCCAACGCCGCCCGCGAAACCCTGCGTCTGGGCGACATCGTCGACAGCCTGCTCGAAGCCATGCTCAATGCCCTGCGCGGCACCCAGGCTGCCTTGCCGCAACAAGTCCGCGCCCTGGGCGAGGACGCCGAAGCGCTGTACAGCGCGATCAAGCTGTACCTGGCGCAGATGGCGCGGGAAGACCTCAGCGACCAGGAAAACCGACGCTGGGCCGAAATCATCGAGCTGGCGATCAACCTCAAGCTGGCCGGCGACCTGATCGAACGCATGCTGCGCAAGGTACAGCAGCAGAAGACCAGTCAGCGCCGGGAGTTTTCCCAGGTCGGCCTGGAGGAGCTTACCGGCCTGCAGGAGCAATTGCTGTCCAACCTGCGCCTGGGGCTGTCGGTGTTCCTCAGTGCCGACCCAGAAAGCGCACACTTGCTCCTACGGGAGAAACGCCGTTTCCGCGCTCAGGAACGGCGTCTGGCCCACGCCCACGTCAGCCGCCTGCAGCGCAAGGTAGTGCAAAGTATCGAGACGAGTTCGCTACACTTGGAACTGATCGCCGACATGAAGCGGTTGAACTCTTTGTTCTGCAGCAGTGCCTATGTGGTACTGGGCGGTACGGACACCGGCGGGCTGATGCTCGATACGGTGCCGGATGAAGCCCGCCAGCCCTGATCTCGCATACCTGGAGACCCAAGCTCGCCCATGCGTTGCCTGATATTCGTTTGCCTGCTGATCTGCAGCCTGCCCTCACACGCCCTCGATCGCTCGCGGGTCGAAGGTTATCTGTTGCCCAATGGCCTGCAGGTGATCCTCAAATCCGGCTATGAGCGCGACCACGTGGCGATCCGCCTGGTCGTCGGGGTGGGCCTGGACGACTTCGACTGCGAGCAGAAAGAGCTGCCGCACCTGCTCGAGCACTTGTTGTTCAGCGGCATCGACGAGACCGGCGAGGGCGGCCTGGAAGAACGGCTGCAGGCCTTGGGCGGCGAATGGAATGCGTACACCAGCAGCGCCGATACCACGTTCGTCATCGAAGCCCCGGCACGCAACCAGCGCAAGGTCCTCGACCTCCTGCTGGCGGTAATCCGCGATACCCGCATCGACGCCAAGGCGTTGGCCACCGCCAAGCGCATCATCGAGCGCGAGGATGGCGGCCACTATGGCCATCTGCAACGCTGGCTCGACCGCCAGGACATCGGCCATCCGGCCAGCGACCAGCTGGCCACCGAGCTTGGCCTGAAATGCCCAGAGCGCTCCAACCTGGACAACATGACCCTTGAGCAGGTGCAGGCCCTGCGTGATCGTTGGTATGCCGCCAACAACATGACCCTGATCATGGTCGGTGGCCTCGACCGTCTCTTGCCGGCCTATCTGGACCGTACCTTCGGCGAGCTGCCCGCCACCGAGCCGGAAGAGCGGCGCAATCTCGAAAGCATCAGCCAGCAGGCCGAGCAACGCCGCGACCTGACCCGCGGTGTGCTGGGCGACAGCGTCAAACTGCATTGGCTATTCATCGAACCGGTACTGGACAACGATCACCAGCCGACCCTCGATCTGCTCTCGCGCTACCTGGACTGGGCCTTGTACGACCAGCTGCGGTTGCGCAACGGCCTGTCCTACGGCCCCTCGGTGCAGCGTGAAAGCTTCGGCGACAGCGGCATGCTGAGCATGAACGCCGACCTCGAACGCGACGACATCGACAAAGCGGTCAAGGTGATGCAGCAGTTGTTCGACCATCTGCGCAAGGAAGGCCTCGATGCCGATACCTTCGCTCGCATCAAGGACGCCGCCGTTGCGAAAGAGAGCTGGAGTACCCAGGGTAACAGCGCGCTGGCCGACTATTACTGGGGGGCGCTGAACGACTACAACAATGGTCGCTTTGCCAACCCCGTGCGCAAGCTGCGCCAGGTCAGCCTGGAGCAGGCCAACGATGCCTTGAAGGAACTGCTCAAGAATGAGGGGTATCTGCGGATCGAGAAGCCGTTGCTGGGGTATGACGAGTTGTATGGGTTGATTGCGCTGATGGTGGGCGTGATTCTGGCTGCTGGGTTGTTGCGTCGGCGGCGACCTACACCCCAACCACCGAGCGGTGCTACACGGGAGCGGTGATTCGGCGGTATTCTTTCGTCAGTACCGGCCCTTTCGCGGGCAAGCCCGCTCCCACAGGTATTGCACCAGCCTTGGGTGCAGTGCATTTCTTGTGGGAGCGGGCTTGCCCGCGAAAGGGCCGGCACAGTCACTCCATCACTCTGTTGCAGACCCAATGCCCCCAATCCCCCACATCGTCCAGCGCATCATCGAGCTGCTCAAACGCTACCCCGGCGTCATTGCGCTCGGCGGTTTTCTCTCCGGTATCGGCAGCTTCATCCTGGTCGACCGCCAGGCCAGCCTGGCCAGCTGGGTCGCCATCCTCATGCTGGTCAGCTGGCTCTGGCTGATGTTCGAAAACACCCTCACCGGCCTGTTCGCCCGGACCTTCAAGCGTGAGATCCCACAACCGCTGCTGCGCTACGCGACGCAGATGATTCACCAGGAAAGCCTGTTCTTCGTCCTGCCGTTCTTTTTCATCACCACCACCTGGAACAGCGGCCAACTGGTGTTCACCGGCCTGCTCGCGGGCGCCGGCCTGGTCTCGATCGTCGACCCGCTGTACTACAAATGGCTGGCCCCACGGCGCTGGCTGTTCCTGGCGCTGCACACCCTGACGCTGTTCGCCGCGTTGCTGACCGCGCTGCCGATCATTCTCCACCTGACCACCGCGCAAAGCTTCAAGCTGGCACTGATTGCCGCCATGGTGCTGTCCTTCCCAAGCCTGGCCAGCAGCTTCCCGATCAACACCTGGCGCCGTGGCGTAACGCTGGTGCTGGTGACCCTCGCCGTCGGTGGCGGCGGCTGGCTGCTGCGCTCGTGGGTGCCCCCAGCGACCCTGTGGATGACCGAAGTGGCGGTAAGCACCGAAGTCATCAACCGCCAGCCCGGCGACTCGCTCGACGAAATTGCCGCCAGCCGCATCCGCAGCAGCGGCCTGTATGCCTACACCGCCATCAATGCACCGCGCGGCCTCAATGAGCGCATCTACCATGTGTGGCAGAAGGACGGTAAGGAAGTTGACCGCATCGCCCTGGATATTCATGGCGGGCGCAAAGAAGGCTACCGCGCCTGGACCCACAAACAGAACTTCCCGCCCAACCCGGTAGGCAAATGGCAGGTACGGGTGTTGACCGAGGATGGCCAGGTGATCGGTGTGCTGCGCTTCAAGGTGGTCGACGACGCGGTCGCGAAATGAGGCGCGGTATGCTCTGTGGGAGCGGCTTTAGCCGCGAAGCAAGCGACGCGCTGGATGGCACGGGCTTCGCCCGTGTTCGCGGGACAAGCCCACTCCCACACGGATTACGCTGCTTTCTAGGTTTTGTGGAAGACAGTTGCTCCCACAGTTGGTCTGCTGAGTTGGTGTTTGTTCAATAAGGCGCTACAGGACAGCACATTTTCAACAAACCGCTGAATGCCCGCTGCGCTATGATCAGCCTCTACGCCTGTCAGATGCATGGAGCCTATGACCACCCCCAGCGCCACCCTGGACACCAGCAGCCAACCGGCCTGCCTGCGCATTGCCGGTGACTGGACCCTGGCTCACTACTCCAGCCTCAAGCGCGACAGCGAGCGCCTGCGCACGCAATACGACGCTGACGCGGTGGCCGACCTCAGCCAACTGGGCCGCCTGGACACCGCCGGCGCCTCCTTGCTGGCCGAGCTGCTCGGCGCCGAACGTCTGTCGCGCTGCACCAACGACTTGCCCGACGCCAGCCGCGCCTTGCTCAAGAACGTCTACTGCTCGGTGCAGGACTACTGCATCCCGGTCAAAGAACCCGAGCGTCATGTGCTGCTCCTGCTGCTGGAACGCATCGGCCGTGCCGTCAATACGCTCTGGCGAGATACCCTGCAGCTGCTCGGCTTTGTCGGCCTGATCCTCGAAACCCTGCTGCGCCGAGCCCTGCAGCCGCACCGCTGGAGGGTCACGCCGGTGGTCTCGCACATCGAGCAGACCGGCCTGGATGCGGCACCAATCGTGGCGCTGCTGACATTTCTGGTGGGCGCGGTGGTGGCCTTCCTCGGTGCCACGGTGCTGGCCGACTTCGGCGCGACCGTGTTCACCGTCGACCTGGTGGCGTTCTCGTTCCTGCGTGAGTTCGGCGTGCTGCTGACCGCCATCCTCATGGCTGGCCGCACAGCCAGTGCTTTCACCGCGCAGATCGGCTCGATGAAAGCCAACGAAGAAATCGACGCGATCCGCACCCTTGGCTTGAACCCGATCGAGCTACTGGTGGTGCCCCGGGTGCTGGCGCTGCTGATCTCGCTACCCCTGCTGACTTTTCTCGCGATGATCTGCGGCATCATCGGCGGCGCGGTGGTCTGCGCGCTGACCCTGGATATCTCACCGGCCATATTCCTCTCGCTGCTGCAAAGCGACATCGGCGTGCAGCACTTCATCGTCGGCCTGGCCAAAGCCCCGTTCTTCGCCTTCCTGATCGCCGCCATCGGCTGCCTTGAAGGTTTCAAGGTCAGCGGCAGCGCCGAATCGGTAGGCGCCCACACTACCTCCAGCGTGGTCCAATCGATCTTCGTGGTCATCGTGCTGGATGCGGTGGCTGCACTATTCTGCATGGAGATGGGCTGGTGAGTGGCCGGGAAGCGGTGATCGAGACGCGGGGCATCTGCAACCGCTTCGGCAGCCAGAGCGTGCACGAAAACCTCGACCTGGACCTGTACCGCGGCGAAATCCTTGCCGTGGTCGGCGGTTCCGGTAGCGGCAAGTCGGTGCTCCTGCGCAGCATCATCGGCCTGCGGCGGCCGAACGAAGGACAGATCAAGGTGTTCGGCGAGGACCTGGCCGGCCAGGGCGAGGAACAGCGCTCGCTGGTCGAGCGGCGCTTCGGCGTACTGTTCCAGAAGGGCGCGTTGTTCTCGTCGCTGACCGTTACCGAGAACGTCGCACTGCCACTGATCGAGCATGCCGGCTTGTCGCGCGCCGATGCCGAGCACCTGGCCGGAGTGAAGCTGGCCCTGGCGGGCCTGCCGATTTCCGCCGCCGACAAGTACCCCTCATCGCTGTCCGGCGGCATGATCAAGCGCGCCGCGCTGGCCCGTGCACTGGCCCTTGACCCGGACATTCTGTTCCTCGACGAACCCACCGCCGGCCTCGACCCGATCGGGGCCGCGGCTTTCGACCAACTGATCCTCACCCTGCGCGATGCCCTGGGCCTGAGCGTGTTCCTCATCACCCACGACCTGGACACCCTGTACACCATCACCGACCGCATCGCCGTGCTGTCGCAGAAAAAAGTGTTGGTGGCCGGCCCCCTGGCCGAAGTCGAACAGACAAACGACCCGTGGATCCACGAATACTTTCACGGCCCACGCGGTCGCGCGGCCGAACACGCCGCCGCCCGTGCCGGGCAGGAGCGCTGAACAATGGAAACCCGAGCTCATCACGTCCTCATCGGCCTGGTCACCGTGCTGGTGGTGGTCGGCGCCATGCTGTTCGGCCTTTGGCTGACAAAATCCAGCGTCGACGATGCCTTCAAGGATTACGAAGTGGTCTTCAACGAAGCCGTCTCGGGGCTGTCACGTGGCAGCCCGGTGCAATACAACGGCATCAAGGTGGGTGACGTGTCCAGCCTGCGCCTGGACCCCAAAGACCCACGCAGGGTGCTGGCCCGGGTGCGCCTGAGCGGCGACACCCCGGTCAAGGAAGACACCCAGGCCAAGCTGACCCTGGCCGGCGTCACCGGCAACTCGTTCATCCAGCTTAGCGGCGGCACCCCGCAAAGCCCCGAGCTCAAGGGCAAGGACGGCAAACTGCCGGTGATCATCGCCTCGCCATCGCCGATCTCCCAACTGCTCAATGACAGCAGCGACCTGGTGACCAACATCAACCTGCTGCTGCACAACGCCAATCAGATGTTCTCGGCCAGCAACATCGACCACCTGAGCAGCACCCTGGCCAACCTGGAACAGACCACCGGGGCATTCGCCAACAAGAAGGGCGGTATCTCCGATGCCATCGAGCAGTTGGCCCAGGTCGGCAAGCAGGCCAACGCCACGCTGGCCGAAACCCAGGCACTGATGCGCAACGCCAACGGCTTGCTCGGCACCCAGGGCAAGCAGGCCATCGGCAGCGCCGAGCAGGCCATGCAGTCGTTGGCCGACAGCGCGGCGACCATCAACAGCCTGCTCAACGACAATCGCCAGTCCATCGACGACGGCGCGCAAGGCCTCAATCAGCTGACCCCGGCCATCCGCGAGCTGCGCGAAACACTGAATTCACTCAAGGGTATTTCCCGACGCCTGGAGGCCGACCCGAGCGGCTACCTGCTCGGCCGCGACAACAACAAGGAGTTCCAGCCATGAAACCCTCGCTGCGCCTGCTGGCCCTGGCGGCCGCGATGAGCCTGACAGGCGCCTGCTCGATCCTGCCGCAGAGCGAGCCTGTGGATATCTACCGCCTGCCGGTCAACCAGGCCAGCCACAGCGCCACACCGGTGGACTGGTCGCTGCGCCTGAACAAGCCCCTGGCCAGCGAAACGCTGGCCGGGCCACGCATCGCCGTAATCCCCCAGGGCGATGTGCTCAGCAGCTACAAAGGCGCGCGCTGGAGCGACCCGGTGCCACTGCTGGTGCGCAACCGCCTGCTCGATGGCTTCCAGCGTGACGGCCGCGTACAGCGCCTGAGCGCCGACGACAGCAACCTGCAGGCCGACTATGAGCTGGTTGGCGAACTGCAGGCGTTCCAGAGTGAGTATCGCGCTGGCGGTGCTGTGGAAGTGCTGATCCGCTATGACGCACGGCTGGTCCAGGGGCGCAGCCAGCGTATCCTCGCCAGCAAGCGCTTCGAGGTGCGTCAGCCGTTGGCCGATACGCAGGTATCAGCCGTGGTGGCCGGTTTTGGCGCGGCCAGCGATCAGCTGGCCGGGCAGGTGGTGAGCTGGACCGTGGCGCAGAGCGCTCAGGCTCAGGCTCAGGCGAAGAACCAGTAGCAGACCAGGATCGCAGCGATCACGCCGGACAGCTCGGCCAACAGGGCGCAGCCTACGGCATGACGCACACGCTGTATGCCGACAGCGCCGAAGTAAACCGCCAGCACGTAGAAGGTGGTCTCGGTACTGCCCTGCACAGTGGCTGCGACCAGCGCCGGGAAGCTGTCCACGCCATGGGTCTGCATGGTCTCGATCAGCATGGCCCGCGCCGCACTGCCAGAGAACGGTTTGACCAGCGCGGTCGGCAGGCCCTCGACGAAGCGGGTATCCATGCCCAGCCAGTTCACCGCATGGCGAATGCCGTCCAGCGCCAATTCCAGCGCGCCGGAGGCACGCAGGACGCCCACTGCCACAAGCATCGCCACCAGGTAGGGCAACAGGCTCTTGGCCACATCGAAACCTTCCTTGGCACCCTCGACAAAGGCCTCGTATACCTTCACCCGTTTCAATGCGCCGATCACCAGGAACAACATGATCACGCCGAACAGCGTGAGGTTGCCGAGGATCGACGACAGGCTGGCCAGCGCGGCGGCCGACAGGGTACCGAGGAAGGCCATGAAGCCGCCCAACAGCAGCGCGCCGGGGATCATGTAGGCGAGCACCACAGGATCCCACAGGCGCAGGCGCTGCATCACCGCCACCGACAGCAGGCCGACCAGGGTCGAGGCGCTGGTCGCCAGCAGGATCGGCAGGAACACCAGGGTCGGGTCGGTCGCGCCTTGCTGGGCGCGGTACATGAAGATGGTCACTGGCAGCAGAGTCAGTGATGAGGCGTTGAGCACCAGAAACAGGATCTGCGCGTTGCTCGCCGTGGTGCTGCTGGGATTGAGCTCCTGCAGCGCGCGCATGGCCTTGAGGCCGATGGGGGTGGCGGCGTTGTCCAAACCAAGGCCATTGGCTGCGAAGTTCATGGTGATCAACCCCAGCGCCGGGTGGCCGGGCGGCACTTCCGGCATCAGCCGGGCGAACAGCGGGCCGAGGACCTTGGCCAGCCATTCGACGATGCCGGCCTTTTCAGCGATTTTGAGAAAGCCCAGCCACAGCGTCAGGGTACCAAACAGCAGAATCATCACCTCCACCGACAGCTTGGCCATGGCGAAGATGCTCTCGACCATCGCGGCAAAGATACCGGCGTTGCCACCGATCAGCCATTGGGCCAGGGCGCAGACGGCCGCCACCAGGAAAAAGCCGAGCCAAAGGCCGTTGAGCATCCGCGTATACCCCTGTGAAAAATGCCCGAATGATAGCGTATCGAGAAGCTTGGCTGGAGACCCAGGGCTGACGCAAGACTCTGTGGGAGCGGGCTTGCCCGCGAAGCAAGCACCTCGGTAGATGGCACCGGCTTCGCCGGTGTTCGCGGGCAAGCCCGCTCCCACAGAGGTCAGCGAAAAGCCAGAGCCCTGTCACAGCCAACAAAAAACCCCGACGAGTCGGGGTTTCTTGTTCAGCACATCAGGCTTAGCGCTTGGCGGTTTCGCCAACCACGGCCGCTTCCTTCTTGTCCGCCATCAGCGAGGCGTAGTATTTCTCGCCTTTGGCAGCGTCGTACATGCCTTCCCAACGTGCGATCACCAGGGCCGCCAGGGCGTTGCCGATCACGTTCAGAGCGGTACGCGCCATGTCCATGATGCGATCGACACCAGCGATGAAGGCCAAGCCTTCCAGCGGGATGCCTACGCTGCCCAGGGTTGCCAGGAGCACCACGAACGATACGCCCGGCACACCGGCAATACCCTTGGAAGTGACCATCAGGGTCAGCACCAGCAGCAGCTGCTGACTCCAGGACAGGTCGATGCCGTACAGCTGGGCGATGAAGATTGCCGCGATGCTCTGATACAGGGTCGAGCCGTCGAGGTTGAACGAGTAACCGGTCGGCACCACGAACGAGCAGATCGACTTCGGCGCACCGTACTTCTCCATCTTCTCGATCACGCGCGGCAGCACGGTCTCGGAGCTGGAGGTGGAGTAGGCGAGGATCAGCTCATCTTTCATGATGCGCATGATCTTGATCACCGAGAAACCGAACAAGCGCGCCACCAGGCCCAGCACCATGAAGGCGAAGAAGGCGATGGCGAAGTACACCAGCAACACCAGCTTGGCCAGCGGCAGCAGCGAGCTGAAGCCGAAGTTGGCGACGGTCACGGCGATCAGGGCGAACACGCCGATCGGGGCGTAGTTCATGATCATGTGGGTGACCTTGAACATGGTTTCCGATACGCCCTGGAAGGTACGCACCAGCGGCTCGCGCAGGTCGGCCTGCAGGCTCGACAGGCCCAGACCGAACAGTACCGAGAAGAAGATGATCGGCAGCATTTCACCGCGCATCAGCGCTGCGAAGATGTTCGACGGGATCAGGTTGAGCAGGGTCTCGATGAACGCGTGCTCATGCTGTACTTCTGCGGCAGTGGCCTGGTACTTGGAGATGTCGACGGTACCCAGAGTACTCATGTCGATGCCGGCACCCGGGTGGAACAGGTTGGCCAACACCAGGCCGACGACGATGGCGATGGTGGTCACCACCTCGAAGTAGACAATGGTCTTCAGGCCGATGCTGCCCAGTTTCTTCGCGTCGCCTACCCCGGCGATGCCCACGATCAGCGACGAAATCACGATCGGGACGACGATCATCTTGATCAGGCGAATGAAGATGTCACCGGCGGGTTGGAGGACGTTACTGATCCACCAGGCCTTCTCCGCACTGAAGTGGTTCAGTAGCGCGCCGATTGCAACGCCCAGGACCAGACCGATGACGATCTGCCAGGCGAGGCTCAGTTTTGCCTTCTTCATGTCTTTACCCTTTGTTCTAGTGGTCACGGGCACCGACCGGAAAAGCGCGTAACAGAGCCGTTGGCAACGTCACGGGGAGCTTTGGGCTTCCGTCCGGAGACCTCATGTAAGGACACCGCGAGCGAGCGACTAGGCGCTCGGGCCAGCGAAAAGGCGGCAACTATTGCGATGGCAAAGGATGAAATCTAATGCCGGAAGCGTATACCCCATGCCGATCCGGCATACTGATCTGCGTCAAAATGAGGCACTCGCAAGTCATTGATTTATAACGTTCGGAATCCCGAACAAGACCAAAGCGCCAGTTTTAGGCAGATTTGTCCGGGTTTAAATGGCTCTGGGGATGGCTTGTTCGACAATCCGAATGGCTGAAATGCCACCTGCGACAGCGCTGGATTGGACGAAAAAAATTTGATGTACGGTCGAGACAAAATGTGTCTCAAGGGGAATTATCTGAAAGGTGTAGACGAGAAGGGAAGATGGCACCTCGGAAGCCAGGCTTAGCTCATGCAAGAAAACATGCCCAAGACCTGAAACTTCCGATTATGCCTTTCCTGACCCGGCCCAATGCTGGAGGCACTCCCTGTACCCCTAGGCCACTCCGATCCTGCAACAATCAGAACAGCCCGGCCCCTTGGTCATGTGCCGCCCCTCCTCGGGGCGGCGCAACATAGAAGCGAGAAATATAGAAAGGTTCCGCTTCTATTACGTGACAGTGCGCGTCCACTGGTCCGTTGGGATCAGTACCACTTAGGGTCGCGCTTGAGTTGCTCTTGCAACATGGCCTTCATGCCGTCATCCGGCTCACCCAGCCAACGGTACTGCGCGTGGCGGGTTGGCGACTTGTCACTCGGCAGGCCTTCGGGTACCTCTACGAGCATCCCGTAAGCGTCATCCTTGTCCCAACTGAACGCCACGATCAGACGTTTGTAGGTGCAATTGTCCTGGGACTCGCACAGCGGACCGACCAGGTATTTGTCTCCATCCTCGGTCACCGCCGACATCTGCTCCTGAGTACTGCCCGTGAGATTGATCACCCAATCGGGTAGGCGTTCCTCGCCTTTGATCGCGTCCTGCCAGGTTTCCCGGTACTCAGGGTCCGAGCCAAGCAGTTGGTCAACCCGGACCTGGCCGTCATTAGCCGCCATTGCCGCCGCGCTACCGGCCAACATCAGGCCGGCGGCAATGGCTTTGCAAAGCTTCCTGCTCATTATCGACCTCGGCCACGTCCAAAGAAGAAGGAGGCAACGAACAGGACCAGGAAGACAATGAACAGGATCTTCGCGATACCCGTAGCGGCGCCAGCGATACCACCGAAGCCCAATACGGCAGCAATGATGGCGATGATGAGGAAAGTGATTGCCCAACTCAGCATGATGCTTCTCCTTTCTTTTTTGAAATCGATCCGTTCATGTATGTCGAACGGCAGCGTCCTAGAACACCCAGCGTTCTTGTGGTACGACGTTTTCAACGGTGGCCGGCGAAGTGTTGGCCGAAGGCAGCGGTTCGGCTGCCCTCACCAACGTGTTGGCACGAGTCGCCTGGATCTGCGTCAGCAGCGCGGTCTGCGCTGCAACCTGCTCGGCCAGTCGTGCGGTCTGCCAGCTGTAATAAAAGAGGCCTGCGGCCAAAGTCAGCAGCAGCGCCATTCCAAGCAAGAGGAACTGGCGCAGGGGCAGTGCGGCGGCTTGCGAGCGGTTGACGGATGGGCGGTTCATGCCGGCTTCTCCTGCTGTAATTTTTCTATTCAAACCTGAACAGGTAATTGCAGCCTGCATGCCAGCTTTCACCACTCAATAAAATCCTTATTAATCAATGGCTTACATAAAAACCGTGACTCCATCGGGGACGTATCCTGCACGATGCCCTTCCTGGCGTCGTGCGAAATGCACGACTTAGCCCTCGACCTTGGTCGCTACCTTGAGCAAGTCGGCATCCACCCCCCGCACGCCGATGATTTGCCGGGCGATCTCCACGGCAATGGTTTTTTGCTCGCTGCTGACTACCTCACCCGACAGTCGGACCATGCCATCGGTACTCGCGACTTTGATGTTCAAGCCGTCGAGGTTGCGGCTGAAACGGAAGCTGTTCTGGATCTTGTCGACCACCCAGCTGTCACTGGGCTGCGGCCCGACGGGCGCGCCCACCGGGTTTTCCCGGGCCTTGGCCATGGCAGCGGTGTCCAGGCTGACCAGGTTGTTGACCAGGTGCACGCCGTCGGTGGTGCGCGCCACCACACCCGCGAGCTCCTTGGCCTCGGCGCTGTCCACCTTGCCGCGCAAGGTCACCACGCCTTCACTGCTCTGCACCTCGATGGGCGCCTTTTCCGTAGTGCGGCTCCACAGCAGTCGCGCGCGGATGACCGCAGCCAGCGTGGCATCCTCAAGGCGCTGGGCGTAGGCGCGCAGCTCAAGCGGGCGCTCGACCAGGCCTGCATTGACGCGCAGTTGGTTGTCGACCTGCTCGACACCTCGGGTGGCCTGCGCGACATGCTCAGCCAGCTGTCGCTCGACGTCGTTCTCCACTTCACCGGTCAGCCGTGCCCGCTGCTCAACAACCTCAACGTCAATACGAAACGGGTTGAGCATGCGGTTGAGCGCCAACGCCGTTTGCAGGGAACCTTCCAGGCGCGCGTCCTGAACGGGGTCAGCCATTGCAGGTGCGCAAATGGACAGCAGGCTGATGGTCAAAATGGCCGTTCGAATGGGGAAGGGCATGGCAGCACTCCTTTTGTAGGCAAAATCTGAAAATAGTCGCAACCAATGTGCCACCCCGGCGCTCTAAGAAAATCATCGAAAAATCACAGGGTCATGGCGATATTTGGCCATTGGCTAGCATGCAAAGGACAGAATCCTTCAGAATTGACCATGCAACTTGCCCGATTTTTCCCACACTAAACGAAGACCCACCCCTAAGGAGCGCAGCAAATGGAATCAGCCCAGGACAACCAAGGCCGCATTCTGCTGGTGGATGACGAGTCCGCGATCCTGCGCACCTTCCGCTACTGCCTCGAAGACGAAGGCTACAACGTGGCCACGGCCAACAGTGCCGCACAGGCGGAAGCCCTGCTGCAGCGCCAGGTCTTCGACCTCTGCTTCCTCGACCTGCGCCTGGGCGAGGACAACGGCCTGGATGTGCTGGCCCAGATGCGCATCCAGGCACCGTGGATGCGCGTGGTGATCGTCACCGCGCATTCGGCGATCGATACTGCGGTCGATGCCATTCAGGCGGGTGCCGCCGATTACCTGGTCAAACCCTGCAGCCCCGACCAGCTTCGCTTGGCCACCGCCAAGCAGCTGGAAGTGCGCCAGCTGTCGGCACGACTGGAGGCCCTGGAGGGTGAAGTCCGCAAGCCCAAGGACGGCCTCGACTCGCACAGCCCGGCGATGATGGTGGTGCTGGAGACTGCACGCCAGGTGGCCACCACCGACGCCAACATTCTCATTCTTGGTGAATCGGGGACGGGTAAAGGCGAACTGGCCCGCGCCATTCACAGCTGGAGCAAGCGCGCCCGCAAGGCTTGCGTGACCATCAACTGCCCGTCGCTGAATGCCGAGCTGATGGAAAGTGAGCTGTTCGGCCACACCCGCGGCGCCTTTACCGGCGCCAGCGAGAGCACGTTGGGCCGCGTCAGCCAGGCCGATGGCGGTACGCTGTTCCTCGACGAAATCGGCGACTTCCCCCTGGCATTGCAGCCCAAGCTGCTGCGCTTCATCCAGGATAAAGAGTACGAGCGGGTCGGCGACCCGGTGACCCGCCGCGCCGACGTGCGCATCCTCGCGGCGACCAACCTCAACCTCGAAGAGATGGTGCGTGAAAGCCGCTTCCGTGAAGACTTGCTGTACCGCCTCAATGTCATCACCCTGCACCTCCCGCCGCTGCGCGAGCGCAGTGAAGACATCCTGACCTTGGCTGACCGCTTCCTGGCCCGCTTCGTCAAGGAGTACTCACGGCCGGCCCGTGGCTTCAGCGAAGAAGCCCGCGCGGCGCTGCTCAATTACCGCTGGCCGGGCAACATCCGCGAACTGCGCAACGTGGTCGAGCGCGCCAGCATCATCTGCCCGCAGGAACGCGTGGAGATCAGCCACCTGGGCATGGGCGAACAGCCAGCCGGCAACGCACCTCGGGTGGGCGCGGCACTGAGCCTGGATGAACTGGAGCGCGCGCACATCGGCGCCGTGCTGGCGGCCAGCGACACCCTCGACCAGGCCGCCAAGACGCTGGGCATCGATGCCTCGACCCTGTATCGCAAGCGTAAGCAGTACAACTTATGAGATTGCAAATGAAGCTGCGCACGCGGCTTTTTCTCAGCATCTCGGCGCTGGTGACCGTCGCCTTGCTGGGCCTGATGCTAGGCCTGTTCAGCGTGCTGCAGATGGCCACCGTCCAGCAACAGTCGGTGCGCGAGACCACCCACGCCCTGGAAATTGGCCTTAAGCTGCGGCAGAACCTTGGCGAACAGCTGACCCTGATGCTCGACGAAGACACCGCGCCCGAAAACCTGAGAACACTGCAGGACAATTTCCAGACCCAGCTCAATCAAGGCCTGGACCGCGGTGGCGAACGCACCGGCTTCAGCAAGGCCAGCAGCAACTACCAGACCTTCCTGCAGGCCTACCGCGACAGCCCAGCGCCGGCGCGCAGCATGGGCGTTGACCAGCCGCTGGGGGCCGCCTTCAATCAAGTTCGCACGGACTTGATCGATTCGCACAAACAGGCCCTCGACCACATCACCCGTAGCGAAGAACACAGCCGCGACCGCGCTTTGCTGGTCAGCGGGTTGCTGGGCCTAATGGGCCTGGTGGTATTGGTGTTAGGGTTCATCACCGCCCACAACATCGCCCGGCGCTTCGGCCAACCCATCGAGGCTCTGGCCAAGGCAGCGGATCAACTCGGCCGAGGCGACTTCGATGTCACCTTGCCGGTGACCCAGGCCATCGAACTCAACCAGCTCACCCGCCGCTTCGGGCTGATGGCCGACGCCCTGCGCAAACACCAGGCCACCAATGTCGATGAACTGCTAGCAGGCCAGCAACGCCTGCAAGCGGTACTCGACAGCATCGACGACGGCCTGCTGATCATTGACCGCCAAGGGCACCTCGAACACCTCAACCCGGTTGCCCAACGGCAGCTTGGCTGGAGTAACAGCCGCGTGGGTACCGGCCTCGCCGAAGCCTTGCAGCGCCCAGAGCTGGAGCAACAGCTGCGCCAGGTACTGCGTGGCGGCAACCTGGACCGCCCGCCCGACGACCTGAGCATCGAGGTCGAGGAAGAAACCCGCCTGCTGACCTACAGCCTGACGCCGGTCAGCCACCCGCAAGGGCCGATCCTGGGTGCAGTGATGGTGCTGCACGATGTCACCGAGCAGCGCGCCTTCGAGCGCGTTCGCAGCGAATTCGTGCTGCGCGCCTCGCACGAGCTACGAACACCGGTGACCGGGATGCACATGGCCTTCGGCCTGTTGCGCGAACGGGTGAAGTTCCCGGCCGAGACGCGAGAGTATGACCTGCTGGAAACCATCGGCGAAGAAATGCAGCGACTGAACCAGTTGATCAACGATCTGCTCAACTTCTCCCGCTACCAGAGCGGGCTACAGAAGCTCGAACTGGCGCCCTGTGTCGTTGACGAATTGCTCGAACGCGCCCAGGTGCGGTTCGGCGAGCAGGCTGCAAACAAGCAGATCGAGCTGATCAAGGCGTTGGAGCCTCCTTTGCCGCGGATACAGGCTGATATCGCCCAGCTCGACCGCGTGCTAGATAACTTGCTGCACAACGCCATTCGCCACACCGCCAGCGGCGGGCGTATCCGCCTGCATGCTCGGCGCCATGCGGAACGGGTTATCGTCAGTGTCGAGGACAACGGCGAAGGCATTGCCTATGGACAGCAGGGACGGATTTTCGAACCCTTCGTGCAGGTTGGGCGCAAGAAAGGCGGGGCCGGGCTCGGGTTGGCGCTGTGCAAAGAAATCGTTCAACTGCACGGTGGCCGCATGGGTGTCGTTTCCCGGCCAGGGGAGGGTACTCAGTTCTATATGGCGTTGCCGGTCTGATATTTCCCTCACTTCAATATCTGACCCAACCTTTGTGGGAGCGGGCTTGACCCGCGAACACCGGCGAAGCCGGTGCCACCCACAGCGGTGCATGCTTCGCCGGGCAAGCCTGCTCCCACAGAGGAAGATGCTTGCTCACGGCTCATCATCGATGCGCTGGCGACGCACCTGCCGCCCGCGCGTCACCAGCTCGACGAACTGGCGCGCATTGAGTGGATGGGCGAACAGCCAACCCTGGCCATAATTAACGCCTTCGCTGTTGAGCAGCACCGCCTGTGCCTCGCATTCGATGCCTTCGGCAATCACCCGCAGGTGCAGGTCGTGGGCCATGCGGATGATGTGCGGGGCCACGCCGCTGCTGGCGGCATCGTGGCCCAGCGCGTCGATGAAGGCTTTGTCGATCTTCAAGCAGTCCACCGGCAGGGTCTGCAGATAAGCCAAGCTGCAATAGCCGGTGCCAAAATCGTCGATCAGCACCTGATGCCCCACTGAACGCAAAGCCTGCAGATTGTCACGGGCCACCACCACATCGATCAGCCCACGTTCGGTCACTTCGAAGGCGATCTGGCTGGCCGCCACCCGGTGCAACGCCAACAACCGCGCCGCCACCCGGCCAATGCGCGGGACCATCACGTCGCAGGCGGCCAGGTTCACCGAGATGTACAGGTTGCGGTGCGAGCGCAGAAGCTGGCCCAGTTGCTCCAGCACACGCTGCAGAACGAAATCGGTGATCTGGCGAATCTGACCGGTATTTTCCGCCAGCGGGATGAACAGGTCCGGGCTGGTCAGCGTGCCATCCGGTCGCCGCCAGCGCACCAGCGCTTCGGCACCCACGCAGCGTCGGCTGTCGAGCTCCATGATCGGCTGATAGAGCACCTGCAGTTCGCCACGACGCAAGGCGTTCTGCAGTTCCGAACTCATCGAACGCCGCTGCAGGATCAACTGCAGCACCAGCCAACCAATACAACAGGCGGCCAGGACGCTCCCGGGGAACAACAGCCAGAGCATACCGTTCATGCGCAACGGCAAGCTGGCACGCGGGGCAATCAGCACCAGCTGGTAATCCGGCGATTTGGTTGGCATGCGATAGACAAGCCGGTCATGCAGTTCGTACAGGAAGGTGGTACTGGAGGGTGACCAGTTGTTGGCCGGTGGCCAGGTTTGCGGCGGGCCCAGCACGGGAATCGCCCGGGTGCCGTTGTCCAGCACGACCAACAGGCTGCCACCGGGTGGCAGGTCGACCACATCGGTCAGATGCCCGCGCGAGGTAGAAACCAGAAAGTTGCCGCGGGCGAGCATCAGCGCGGCGAGGTTCTCATTCGGTTCGGTAGTGGTGTTGAGCCAGTAACTGTAGGTCGGTCCTTGGATATCCGGAGCCCGCGTCGGCACGAAGGCCCTCGCTCCGCCTCGGTTGGAACACGCGACATTGACGTCGACATACGCCGCTTCATAAATGAAGCGTGAACCCAGGCCAACCTGCTGCAACAACGCCAACATAGCGGGGCTGCACCCCCGCAGTGGCTGCGCCTGCAGGTCATCCACCCCCTCGCGTAACTGGCCGAACACCTGCTCAAGGCGATCAAGGAAGCGCTCGCCTTGGGCATTCATCTGCGCACTCTCGCTCTGCTTCATTTGTTGCAGGGCAATGCCGATGCTGGCGGTCAGCAACACCGCGGCGCTGGCCAACGCTGCCATTGAGGCCAGCATCCAGGGACGGTATAAAAATTGGCGAAATGCGGTTATCAGGGCCGACATGGGCAGCATCCAGTTGATCTACAAGGTATAGCAACTGGAATGCGAATCAGCCTGCCCGTTTGGCGGAGCGAGTGAACTTCCTGTAAGTCAGCGCATGCGGTTAAGCACCTGGAGCATGGCCGCCGTCTGCGCATCTGGCGTACCGTCGAAGCGTTGTGGCCGGAAGCGCATCTGGAACGCCGCGATGACATGACGGGTGGCCACATCGAGTTGGCCGGTTTGCTCGATAGCGTAGCCGAAACGTGCCAGCTCCTGCTGATACCAACCGATGGTGGGCGGGTTGACGTCGAAGTAGGCTTGCTGCCGCGCGACGGCATTGGCTTCTGGCCAAATTCCCAGTCCAGCGTCAGCCAGGCGTTTCCAGGGGAACAACGGGCCTGGGTCGAGTTTGCGCAGCGGCGCGATATCGCTGTGGCCAATGATGTGGCGCGGATCGATGTTGTTACGTTTGACGATGTCCTTGAGCAACGCGATCAACGACTGGACTTGCGCTTCGCTGTACGGATACCAGACCCGGCCATTGGGCGTTGTGTCGAAGCCTGGGTTGACGATTTCGATACCGATGGAGCTGGAGTTCAGCCAGGTACGCCCTTGCCATTGGCTGTCACCGGCATGCCAGGCACGGCGGCTTTCATCGACCAGTTGATAAACCGTGGCCGGGCCGTCACCAATCAGGTAGTGGCTACTGACTTCGCCATGGGTAAGCAGCGCCAGGGAGCGCTCGAGTGAGGCATTGGTGTAATGCAGGACGACGAACTGGATACGCTCGTCCTGGTTGGCCGAAGGATGGCTGCGGTCGATGCGCAGGCCCGTAGAGCAACCGGTCAGGGTTAGCAGTAACAGCGCTGTGAATAAGGTTTTCATCGAAAGGGACACGTCGCAGTGAAAAAGCCAGGATGGCAACAGTATAACGAGCCCCTTTCAGACGATCCGGTTTTAGCAACGCCTCAGCGCGTGCACATCAAGAGAAATTCCATCGAATTGTTTCCGCTGGGCCCATCGACGTCGACCAGTTGCGTATTGACCGTGACGCCACCGTTGACGGTGGGTACGCCAATGACCCTGGCTTGCCCGTGCATCAAGCGTTGCTCAGTGCTGCCGTCAATGGCCGAGGCCGAGCAGAATCCGGGGTTCTGCTCGACGATGTCCTTGTTGACCAGCACTTTGTATTGGCTGAAGTAGTTGTCTTGACCCGTGTGCTTCACTTTTTCGATCCAGTTCGGCGAGGCCCGCAGAACCTCGCCGTCAGCACTGATATGCGCGGTCCACAGGACATCCTTGGCCATGGCACTGGCCTGGAAGGTCACGCCGATCATCAGTGGCAATACCCATTTACTCATTTTCAAACTCCTGAATCAGTGGCTCGATGGCAGGGCTGCTGAGGTTTCAACAACCTGGCAGCCAGTCTCGGCCTCCTGTCATTCAGGGGTGTGGTAGATAGTTATGCCAGTTCCACCCGGTTGCGGCCTTGATCCTTGGCGCGATACAGCGCCGCATCGGCACGCTTGAGTACTTGGTCGCCGCGCTCGCCCGAGCGGAACGTGCTCAAGCCGATGGAGGCGGTAATGACTACGCGCTCACCCTTGAAGTGGAAGGGGCAAGCTTCGATGGCTGCGCGCAGTACCTCGGCTACCTGGGCCGCCGCCGCGGGTGAGGTCTGCGGCAACAACAGGACAAACTCCTCCCCCCCAAACCGGGCGATGAAATCACGCGCCCGCAGGCGCTTGCGCAGTTGGTCGGCAACGATTTTCAACACCTTATCGCCCGCCAGATGGCCATAGCCGTCGTTGATCCGCTTGAAATGGTCCAGGTCGAGTATGGCCATCGCCAGGTGGCCGCCGTGCGCCTGCCAGTCGAGCATCTCGCGATCGACCTGCTCGGTCCACGCCGCGCGATTGGGGAGGCCGGTGAGCGGGTCAATCAATGCTTTTTGCCGTTGCTCTTCCAGGTGCTCGCGATATCCCAGCGCCTCCTGCTCCATGCTCGCGACTCGCTCGGCCAGCCCTTGCAGGCGCCCGGCAAGCTCCTGCTCGCGGCGGTCTCGCGCGTGCTGGTGCTCGTCCATCGTGCCCAGCAGGCCTTCCAGGCGGTTCTCCAGGATGTGCTTGAGGCTGTCGACATCGGCTGCACCCTGCACGCTGCTTTGCAGCCCGTCGACCTGTTCGCGCAGCTGGTTGTCCAGCTCGCGGGCAGCCGTGCTGTTATCAGCATGGCCGGCGCTGGCTTCATGCAGGTGGCTCTGGAAGCTTTCCAGGCGTTCATTGAGCTGCTGCAGGTAGGTCTCGAATTCGTGTTGGCCGCTGTCGGTAATCGCCAACATGAGCACGGCAAGGTCGTCGAGGACCGGGATCAGCTCGTACCAGTTCAGCCCGCGTGCCACTCGCTCGCGCATTTCAAGGGCTTGGGCCTTGTGCCGCTCTGGCAGGCTGAGGTCGTCGAGCAGCCCGATCAGGGTTTGCTCGATGTGTGCGGCCACCTGACTATAAGGCGGTTCGACTGCGTCGGGGAGTGAATAGGGGCCGTCCTCGCCGAAGGTTTCTTCCAGGGGCGGCGGGTCGGCAGCTGTCGATGCCGTCTCGACTGCTTCGGCCTGCGCGGCCTCTTGTGCTGGCGGCTCGGGTTCGACGTCTAGCACCTGATCGACTGCAAGGCTCTCTGGCACCTCTTGCTCAGGCTCTGAAACTGCAGGCTCTGCCAAGGGGCGCAGTTCGTCGATATCCCGTGGCGGCAAATCCACCAGCACGGGGCCTTCCTGCAAAGCCTGCGGCTCGGCGGGAGGAATAATAGGTAAGGGTGCAGGGTGTGCGTCGGTTTCAGCCTGAGGTTCGTTGTCACGATGACCGAACAACCGCTGCAAGATACCTGGCCTGGCGTGCTCATCCGGCTTGCTCAACGAAGACAGCGCGCGGCCCTGCAGGCCGCTAAGCTCGCCCAGCAGCGGCGGCAGCTCGCGTGACTGGCTGACCCCGCCGTCGAGTTTTTTTGCCAGTTTCTTCAAAGGCCGCGAGACCTCGCCGGGCAGCGGCAAACCTTGTAGCTGGGTCACCAGCGCGGTCAGCGCATCACTGACCTGATTCATGCGCGTTTCGCGGCGCTGCTCCGAGTCCAGCACCGCCTTTTCAAGCCGCGGGATCAGCCCGGCCAGGCCGGCGTCCATGCTGTCGCTGCGGATGACGTCGCGCATCTCTTTCATGCACGCATCCACCGCCTTGTCGCTGCCTTCAGCGGCCAGGCTACTGCGCACCAGGCCTCGGCGCAGCAAGTCGAGGCGCGCTTCCCAGCGTCTTTCGAGCTTTTCCTGCTGTTCGATGCTTTTAAGGTACTTTTCTTTCCAGCGCTCGGCTTCTTCGGTCATGCCTGGATCCGCGACGGGTGATGCATCTGGTTATTGGGCTGTAATGAAACGCTGTCGGCGCATGGCCCAAACACTTGAGGGCCACGTGCGCGCTTACTGATCTAACTCAAGACCGGCAGCGTATCCACAGTCAATGCATCAGGCAATCGGATCTCGACTGCGACCGGAAGATGGTCGGAAATCGGCTGTGCCAGCACCTCGACCCGTTCCAGGGTCAGGCTTGGGCTGAGCAGGATATGGTCCAGGCAGCGCTGCGGGCGCCAGCTGGGGAAGGTGGCCTCGACCTGGGGTGCAATCAGGCCGAGATCGCGCAGGGGGGAGTGATCGAGCAGGTCGTTGGCATGGGTATTCATGTCGCCCATCAGCACCTGATGGCGGTAGCCGCCGATCAGCTCGCGAATGTAGGCCAACTGGCGAGCACGGGTCTTGGCGCCCAGCGCCAGGTGCATCATGACCACGATCAGCGCATCGTCGCCCTCGCCGAATCGCACCAAAATCGCACCACGACCGGAAGGGCCGGGTAGCGGGTGATCTTCAAGCAGTTGCGGCTTGAGACGGCTGAGCACGCCATTGCTGTGCTGGGCGAAGCGGCCGAGGTTGCGGTTGAGCTGCTGGTACCAGTAGGGGAAGCCGCCCAACTGGGCCAGATGTTCCACCTGGTTCACGTACCCTGAGCGCATGCTGCCGCCATCGGCCTCCTGCAGGGCCACCAGGTCGAAGTCGTTGAGCAGGTCGCCAATCTTCTGCAGGTTGCCGGCACGCCCGGTGTGCGGCAGTAAGTGCTGCCAGCTGCGGGTGAGGTAATGCCGGTAGCGCTCGGTACTGATACCAACCTGAATATTGAAGCTGAGCAGCCGCAGACGACCATCTTCCGGCAGGCCGTTGGCCTGCAGATGATGTTCGTTGACCTGCGGCTCATGCAGGCCAATGCCGCGCGTGCTTCTGAAGCGGGGCATGGGGTGCGCCGCTTACTTAGCGGCGCGCTCCTTGTCGATCAGCTGGTCGGCGACGTTCAGCACGCCATCCGGGCCGCCGGCGGTGCCCAGGTCGAAGCGGTACTTGCCGTTGACCACCATGCTTGGTACGCCGGTGATTTCATACTTCTTGGCCAGCTCCTTGGCCTGGTTGACCTGGCCCTTGATGGCGAACGAGTTGAAGGTGGCGAGGAACTTGTCCTTGTCGACACCCTGGGTGGCGAGGAAGTCTGCCATGTCCTGAGGGTCGGTCAGGCGCTTGCGCTGGTTCTGGATGGCATCGAATACCGCCGCATGCACCTTGTGCTCGACACCCATGGCTTCGAGGGTCAGGAACATCTGGCCGTGGGCATCCCACGGGCCGCCGAACATAGCAGGCACGCGTTTGAAATTGACGTCCTTCGGCAGTTTTTCAACCCACGGGTTGATCACCGGCTCGAAGTGATAGCAGTGAGGGCAGCCGTACCAGAACAGCTCGACCACTTCGATCTTGCCGGGGACGGATACCGGAACGGGGTTGCTCAGCTCGAGGTATTCCTTGCCGGCCGTGGCAGGCTCTGCGGCCTGAACGGCGGCCATACCGAATACGCTGGCGGCGACCAGCGCAGCGCTGAGAATCAGTTTACGCATGCTTTACTCCTGAGCAGTCATTGGTCGCCTCGACACGACCTGTATTAAGACAGGTCGAGAAGGGCCCGAGTTCTGTAGTGTAACGGCAGCGGACAGAAAAAAGGGCGGCCCGCGCCGCCCTTTCATCATTAGCGTTGCTGCATTAACCGAATGTTAATGCAGGCCCTGGATGTAGCTGGCCAACGCTTCGATGTCGTGGTTGCTGAGCTTGCCGGCAATGGTGCGCATGGTCATCGCGTCGCCGTCGTTGGTGCGGTTGCCTTCGCGGAAGTCCGTGAGCTGCTTGGTCACGTACTGTGAGTGCTGGCCGCCCAAATGCGGAAAGCCGGCCAGGGCGAGGCCTGCGCCATTGGGCGAGTGGCAACCGGTGCAAGCGGGCAGGCCTTTTTCCAGGTCCCCGCCGTTGAACAATGCCCGGCCACGTTCGACGAGTTTGGGGTCGGCGGCGCCCACGCTGCCTTTCTGGCTGGAGAAGTAGGCAGCGATGTCGGCCAGGTCCTGGTCGCTGAAGTTGGCGAGCATGCCGGTCATCTCAAGCACCGTACGCTTGCCGGATTTGATTTCGTGCAATTGTTTTTCCAGATAGCGATGGCCCTGGCCGGCCAGCTTCGGGAAATTCGGCGCCAGGCTATTGCCGTCGGGGTTGTGGCAGGCACCACAGACGGCGGTCTTGGCTTGGCCGGCGGCGGCATCGCCTTTGATGGGCTCCGCAGCAGTGGCCGCACCTGCGACACCCAAGGTCAACAGCAGACTCACGACTAGTTTGTTCATCAGCTAATCCAACACGGCTAAGGGTGAAATGTTATGTATCGGGACTGCCGCTCATCCAAAGGATGACCAAACGGTAGTCCTCGGCACTGCAGTCCATGCACAATCCACGCGGCGGCATAGCCTTGAAACCCTGAGTCACATGCGCCATGAGTACCTCCATGCCTTGCGCCAGCCTTGGCTCCCAAGCTGCCCGGTCACCCCGCTTGGGTGCCTGTGGCAACTGCCCGGCGTGACAGGCCGCACACGTGCGGTTGTACAACGCCTCGGGATCCTGTGTAGCCTGTGCGCTGAAATACGGCAGGAACATACCGACAGCTAGCAGCCAATTCGCCATGCGAAACGACCTGACAGGGTTGGGGGACGCGCTGCGTTCTGATGCGCAAGCTATAGTTCGGCACCCCATGCCCGCTCTCCTTCGCTGGGAGAATGGGCACACAAAAACTGGGGCATTATATACTTCCGCCAACCAAACGGAAACGACACCGCTTGCCGGCCTAGGCTTTGGCAACACCCACATCGGATATCCCATGCAAGTCAAGAACCCCATCCTCGGCCTCTGCCAGAAAGCCACATTCGCCCTCAGCGCTGCCAAGGTCGAACAATGCCCGGACGACCAGGGTTACGAGGTGGCCTTCGCCGGCCGTTCCAACGCCGGCAAATCCAGCGCCCTCAATACCCTGACTCATGCCAGCCTGGCGCGTACCTCGAAGACTCCAGGGCGCACCCAGCTGTTGAATTTCTTCAGTCTGGACGATGAACGGCGTTTGGTCGACCTGCCAGGCTACGGATATGCAAAAGTCCCGATCCCACTCAAGCAACACTGGCAGAAGCACCTGGAAGCCTACCTGGGCGGCCGAGAGTGCCTGCGCGGCGTGATCCTGATGATGGACGTGCGCCACCCGATGACCGATTTCGACAAGATGATGCTCGACTGGGCCAAGGCCAGCCGCATGCCCATGCACATCCTGCTGACCAAAGCCGACAAACTGACCCACGGCGCGGGCAAGAACACCTTGCTCAAGGTGCAGTCGGAAATCCGCAAGGGTTGGGGTGACGCTGCAACCATCCAGCTGTTCTCGGCGCCCAAGCGTCAGGGGTTGGAAGAGGCCTATAAAGTGCTGGCCGGGTGGATGGAATTGGAAGACAAGCCAGTAGCCTGAGGGCTTCATCCATAACCTGTGGGAGCGGGCTTGCCCCGCGAACACGGGCGAAGCCCGTGCCATGCACCGCGTCGTACGCTTCGCGGGGCAAGCCCGCTCCCACAAGTAACCGCTGCAGGCCAGCGGTCAAATTCCAGGCAAAAAAAACCCCGGACTTCGTATGGGGAGGGGGAAGTTCGGGGTCCAAGTCTGGACCGCTAGGGCGGGGTCCAGGTATCTGCCAACACTTAACACAACATAGGAGCATCGAAAGGCTTCACCAGCCATTCAGTTACTCTGAGTTCCGCTTCACCGGTTTAGTTCCGAAGCCCTCAAAACTATTTGCGATAGTTTCATGAAACCCCGGAACTAATGGCATCGAGCCATGCCAGGATCCGCGTCGCTACAACCCGGATCCTACACAGGTTTCCCAGCTCAATTAGTGAGCTTCGTCCCAATTCGAACCAACACCCACTTCAACCAACAGCGGAACATCCAGTTGCGCGGCGCTGCTCATGTGCCCGCGAATTTCATCTTTCACTTGTTCCAGCAGGTCTTCGCGCACTTCCAGCACCAGTTCATCGTGCACCTGCAGGATCACCCGGGCGTCCAGGCCGCTTGCGCTCAGCCAGTTGTCGACGTTGACCATCGCCCGCTTGATGATGTCGGCGGCGGTCCCCTGCATCGGTGCGTTGATCGCCGTGCGTTCCGCGCCTTTGCGCAGGGCGGGGTTCTTGGCATTGATGTCCGGCAGGTACAGGCGACGGCCAAACAGCGTCTCGACGAAGCCTTGCTCGGCGGCCTGGGCGCGGGTGCGCTCCATGTAGGCCAGCACGCCTGGATAGCGGGCGAAGTAGCGGTCGATGTAGTCCTGCGATTGCTTGCGGTCGACGCCAATCTGTTTGGCCAGGCCGAAGGCGCTCATGCCGTAGATCAAGCCGAAGTTGATCGCCTTGGCGCTGCGGCGCTGGTCGGTGGTAACCGCCTCAAGGGCCACGCCGAATACCTCCGCAGCAGTGGCTCGGTGCACGTCAAGGTCGTTGCGGAAGGCATGCAGCAGGCCTTCATCCTTGGCCAGGTGGGCCATGATGCGCAGCTCGATCTGCGAATAGTCCGCCGCCAGCAGCTTGTAGCCGGGGCTGGCAATGAAGGCTTGGCGAATACGCCGGCCCTCGGCGGTACGAATCGGAATGTTCTGCAGGTTCGGGTCGCTCGACGACAAACGCCCGGTAGCGGCCACGGCCTGCTGATAGGAGGTGTGGATACGCCCGGTGCGCGGGTTGATCTGCCCCGGCAGCTTGTCGGTATAGGTACTCTTGAGCTTGCTCAGGCTGCGGTACTGCATCAGTACCTCGGGCAGCGGGTAGCCCTGCAGGGCCAAGTCGTCGAGCACGGCTTCGGCGGTGGACGGTTGACCCTTGGCGGTCTTGCTCAGCACCGGCATGCCCAGCTTGTCGTAGAGGATCGCACCCAGCTGCTTGGGCGAGCCGAGGTTGAATTCTTCACCGGCCAGCTCGTAGGCACGACGCTCCAGCTCGGCCATCTTCACCCCCAGCTCGCCGCTCTGCACCTGCAGCAAGGCGGCATCGACCAGCGCACCCTGGCGCTCGATCCTGGCCAGCACCGGCACCAGTGGCATCTCAATGTCCATCAACACCGGCTGCACGCTCGGGGTCTTGGCCAGGCGCACCTGCAGCGCCTGGTGCAGGCGCAGGGTGATGTCGGCATCTTCGGCGGCGTAAGGGCCGGCCTTGTCCAGGTGGATCTGATTGAAGGTCAGCTGCTTGGCGCCCTTGCCTGCGATGTCTTCGAACGAGATGGTGGCATGGTCGAGGTACTTCTGCGCCAGGCTGTCCATGTCGTGACGGGTGGCGTTGGAGTTGAGCACGTACGACTCAAGCATGGTGTCGAAGGCCACGCCCTGCATGTGGATGGCCGGCGAGCCGTTGGCGAGGATGTTGATATCGTACTTGGCGTTCTGCCCGACCTTGGCCTTCGCGGGATCTTCCAGCAGCGGTTTGAGAGCCAGTAGGACGGCTGCACGGTCCAGTTGAGCGGGCGCACCTTCATAATCGTGGGCCAGCGGCACGTAGGCTGCTTCATGTGGTTCGACCGCAAACGACAGGCCAACCAGTTGCGCCTTTTGCGCATCCAGGCTGGTGGTCTCGGTGTCAAAGGCGAACAGCGGTGCCTGGCGTAGCTTCTCCAGCCAGGCGTCGAAGCGTGCCTGGTCGAGGATGGTCTCGTATTTTGGCTCGACCTTTTCCGCAGGCTCATCAACCGGCGCAACTTCAGCGCCGGCCCTGGCGGCGTCACGCTGCACGTCGGCGATCCAGCTCTTGAACTCCATCTCGGTGTACAGCGCCATCAGCGCTTCGCGGTCCGGCTCGCCACACACCAGCGCGTCCACTTCGACGTCCAGCGGCACGTCGCACTTGATGGTCGCCAGTTCGTAAGACATGAATGCCGCGTCGCGATGCTCTTCGAGTTTGGCAGGCAAGGTCTTGGCGCCACGGATGGCCAGGGTCGGCACCTTGTCGAGGTTGGCGTACAGGTCGCTGAGGCCACCACCGATGCCGGTCAGCAAGCCGACTGCGGTTTTCTCGCCCACCCCGGGCACGCCTGGGATGTTATCGACCTTGTCACCCATCAAGGCGAGGAAGTCGATGATGTGTTCCGGACCGACGCCGAACTTCTCGTGCACGCCCGCAACGTCCAGCACGCTGCCGGTCATGGTGTTGACCAGGGTGACGTGACCGTCCACCAGCTGCGCCATGTCCTTGTCACCGGTGGAGATGATCACCGGCCGGCCTTGGGCGGCGCTGCTACGGGCCAGGGTGCCGATCACGTCATCGGCCTCGACGCCCTCGACGCACAACAGCGGGTAACCCAGCGCCTGGACACTGGCATGCAGCGGCTCGACCTGCACCCGCAGGTCATCGGGCATGCTCGGGCGGTTGGCCTTGTATTCGGCGAACATCGCATCGCGGAAGGTGCCGCCTTTGGCATCGAAGACCACCGCGAACAGGCTGTCGGGGTATTGCTTGCGCAGGCTCTTGAGCATGTTCAGCACCCCCTTGACCGCGCCGGTGGGCATGCCCTTGGAGGTGGTCAGCGGCGGCAGCGCGTGGAAGGCGCGGTAGAGGTAGGAGGAACCGTCCACCAGGACGAGGGGCGCTTGGCTCATGAGCAGAATCAACCTTTTCGGCGGGTCCGGAGCTAGAATAGCCGGATCAATGACGACAAAGGGACAAGGTTATCATGCGTACACTCAATCGCCTGTTACTGCTCGGCCTGTTGGCAACCATGCCTGTCGTCACCCTGGCGGCGGAAGACGCCCCCTCGGCAGATCCCGAGGTGACCATTCGCACGGAAGGCGATAAAACCATCCAGGAATACCGGCAGAACGGCTTCCTGTATGCGATCAAGATCACGCCGAAAAACGGCAAGCCTTATTTTCTGGTACGCGCCGATGGCTCCGATGGCAATTTCATTCGTTCCGACCAACCGGACATGCTGATTCCGTCCTGGAAGATCTTCGAGTGGTAATCTGACGCGCACCGTTCACATCAACCCGGCACTTCCCGGCGGAAGTGCCCGTATGGGCATCATTTCATCATGTCAGTCTTCACCCCCGTGACCCGGCCTGAGCTGGAAACCTTTCTGGCGCCGTACCAGCTGGGCCGTCTGCTCGATTTCCAGGGCATCGCCGCCGGCACCGAGAACAGCAACTTCTTCGTCAGCCTCGAACAGGGGGAGTTCGTGCTGACGCTGATCGAGCGCGGGCCCAGCGAGGACATGCCGTTCTTCATCGAGCTGCTCGACACCTTGCACGATGCCGACATGCCGGTGCCCTACGCCATTCGCGACCGCGACGGCAATGGCTTGCGCGAACTGTGCGGCAAGCCGGCGCTGCTGCAGCCGCGGCTGTCGGGCAAGCACATCAAGGCGCCGAACAACCAGCACTGTGCCCAAGTGGGCGAGCTGCTGGCGCACATTCACCTGGCCACCCGCGACAAGGTCATCGAGCGCAAGACCGACCGCGGCCTGGACTGGATGCTGGCGTCCGGCGCCGAGCTGATGCCGCGCCTGAGCACCGAACAGGCTGCGCTGCTGCAGCCGGCGCTGGCCGAGATCACCGCGCACAAGGCGCAGATCCTGGCCTTGCCACGGGCCAATCTGCATGCCGACCTGTTCCGTGACAATGTGATGTTCGAAGGCACCCACCTGACCGGCGTGATCGACTTCTACAACGCCTGCTCGGGGCCGATGCTGTATGACATCGCCATCACCGTGAACGACTGGTGCCTGGACGAGCACGGTGCGATCGACGTACCTCGCGCCCAGGCATTGCTGGCGGCCTACGCGGCGCTGCGGCCGTTTACCGCCGCCGAGGCCGAGCTGTGGCCGGAAATGTTGCGGGTAGGGTGCGTGCGGTTCTGGCTATCGCGGTTGATCGCGGCCGAATCGTTTGCCGGGATGGACGTGATGATCCATGACCCGAGCGAATTCGAGGTGCGCTTGGCGCAGCGACAGCAAGTGGCTTTGCACCTGCCGTTCGCTTTGTAGATTGCGGCGGCCCCTTCGCGGGCAAGCCCGCTCCCACAGGTTTTTGCGGCGCTGCCGAACCTGTGGGAGCGGGCTTGCCCGCGAAGGGGCCAGTGCAGACGCTAGAGCTGCTCCAGGCACCCCACCAGGTCATTGCCCAGCTTGTCCAGCAACCGCTCGTAGCCTTTGGCATCCACCGGATCGGTGCCACCCAACGCATCCAGCTCCGCCAACCGCACCGGCAACCCGGCCGTCAGCGTCTCAGCCAACCGCGGCCTGATCGGCGGCTCACTGAACACACAGGTCTTGCCCACTTCCTGCAGTCGCTTGCGCATGGCCGCAACATGCTGCGCGCCCGGCTGCACTTCGGCCGCCACGCTGAACACGCCGGTATGCTTCAGGCCATAAGCCGACTCGAAGTAATCAAATGCCTCGTGGAACACGAAGTACGGCTTGTCGGCGATGGCCGCGACCCGCGCCTTGATGCGCGCATCCAGCCCATCGAGGCGTTCGGTGAAGGCCTTCAGGTTGCTCTGGTAGCGCGCTGCGTTGGAGGGATCGGCCGCCGCCAGGTCCGCCGCCATCTTCGCCGCGATGACCCGGGCGTTCACCGACGACAACCACAAGTGCGCATCCAGGCTGCCCGGACGGTGATCGTGGTCGTGATCATCATGGTCGTCGCCCTCATGGGAGTGGCTGTCTTCGCCGAAGTGGCGCAACTTCATGCCCTCCAGCGACTGCACGGCCACTGTCGGTTTGCTGCGACTGCCCAGCACCCGTGGCAGGAAGTTCTCCATGTCCGGTCCAATCCAGTACAGCAGGTCGGCATCGCCGACGCGGCGTACATCGGATGGGCGCAGGGCGTAATGGTGCGGCGAAGCGCCAGGCGGCAGCAGCACTTCAGGGCTGCCGACCCCGTCCTGCACGGCGGCGGCAATCTGCTGCAGCGGTTTGATACTGGTCAGCACACGCACGTCGGCCTGCGCCGAACAGGCGATGAAAGCGACAAAAAGCACAAGGAATCGGGACACGGTGAATACTCGGGTCGTCAGAAACAGGTAACATAATAACGTCTCCATCCAGAACCGTCGCTGCCCATGTCCATCACGCCGCTGGCTCACCGTCCCCATGATCATTCCCATTGCGTGCACAGCGCCCTGGCCGAGGCCGAAGTGCTGTGCACCCGCCAGGGCCTGCGCTTGACCGCGCTGCGCAAGCGCGTGCTGGAGCTGGTGTGGCAGAGCCACAAGCCGCTGGGCGCCTACGACATCCTCGCCGTGCTCAGTGAGCAGGACGGCCGCCGCGCCGCGCCGCCGACCGTTTATCGAGCGCTGGACTTCCTCCTGGAAAACGGCCTGGTGCACCGCATCGCCTCGCTCAACGCCTTCATCGGCTGCAGCCACCCCGAGCATGTGCATCAGGGGCAGTTCCTGATCTGCCGCGAATGCCATGTGGCCATCGAGCTGGAGCAGGACAGCATCAGTGACGCGATCATCGCCAGCGCCAAGGGCGTGGGCTTCAGCGTCGAAACGCAAACGGTGGAGATCGTCGGCCTATGCGGCAACTGCCGGGGCGCGGCATGAGCGATGCACTGATCCGCCTGGAGCAGGTCGGCGTCACATTCGGCGGCGAGGCGGTGCTCGACAGCATCGACCTGTCGGTGGCCCCGGGCCAGATCGTGACCCTCATCGGCCCCAACGGCGCCGGTAAAACCACCCTGGTTCGCGCCGTGCTCGGGCTGCTCAAGCCGCACCGTGGCAAGGTCTGGCGCAAGCCGAAGCTGCGCATCGGCTACATGCCGCAAAAGATTCAGGTGGATGCCACGCTGCCACTTTCGGTGCTGCGTTTTCTGCGCCTGGTACCCGGCGTAGACCGCGCGGCAGCCTTGTCGGCCTTACAGGAAGTCGGCGCCGAACAGGTCATCGACAACCCGATCCAGACCATCTCCGGTGGCGAAATGCAGCGCGTGCTGCTGGCCCGGGCACTGCTGCGTGAGCCGCAACTGCTGGTGCTGGACGAGCCGGTGCAGGGCGTCGACGTGGTCGGCCAGACCGAGCTGTACAACCTCATCACCCGCCTGCGCGACCGCCACGGCTGCGGCGTGCTGATGGTCTCGCACGACCTGCACCTGGTGATGAGCGCCACCGACCAGGTGGTCTGCCTGAACCGCCATGTGTGCTGCTCCGGCCACCCAGAGCAGGTCAGTAACGACCCGGCGTTCGTCGAGCTGTTCGGCCAGAACGCACCCAGCCTGGCCGTCTACCACCACCATCACGACCACAGCCACGACCTGCACGGCTCGGTGGTTGCCCCTGGCACCCATGTTCACGGAGACCACTGCAAGCATGGCTGATTTTCTTCTCTACGCCCTGCTCGCGGGTCTTTCCCTGGCACTGGTGGCGGGCCCGCTCGGCTCCTTCGTGGTGTGGCGGCGCATGGCCTACTTTGGCGACACGCTGTCGCATGCCGCCCTGCTGGGCGTGGCCATGGGCTTCGTGCTGGACATCAGCCCGGCGCTGGCAGTCACCGTTGGCTGCCTGCTGCTGGCGATCCTGCTGGTCACCCTGCAACAGCGCCAGCCGCTGGCCTCGGACACCCTGCTCGGCATCCTCGCCCCCAGCACCCTGTCGCTGGGCCTGGTGGTGCTGAGCTTCATGCACGACGTACGCATCGACCTGATGGCCTACCTGTTCGGCGACCTGCTGGCCATCAGCACTTCCGATCTGGCCTGGATCCTCGGCGGCAGCGCGCTGGTGTTGCTGCTGCTTGCGGCGCTGTGGCGGCCGTTGCTGGCGGTGACCGTGCACGAAGAGCTGGCCATGGTCGAAGGCCTGCCGGTGGCCGGCCTGCGCATGGCCCTGATGCTGCTGATTGCCGTGGTGATCGCCGTGGCCATGAAGATCGTCGGCGTGCTGCTGATCACCTCGTTGCTGATCATCCCGGCCGCTGCGGCACAACGTCACGCGCGCTCGCCAGAGCAGATGGCGCTGGGCGCCAGCCTGCTGGGTGTAGCCGCTGTTTGCGGCGGCCTGGCGATGTCGTGGTTCAAGGACACCCCGGCCGGCCCATCGATCGTGGTCTGCGCGGCGGTGCTATTCTTGCTGAGCCTGGCCCTGCCAAAACGCTGAAAACCGGGGTGCGCCCAGGCGCGCCCTGCAACCTTTTCGCGGGTAAAAGGTCTGTAAGACTTGTTTTCGAGCGTGCGCACCTGGGTGTAGACTTGCTCGCTTTTTGCGCAAATAGAGAGTCGCAGGAATGAAGCCGTTCGCATCCCGTTATCTGCTTGTTGCCGCGTTTTCCCTGTTCCTGGCCGCGTGTTCCAGCGCGCCGGTCGAGCAGGCCAGTGCACCTGCGCAAGCCGATGCCTGGCAGCAGCTGCAGCAAAGTATTACCACCAATGAACTGGCCACCGCCGAGGACCAGCTTGCCGCCCTGCAGGCGCAAACGCCTGACGATGCCCGCCTGGAGCAGTACCAGCGCCAGCTGGCCGAGGCCTATCTCAAGCGCAGCCAGATTGTCTTGCAGAAGGGCGATGTCAACGCTGCCGCGACCGCCCTGGCGCGCGCCCGTGCCCTGATGCCGAGGGCACCGGCAGTAACCGGCGGCGACGCCGTTTCCCAGGCACGCAAGGCTGAACTGGAGAAGGCCGAGGCTGCATTGAAAGCCGCCGAAGCCAAGCCTGTGGCGCGAGTAATCGACCCGACAGCACCGAGCACGGTGATCGCGCTGAAGACCACGGATATCGCGGCCATGCGCCGTCAGCTCGATGAAATTGCCAAGGATGTGGTGAATTATCAGTGCGAGGTGGTGTTCCAGGTGCCGCGCACTGAGGATGCGCCTTGGTTGAAGAACCTGCTGCAGAAGCGGGTCAGCAAGCTCGACAGTAACTACCAGCTCAAGCAGAAGCATGAGATTCAGCGCAAGTTGCCGGCGCAGGTGGTTCTAGTTCCGCATCAGCAGTGAGCTTTTCGCGGGGCAAGCCCGCTCCCACAATGATCGGCGTTAGCAGAACCATTGTGGGAGCGGGCTTGCCCCGCGAAAGGTCCTATCAGGCTGGCACTGCTTCTGCAGCGGCCTCCCGCTCCCAAACCCGATGCCCTTCGACCGCTTTGACAAAGGCATCCATGGCTGTTTGGTCATCCCCGAGCAGCAAGCCTTTATCTTCCTTCAGCCCCAGCCCATCGACCAACACCTTGCCTTCCTTCGCAAAACCAATGGCCTTGAGGTGCTTGTAGGCTTCCAGCAGGAAGTGCTTGGCCAGCCCACTGGCGCCCAGCGCATCGAGTGCAGCCTTGCCCGCCGGCACTAGCACCCCGTCGAACATGATCGAGGGCATGCCCTCCATCGATGCATCCACCGGCAACTGCTGGCCGTCCGCCGTTTTCACCGGTGCCGAGGTCGGGCCCAGCAACAGAATACGGGCACTGTGTGCTTCCAAGGCCTTGACCAGCCGGTCGACGCTGACCGCATCCACCCCGTCTGCCAGCAGCACGGCTATCTTGCGTCCCTTGATACCGATCACGCCCGGATGGTTCATCTGGCTCAGGGCCGGCGATTGCGCCAACTGGCTACCCTTGACCTTGACTGTCCCTGCCTTGGGCGCAGGCAAACCGAGATTGGCGGCCACCGCGGCGGCCAGCTTGAGGTCGATGTTGGCCAGGATCTCATTGACCTCGCGCGCGCGGATCGCTTCGCGCTCCACTTTGCCCAATTCAAAGCTGTACGCCTTGATGATGTGCTGCTGTTCAGTGGGGCTCATGCTCTGGAAGAACAACCGCGCTTGCGAGAAATGGTCACCGAACGATTCGCTGCGCTGGCGAATCTTGTGTGCGTCGATACGCTCCTGATAACTCTCGAAGCCGCCGTCCTGCGCGGCCGGTGGCGTCTCTTTCGGCCAGCCGCCATCGATGGAGTTCGGCTCGTAGGAAGCACGTCCCTTGTGCACCACGTGCTGATGCAGGGCATCGCGCTGGTTGTTGTGATTAGGCGCAACCGGGCGGTTGATCGGGATCTGGTGGAAGTTGGGCCCGCCCAAACGGCTGAGCTGGGTGTCGGTGTAGGAGAACAACCGGCCCTGCAGCAAAGGGTCATTGGTGAAATCGATGCCCGGCACGATATGCCCCGGGCAGAAGGCAACCTGCTCGACTTCGGCAAAGAAATTGTCCGGATTGCGATTGAGCACCATCTTGCCCAACGGTGTAACCGGCACCAGCTCTTCGGGAATGATCTTGGTCGGGTCCAGCAGGTCGAAATCGAATTTGTGCTCATCGGCCTCGGCCACGATCTGCACGCCTAGTTCCCACTCAGGATAATCGCCGGTCTCGATGGCCTCCCACAGGTCTCGGCGCTGGAAGTCGGTGTCTTTGCCCGCAAGCTTTTGCGCCTCGTCCCACAGCAGCGAGTGCACGCCCTGGCTCGGTTTCCAGTGGAACTTGACGAAGCTGGCCACGCCTTCGGCATTGATCAGCCGGAAGGTATGCACGCCGAAGCCTTCCATCATGCGCAGGCTGCGCGGGATGGCGCGGTCGGACATGGCCCACATGACCATGTGCGCCGACTCCGGTACCAGCGAAACGAAGTCCCAGAAAGTGTCATGTGCCGAGCCACCGGTAGGCATCTCATTGTGGGGCTCTGGTTTCACCGCATGTACGAAGTCTGGAAACTTGATCGCATCCTGGATGAAGAATACCGGCATGTTGTTGCCAACCAAGTCGAAGTTCCCTTCATCGGTGTAGAACTTGACGGCAAAACCGCGCACATCCCGTACTGTATCGCCTGACCCCCTAGGCCCCTGGACCGTCGAAAAGCGTACGAATACCGGTGTGATCTTCTCCGGATCCTGCAGGAAACCGGCCTTGGTCAGTTCGGCATGGTTGCCATAGCTCTGGAAGAAGCCGTGGGCCCCCGTGCCCCGGGCGTGCACGATACGTTCCGGGATGCGCTCGTGGTCGAAGTGGGTGATCTTCTCACGCATGATGAAATCTTCGAGCAACGAGGGCCCGCGATCACCTGCCTTGAGGGTGTTCTGGTTGTCAGCAATGCGCACACCCTGGTTGGTGCGCAACGCCTGGCCCGTGGCATCGCTACGCACATCCTCGAGGCTTTGCAGCTTGCTATTGGTATTGGCGCGATCAGGGGTAGCGACTCCGGCGAGCTCACTCTGCTTCGGCGCATCCGTCTTTTTACTGGGCATCTCAGCTCTCCTCATCAGTCTTCAGGCGTGCCCATTCGGGCTTGTTCTTGTAGTGACTGGAGGGCTTTGCCGAGCGTTCAATCAGGATTACCAGCTGTCGTGTTATGCCCGATGGATTGGTCCATTACGAAATAAATGCTAAGAACAACTATGGGAAAAGGCTAAAATGCGCCACCCCAGCCAACCGCTGACCCCAATTTCCATGCGCCCCACAAGGTTCGCTACGTGATCGAGTTCCAACATGTCCACAAGACCTACCGCGTCGCCGGTAGGGAAATCCCCGCCCTGAACCCGACCAGCCTGACCATCGAAGCCGGCCAGGTGTTCGGCCTGATCGGCCATTCCGGCGCCGGCAAAAGCACCATGCTGCGCCTGATCAACCGCCTGGAAGAGCCCTCTGGCGGCAAGATCATCGTCGACGGCGAAGATGTCACCGCGTTCAATGCCACCCAGCTGCGCGGCTTCCGCCAGCAGGTCGGGATGATCTTCCAGCACTTCAACCTGCTGGCCTCCAAGACCGTCGCCGACAACGTCGCCCTACCGCTGACCCTTGCCGGCGGGCTGTCTCGCAGCCAGATCGACAAGCGCGTCACCGAGCTGCTGGCCCGCGTTGGCCTGCAAGACCACGCGAAAAAATACCCGGCGCAGTTGTCCGGCGGCCAGAAGCAGCGCGTCGGCATCGCCCGCGCCCTGTCCACCAACCCGAAGATTCTGCTGTGCGACGAGGCCACCAGTGCCCTCGACCCACAGACCACGGCCTCGGTGCTGCAACTGCTGGCCGAGATCAACCGTGAGCTGAAGCTGACCATCGTGCTGATCACCCATGAAATGGACGTGATCCGCCGGGTCTGCGACCGCGTGGCGGTGATGGATGCCGGGCTGATCGTCGAGCAAGGTTCGGTGGCCGAGGTGTTCCTGCACCCACAGCACCCGACCACCAAGCGCTTCGTCCAGGAAGACGAGCAGGTCGACGAAGGCGAACAACGCGACGACTTCGCCCACGTACCGGGCCGCATCGTGCGTCTGACCTTCCAGGGCGACGCCACCTATGCGCCGCTGCTGGGCACCGTGGCCCGCGAAACCGGCGTCGACTACAGCATCCTCGCCGGGCGTATCGACCGCATCAAGGATGTCCCCTATGGCCAGCTCACCCTCGCCCTGATCGGCGGTGACATGGAGGCGGCGTTCGCCCGCTTCAAGGCAGCTGACGTACATATGGAGGTACTGCGTTGATGGACGCCCTGAATTTCTTCGCCAATGTCGACTGGGCCGAAATCTGGCTGGCCACCATCGACACCATGATCATGCTGTTCGGCTCGCTGTTCTTCACCGTGCTGCTGGGCCTGCCGCTGGGCGTGCTGCTATTCCTCTGCGGCCCGCGGCAGATGTTCGAGCAGAAGGGCGTGTATGCGCTGCTGTCGCTGGTCGTCAACATCCTGCGCTCGCTGCCGTTCATCATCCTGTTGATCGTGATGATCCCGATCACCGTGCTGATCACTGGCACCTCGCTGGGCGTTGCTGGTGCCATCCCGCCGCTGGTGGTGGGCGCCACGCCGTTCTTCGCACGCCTGGTGGAAACCGCTTTGCGTGAGGTGGACCGCGGCATCATCGAAGCCACCCAGTCGATGGGCGCCACCACCCGCCAGATCATCACCAACGCGCTGCTGCCAGAGGCCCGTCCGGGCATCTTCGCAGCCATCACCGTCACCGCCATTACCCTGGTGTCGTACACCGCCATGGCCGGTGTGGTCGGCGCGGGCGGCCTGGGCGACCTGGCCATCCGCTTCGGCTACCAACGTTTCCAGACCGACGTGATGGTGGTCACCGTGGTGCTGTTGCTGGTGCTGGTTCAAGTCCTGCAGAGCGTGGGCGACAAACTGGTCGTGCATTTTTCCCGTAAGTAACCCCAATGGGGTCGGCCCAGCCGACCCGTTCGGGGGCCGTCGCGGCCCTCACAAGGAGTGATCAATGAAGAAGCTGCTTGCTGTTGCTGCCGCCGTCGCGGCCTTCTCGGCCCACGCCGGAGACCTCACCGTTGCCGCCACCCCGGTGCCGCACGCCGAGATTCTCAACTTCGTAAAACCGCAGTTGGAGAAAGAGGGCGTTAAGCTCAAGGTGAAAGAGTTCACCGACTACATCCAGCCGAACGTGCAGGTCGCCGAGAAGCGCCTGGACGCCAACTTCTTCCAGCACCAGCCGTACCTGGATGAGTTCAACAAGGCCAAGGGCACCCACCTGGTCAGCGTGGCCGGCGTGCACATCGAGCCGCTGGGCGTTTACTCCACCAAGGTGAAGAAGCTCGAAGAACTGCCGTCCGGTGCCACCGTGGTGATCCCCAACGACGCCACCAACGGCGGCCGTGCCCTGCTGCTGCTGGCCAAGGCAGGCGTGATCAAGCTCAAGGACAACAGCAACATCCTGTCGACTGTGAAGGACGTTGCCGAGAACCCGAAGAACGTGAAGTTCCGTGAGCTGGAAGCCGCCACCATCCCGCGCGTGCTGACCCAGGTCGATGCGGCCCTGATCAACACCAACTACGCGCTGGAAGCCAAGTTGAATCCGGAGAAAGACGCCCTGGCCATCGAAGGCAGCGACTCGCCGTATGTGAACATCCTGGTTGCCCGCCCGGACAACAAGGACTCGGAAGACATGAAGAAGCTGGCCGCGGCGCTGCACTCGCCTGAGGTGAAGGCGTTCATTACCGAGAAGTACAAAGGTGCGGTGGTGCCGGCGTTCTAAGCCGTTAAATCGCGCTGAAGTCTTCGCGGGCAAGCCCGCTCCCACAGGGATAGCACAAAGCTTCAGACTTGTGCCGTACCTGTGGGAGCGGGCTTGCCCGCGAAGCTTTTAGGCCTGCATCAGTCCCGCTTAACCAACCCCGGCAACTGGGCCACCAGCTTCTGGTTGTTGAACGGCGCGCGAATGAACCCGCGCTGACGCCCATCCGGCCCAACGATGGCCAGGTTGCCGCTGTGATCCACGGTATACCCCGGCTTGCTGGTATCCGCCGGAATGAACGGAATGCTCAAGGCATTCGCCAGTTTCTGGGTATCCTCGATCGACCCCGCCACCCCGACAAAATCCTTGTCGAAATAGCCCAGGTACTGCTTGAGCTGGTTCGGCGTGTCGCGGTTCGGGTCCACACTCACCAGCACCACCTGCAGCCGGTCCACGGCGTCCTTGGGCAGCTCGCTCTTCACCTGGCGCAACTGGGCCAGGGTGGTCGGACAGATGTCCGGGCAGTAGGTGTAACCGAAGAACAGCAGCGACCATTTGCCTTTCAGGTCATCCAGCTGCACGGGCTGGCCGTCCTGGTTGGTCATGGTCACGTCCGCCACTGTACGGCTCTGCGGCAGGAGGATGATGCCGGCGTCGATCAGCTCGGTCGGGTTGGGCTGGTCACGGCCGTTAAGCACCTTGTTGACGGTCAGGCCCATGATCAACGCGACCAGGGCGACGAGGATGAAGACGGTTTTCTGGGTTCGGGTCATAGGTTCAGCAACAGGTAGTGGTCAACGAGCAACGCGATGAACAGCGCGAACAGGTAGCCGATAGAGTACTTGAACGTGCCGATCGCCGCGTGCGGCCGGCTGCCACGGTACAACACCCAGGCCCATTGCAGGAAGCGCAGGCCCAGGGCGAGGGCGCAGGCCAGGTACAGCGGGCCGCTCATGTGGATGGCATAGGGCAGCAAGGTGACCGCCAGCAAAATCAGGGTGTAGAGCAGTATGTGCAGCTTGGTGTAGCGCTCGCCGTGGGTCACCGGCAGCATCGGAATATCGGCCTTGGCGTATTCCTCTTTGCGGTGGATGGCCAGGGCCCAGAAGTGCGGTGGGGTCCAGGCGAAGATGATCAGCACCAGCAGCAGGGGCTCGGCGCTGATGTGGCCGCTGACTGCCACCCAACCAAGCAACGGCGGGGCTGCGCCGGCGAGGCCACCGATGACGATGTTCTGCGGTGTCGCACGCTTGAGATAGCCGGTGTAGAGCACCGCATAACCGAGCAAGGAGGCCAGTGTCAGCCAGGCGGTAAGGGCATTGGTGAACACCAGAAGCAGGGCAATGCCCAGCAGCGCCAGGGCGAAGGCAAACAACAGTGCCGGCAGCGGCTCGACGCGCCCCTCTGCGATCGGTCGCTTGTGGGTGCGCGCCATCAGCGCATCAATACGCCGGTCCACGATATGGTTGACCACTGCGGCGCCGCCCGCGCACAAGGCAATGCCCAGGTTGCCGAACAGCAGTACGCTCCAGGGCACACCGGCACGGGTAGCGAGGAACATGCCCACCAGCGAGGTGATCAGCATCAGCACCACCACCTTGGGCTTGGTCAGCTCCAGATAATCGCGCCAGCTGGCACGCCGGGCACTCAGAAGCGTCGCCACGAATCATTCCTCATGTGATGGGATACGCCAACGCCGGTAACCGGGGTCAGGCGCCAGCCATGCCCGACGCGCACCTTGTCGACCACGCGGATGCGGTAGTTGACCAGCACCATGCTCAGCAGTAACAGCGCACCGCCGGCGTTATGCGCCACGGCCACAGCCAGCGGCAGGTGGAACAGCACGTTGCTGATGCCCAGGCCGATCTGCAGCGCCAGGGCCAGCAGCACCAACCTTCCAAGGCCCGGCAGGCCACAGCGGTGCAGCTTCCAGCCAAGCATCAGCAGCACGCAGGTGACCAGCAAGGCGCCCAAGCGGTGGCTGATATGGATGGCGGTGCGGGCATCGCTGTCCAGCTGCCCGCCCAGGTAGTTGGGGCCGACGTGCTGGGTAAGGTGAAAGCCGTTGCTGAAATCCGCTGCCGGCCACCACTGGCCATGGCAGGTGGGCAGGTCGATACAGGCAACCGCTGCGTAGTTGGCGCTGACCCACCCGCCAAGGGCGATCTGGCCGACCACCACCAACAGCGCCAGCGCAGCGATTCGGCGCAGGCTCAGCGGCAATTTCGGCAATGGCGCAAAGGCCCGGGATAGACGCAGGGATAGCAGGAGCAGCAAGCTCAAGGTGGTGAAGCCGCCGAGCAGATGGGCGGTGACCACCTGTGGCCACAGCTTCAGCGTCACCGTCCACATGCCGAACGCCGCCTGGGCCAGCACCACGCCCAGCAGCAGTACCGGCAAGCGATACGGCTGACCGTCGCGGGCATGGCGCTTTACGGCCTGGAATGCGAGCAGTGCAATCACCAGCGCCAACGTCCCGGCAAAGTAACGATGGACCATCTCGGCCCAGCCCTTGGCTTCCTCCACCGGGTGCTCGGGGAAGTGCAGCTCGGCATGGGCCAGCTGCGCATCGGTTTTCGGCACGCTGATGAAGCCATAGCAGCCGGGCCAGTCGGGGCATCCCAGGCCTGCATGGGTCAGGCGGGTATAGGCACCGAGCAGGACGACCACCAGCGCCAGCAGGGTGGCGAACACAGCGAGGCGAAATCCGGGTCTGGCCATGGCAGGCTCCTAGCCAATGTTGGACAGCTTGAGCAGGTGGCGCAGGTCATCCAGCACCTGCTTGCCGTTGACCTTGCCGTCGTAACGCAGCACCAGGTTGCCGTGCGGGTCGACGATCCACAGGTGCGGGGCAAGCTCGCCGACCTTCTGGATATAGCGCTGGGCATCCAGCGGGTAGCGTTGCAATTGCGGGTATTCACGCCCCAGCAGGGTTTGATAGTCAGCACTCAACGGCTGTGCAGCGGCCAGGGCATGGCTGGCGCGGCTGGCGTCGCGGCCCAGGCCGACCTGGATCTGCCGCGCCAGGTACACCAGGCGCTGACATTCTTCGGCGCAGGCTTCAGGGGCGCTGACCAGCAACTGCCAGCGCGCATCCTCGCCGGTGATGCCGATATCACTGCGGCTCTCGCCATTGCCGATCATCGTGCCGTGGTAGCTTCGACCTTCTGGCACCCAGAACTTGAGCTTGTACATGCTGGTGGCCAGGATCATCGGCCCGAGCACCACGAGCAGAATCAAAATCAGCTGCAAACGCCCGCGGGCTCTGGGTTTGCGACGTTCAGGCACGTTCAGTGGAGTGGTGGCGGCGGCCATGGTGGTTCTCCTTTTTGTTGTGCCAACCGAAATAGAGGTAAAGCAGCACCAGCGCGGTGGCCAGGGCAAACCACTGCACCGCGTAGCCCAAATGCTTTTCCGGGCCCATCGCGACTACCGGCCAGTCCAGGCGGTAGGTCGCTGGGCCAGGCTGCAGGCGAAGCTCATGGACGAAACCTTCGCGCCCTAGCTGTTGCCACAGCTGCGCCGGGCTCACGGCCGTGAGCAGATGCGGCCACTGGCCGCCGACCGGGTCGGGGTGCAGTTGAAAGGGGCTGCCCGGGGCCACGTAGACCGAAGCATCCAGGGCCAAAGCCTGCGCCGGGGTGTCGAAGGTTACCGGCACCCTGCGGTCCGGCCACGGCAACCAACCCCGGTTGACCAGCAGCCACAGGCCGCTGGGCTGGTCATGGAAGGGCTGCAGCAGCTCGACGCCCACCTGGCCGTCGCGCATGCGGTTGTCCAGCAGCACGCTGTGCTCGGCATCGAAACGGCCGTAGAGGTGCACGCGGCGGAAGGCGCTGTCTTGGTTCTGCTGCAACTGGGTAGTGGTAAGCGGGGTGTCAACGCTGCGCTCGGCATAGGTCGCCAGCAGTGCACGTTTTTCGTCGGCGCGACCCAATTGCCAGCAGCCAAGCGCAATCAACCCCGGCAGCAGCGCAAGCACTACCAGGGTCGGCACCCAACCTGGGCGAAACGGCCTCACGGGCGCCTCGCTATACTTATCCCCATCACCGCATCCCCCCGGAGTTACCGCCATGCTCAAGGCCGCGATTGTCCTGATGCTGTTGGCCACGGTTGCCAGCCTGTTCAGTGGCCTGGTGTTTCTGGTCAAGGACGATGAAAACTCGACCCGCCTGCTCAAGGCGCTGACCGTGCGTGTCACCCTTGCCAGCCTGACCATCTGCCTGGTGGCGTATGGCTTTATCAGTGGCCAGCTGGTGTCTCATGCTCCGTTCTGATCACAGCACATACACGAAGATGAACAGCCCCACCCACACCACATCGACGAAGTGCCAGTACCAGCTGGCCGCCTCGAACCCGAAGTGTTTGTCGGCATTGAAGTGCCCGCGCAGGATGCGCACGAACATGACGATGAGGATGATCGTACCCAGCGTCACGTGGGCGCCGTGAAAGCCGGTGAGCATGAAGAAGGTTGCGCCGTAGATGCCTGACCCCAGCGTCAGCCCCAACTCGTTGTAAGCCTCGTGGTACTCGTAGGCCTGCAGCGCGATGAAGCTCAGGCCCAGCACAATCGTCAGCGCCATCCACAGTTTCAGCGGGCCGCGATGGTCACGCCGCAGGGCGTGGTGGGCAATGGTGATGGTCACGCTGGAGCTGACCAGGAGGATGGTATTGATCAGCGGCAGATGCCACGGGTCGATGACTTCCTTGGGCGGCGGGAACAGCTTGGGGTCGGGCGTGTGCAGCAGCGGCCAGGCGAACTCGAAACTGGGCCACAACATGTGCGCCACACCCTTGGCGCCCTCTCCACCGAGCCAAGGCCCGGCCAGTACCCGGACATAGAACAACGCGCCAAAGAAGGCCATGAAGAACATCACTTCGGAGAAGATGAACCAGCTCATGCCCCAGCGGAACGATCGGTCCAGCTGCGGGCTGTACAGCCCGGCGCGGCTTTCCTTCACTACCGCACCGAACCAGCCGAACAGCATGTAGGCCAGGAACAACGCCCCGACGAAGAAGATCAGCGGCCCATGGGAATCGGGGTGGCCGGCCTTCATGTCGTTGAACCAGGTGCCCAGGCCGTACACGGTGATGAACATGCCGATGGTGGCGATGATCGGCCACTTGCTCTGCGCCGGTACGTAGTAGTGCTCATGACTTGCCATTGCTGTTCTCCTTCCCTTAACGGGCGCCTTGAACGCCCTGGGCCGCGACATGCGCGACCGGCGGGTGGCGAGCGGTGATGTCGAACAAGGTGTAGGCCAGTGTCAGGTGCTTCACGCCGGCCGGCAGGTCGCGGTCGACGATGAAGCGCACCGGCATCTCGATGCGTTCGCCGGGCTGCAGCACCTGCTGGGTAAAGCAGAAGCACTCGGTCTTGTGGAAATACGCCGCAGCTTCCGCCGGCGTAATGCTGGGTATGGCCTGGGCGCTCATTGGCCGGTCGGTCGGGTTGTGGGCAATGAAGATCATCTGATTCACCGCCCCCGGGTTGACCTCGAGTTGGTCGGCGGTGGAGTAGAAGTCCCAGACCATGTCGCTGGCATTGGTCGACATGAACTGCACCCGCACCGAACGCGTCGGGTCACTGACCTGGCTGCCCTCGTACTGCCCGCCGGTCTTGCCGTTGATGCCGAAGGCCCTGCACATCACGTCGTAGATCGGCACCAGGGCGAAGCCGAAGGCGAACATCACCACCGTCAGCATCAGCAGGCGCAGCACCAGGCGTTTGAGCGGTTGGCCGGTCATGGGCGGTGTCCTATTTCACTTCCGGTGGGGTCTGGAAGGTGTGGTAGGGCGCAGGCGAGGGGATCGACCACTCCAGCCCTTCGGCCCCATCCCAGGGTTTGGCCGGAGCCGGCGCGCCGCCACGGATGCACTTGATGACGATGAACAGGAAGAAGATCTGCGTGGCGCCGAACATGAAGGCGCCGATTGACGAGACCATGTTGAAGTCGGCGAACTGCAAGTTATAGTCGGGTATCCGTCGCGGCATGCCGGCCAAACCCACGAAGTGCATGGGGAAGAAGGCCATGTTCATGCCAATGAACGACAGCCAGAAGTGCAGCTTGCCGAGGGTCTCGTCGTACATGTGGCCGGTCCACTTCGGCAGCCAGTAATAGGCCGAGGCAAAGATGCCGAAGATTGCCCCCGGCACCAGCACGTAGTGGAAGTGCGCCACCACGAAGTAGGTGTCGTGGTACTGGAAGTCGGCCGGGGCGATGGCCAGCATCAGGCCGGAGAAGCCGCCGATGGTGAACAGGATGACGAAGGCGATGGCGAACAGCATCGGCGTCTCGAAGGTCAGCGAGCCTTCCCACATGGTGCTGACCCAGTTGAACACCTTCACCCCGGTGGGCACGGCGATCAGCATGGTCGCGTACATGAAGAACAGCTCGCCCACCACCGGGATGCCGACCACGAACATGTGGTGGGCCCAGACGATGAACGACAGGAAGGCAATCGCGCCGGTGGCGTAGACCATCGAGGTGTAGCCGAACAGCGGTTTGCGCGAGAACGCCGGGATGATCGAGCTGACCGCACCGAAGGCGGGCAGGATCATGATGTACACCTCGGGGTGGCCGAAGAACCAGAACACGTGCTGGAACAGCACCGGGTCACCGCCACCGGCGGCGCTGAAGAAGCTGGTGCCGAAGTGGATGTCCATCAGCATCATGGTCACCACCCCGGCCAGCACCGGCATCACCGCGATCAGCAGGAACGCGGTGATCAGCCAGGTCCAGACGAACAGCGGCATTTTCATCAGGGTCATGCCGGGCGCGCGCAGGTTGAGGATGGTGGCGATCACGTTGATCGCACCCATGATCGAACTGACGCCCATCAGGTGAATGGCAAAGATGAAGAAGGTCACGCTGGCCGGCGCGTAAGTGGTCGACAGCGGGGCGTAGAAGGTCCAGCCGAAGTTCGGCCCGCCACCGGGGCTGAACAGGGTCGAGACCAGCAGCAGAAACGCCGCCGGCAGCAGCCAGAAGCTGAAGTTGTTCATCCGTGGCAGGGCCATGTCCGGCGCGCCGATCATCAGCGGGATCATCCAGTTGGCCAGGCCGACGAAGGCCGGCATCACCGCGCCGAACACCATGATCAGGCCGTGCATGGTGGTCATCTGGTTGAAGAACGCAGGTTCCACGATCTGCAACCCGGGTTGGAACAGCTCGGCGCGGATCACCATGGCGAACGAACCGCCGAGCAGGAACATGATGAAGCTGAACCACAGGTACATCGTGCCGATGTCCTTGTGGTTGGTGGTCAGCACCCAGCGCATCAGGCCCTTGGCGGGGCCATGCGCGTGGTCATGGCCGTGGGCGTGGTCGTCGATGACTGCACTCATGTCCTGTCTCCTGCGAGGTTCATTGCGCTTCGGCCTGTTTGAGCGCCAGCACGTCCTTCGGTGTGACCATGTCGCCCTTGTTGTTGCCCCAGGCGTTGCGCTCGTAGGTGACCACGGCGGCGATATCGACTTCCGAGAGCTGCTTGCCGAACGCGGCCATGGCGGTGCCGGGCTTGCCGTGGAAGACGATGCCCAGGTGACCTTCCTTCGGCCCGGTGGCGATCTTCGAGCCCTTGAGCGCGGGGAACATCGGCGGCAGCCCCTGGCCCTCGGCCTGGTGACAGGCCACGCAGGTGGTGTGGTAAACCTTGTCGCCGCGCTCGACCAGCTCTTCGAGGGTCCATTCCTTGCTGGTCAGCTCCTTGAGCTTGGCCGCTTCGGCCTTGCGCTCGCCAAGCCAGGTGTCGTAGTCGGCCTTGGACTTGACCTCGACCACAACCGGCATGAAACCGTGGTCCTTGCCGCACAGCTCGGTGCACTGGCCGCGGTAGATGCCGGGCTTCTCGATGCGCGTCCAGGCTTCGTTGACGAAGCCCGGGATGGCGTCGCGCTTGACCGCAAACGCCGGTACCCACCAGGAATGGATGACGTCGGCGGCGGTGACAAGAAAGCGCACTTTCGCGCCCACCGGCAGCACCAGTGGCTGGTCGACTTCGAGCAGGTAGTGCTCGTCCTTGGGCGCCTTGTTGTGGATCTGGTCGGCGGGGGTAGCCAGGTTGCTGAAGAACTCCACGTCCTGGCCCAGGTATTTGTAGTGCCACTTCCACTGGTAGCCGGTGACCTGGATGTCGATGTCCGACTCGCTGGCGTCGTAGATGTCGATCAGGGTCTTGGTGGCCGGTATGGCCATGACCACCAGGATCAGGAAGGGGACCACCGTCCACATGATTTCCACCCAGGTATGCTCGTGGAAATGCGCGGCCTGCTGGCCGGTGGAACGGCGGTGGATGACCATGGACCAGAACATCGCGCCGAACACCACGATGCCGATGATCACGCAGATCCAGAAGATGGTCATGTGCAGGTCGAACACGGCGTTGGAGACTTCCGTCGCCCCCGGTGCCATGTTCACGGTCCAGGCGGCGTTGGCCTGACCGAAAACCGTCCACAACAGTAGGCCCATCCAGACATGTGGATGTCGCATCATTGCGGGTTCCCCTTCTAATTCTTGTAGTCCCGGAGGCGTGGCCTGCGGCAAGAGGGAACGGCGGTCAAGACTGCCTGGCTTCGACGACCGAGCCCCTGCGAAAGCAGTCGGGCCTCATCAACGAATCACGTTCAAGCGGAGTATAGACAGCGACCAATGGCACGCAACGGCGCGGATGAAATGAACTTCACGAATTCATTCAATGCCGCGAAAAGCCCAGTCTAGAGGGGGCATGGCACTATAATGGCGCCAATATATAGCCAAGTGCGCACACGTTTGCGAGGCTTATAACAAATGCGTCTTAGGTATTCTGTATACCGAGCTAATTTAGTGTCTTCCGTTTGAAACGTCTTGTCCCTGGAGTTGTCATGAACATCGCAGCTGTACGCGAGCAAATTAGCCAAGCCCACGATCACGAGAGCCGTACCGGCCAACTGAAAGCGCGTCTCGAGGCCCAACTGCCCCACCTTCACCCCTCGATCCAACTGCCTGAGCAGGACGCCCAGGGTACTTTGGCGCGCTTCGTCAGCGCTTACATCGAACAGGTTCCGGAACTGCTGGAGGCTGCCCATGCGGTGGCGCTCGAAGCCGGAATCGACTCGCAGATCAAACCGGTGTTGAAGATTGCCGAGGCCTATTTCCTGCAGCCGCCCGAGGTCATGGCGGGGCACGTGGGCGTGGATTGCCTGCTGGACGAGGCCTACTTGGCGCATCGGCTGGTGGAGGAAGTGAACGACCTGTATATCCGGCATTTCCAACAACCGCTGATTCCAGTCGACACCACCGTGGCCAACCTGATTGCCCATCAGCTTATCGGCGAGGAGTTCGCCAATAAGCTGGATGAGGTGGTGCACCATTCGGTGGATGAAATGCTGAATGACGAGAGTTTTGCTGCGGAATCGGTTGAAGCCTATCGCGAGAAGTTGAGCAGCCCTGAAACGGGCGCGGCGTGGAAACGCTGGCCATGCCTGTCGCGTCAGCTGGGTGTGGAGTTAGGCCAGCCGGCCTGATGTTGCCTGTACCGGCCTCTTCGCGGGGCAAGCCCGCTCCCACAGGGACAGCAGCGCTGCAACTTTTGTGGGAGCGGGCTTGCCCCGCGAAGAGGCAAGCTCAGGCCCCCGCTCCAGCCGTAGTACGCATCCGCCCCTCGATCCGCCGCTTCAACCGGCGCTGCTCGATCAGCAGCCGCGAGCCATGCGCCGCATTGCTCCGCCCCCAGTCCTCAAGCAGCTCCAGGCATGAATGGTCGATGTAGCTGAGGTTGCCCAGCGGCACATGCAGCTTGGTGCCCGCCGGCACGGTCTCCAGCACCTGGGTCAGCGCCGGCACCTTGAGGAAGGTCGCCGCGCCGCTCAGGCGCAGCTCCATGTGCCCCTTTTTCTCCAGATCCACCAGGTTGATCTTCAGCCGCGCCGCCTTGAAGGCCAGCTTCAGCAGGGTCAGGGCGAAGCCCAGCAGCACACCGGTCAGCAGGTCAGTGAAGATGATCGCCAGGGCCGTGGCCGCATAGGTGAACATTGGCATACGGCCATAGCGGCCCAACCCACGAAACGCCTTGAAGTCCACCAGCTTGATGCCGGTGTACACCAGCACGCCCGCCAGGCTCGCCACCGGGATTTGCTGCAGCACGCTGCTCAGCACCACGACGAACGCCAACAACCACACGCCATGCAGGATGGCCGAGGCGCGAGTCTGTGCTCCGGCCTGCACGTTGGCCGAACTGCGCACGATGACCCCGGTCATCGGCAGGGCGCCCAGCACGCCACAGAGCATGTTGCCGATGCCCTGGGCCGACAGCTCACGGTCGAAGTCCGAGCGCTGGCCGCTGTGCATGCGGTCGACGGCGGCAGCTGACAGCAAGGTTTCGGCGCTGGCGATGAAGGCCAGGGCGAAGGCGGCCACCAGCAGGGTCGGGTCGGCCAGTTTCATCAGGTCGTCCAGGCGGATCCAGTCGATCGCCTGGGAAAGGTCAGCTGGCACCTGTACACGGTTCACCGGCAGCACCAACCACATGCTGATGAGCGTCATCGCCCCCACCCCCAACAAAGCACCCGGCACGAAGCGCAGCTTTTGCGGTTTCAGGCGCTCCCAGGCCCACATGATGAAGATGGTACCCAAGCCGAGCGCACCGGCTTGCCAGCCCGAGCCTGCGCTTTCCAGCGGCAAGGCCCCGGCAACGGTCGCGGGGAACTCCAGCAGGTTCTGCAGGCCCGAGGGCTGCGGTGCGCTGTCGAACATCACGTGCACCTGGGACAGCACGATCAGCACGCCAATGCCGGCCAACATGCCGTACACCACGGCCGGCGCCGTCACCCGGAACCAGCAGCCCAGGCGCAGGCGCCCGGCCAGCAATTGCAGCAGCCCCGCCAGCAGCAGGATCGGCCCGAGCATGGCCACGCCATGCTGGCGCACCAGTTCGAACACCAGCACCGCCAAGCCGGCGGCCGGGCCGCTGACCTGCAGGGGCGAGCCCGCCAGAAAGCCCACCACCAGACCGCCGATGATACCGGTAATCAGCCCCTTGGCCGGCGGCATGCCCGAGGCGATCGCGATGCCCATGCACAACGGCAGGGCCACCAGGAATACCACCACTGACGCCAATAACTCACGCGGCAGGGCCGCTTTCAACTGTGTCATGTTCACCGTGTTTCTCCTTTCTAAAGTCACACGGCCATTCCTCTGGCCGTGGGCACGTGGCCCCTGACGAACGCGCAGGCGCGGGCCGCCAGCGAGCACGCCGGCAGGGCAATCAGGGAATTCAAGGCAGCAGAAGGCCGCGCCACACCCCTAAAGGGTGCAGCCGGCTATCAAGGTTCTAGCGTTGGACGGGTCGCTTAGTAGCGGCCTCTCGGGGTGGCGCAGGGGATCGGCTCACCAGCGGCCAAAGGCATGAAGCTGTCGCTGGCGGCGTCGTAGGCTTCGATCTTGCTGGTCTCGATGTCGTAGACCCAACCATGGATGTACAGCTCGCCAGCCGCCAGGCGCGACGCCACCGACGGGTGGGTGCGCAGGTGGTGCAGCTGGGCGATGACGTTCTCGCGGGTCAGCACCTGCATGGTTTCATGCTCGCTGCCACAGTTGCAGTTGTTCTCGACCACGGTGCGGGCCACTTCGGCGTGACGCAACCAGGCAGAAACGGTTGGCATCTTGGTCAGCGATTGAGGGTTGAGCACCGCACGCATGGCGCCACAGTCGGAGTGGCCGCAGATGATGATGTGGTGCACGCCCAGCGCGGAAACCGCGTACTCGATGGCGCTGGACACACCGCCGTTCATCTGGCCGTAGGGCGGTACCACGTTACCGACGTTACGGGTCACGAACAGGTCGCCTGGCGAGCTCTGGGTGATCAGCTCAGGGACGATCCGCGAGTCGGCACAGGTGATGAACATGGCGCGCGGCGTTTGCGCGGTGGCGAGTTTCTTGAACAGCTCTTGCTGCTCGGGGAATACGTCATGGTGAAAACGCAGGAAGCCGTCGACGATGTGCTTGAGGGCGGCATCGGCGCTCTCCGCAGGGACCTGCGGAACGACCTTGGATGGGTCCTTGACGGGCATGATTCATCCTCTTGACGGTGTGTAGGTAAATCCATTTTACCGGTGAAAGATTCTGGCTATGCGCAGATTTAGATGACGCACACGGGTAAATGATCACAGTCTTCGCTGACTGGATTCTTACGCTAGCGAGGAAAACTTAACTGAAGCTTAATTCGGAGGCTCTAGAACGGGCGTTCCAGACAGGAAAGGCGGGATCTGAATAATAGCAAAAAAACATCAACTGCCAAGACCCCCGCATGAAATTATGCACTTGGATTAGTTGTACTGTGGTATCAAAACAATGCCATCTGACCCCCTGGCGGGCAGAAGGCGGAACAATCCAATGCCTGCGCTTCCCGCCCTGCGAACTCCAGCCGCCGCATGGCCTTGGCAAAGCGCTGCGCCAGCAGTTCGGCGAATACACCCTCACCCCGCATCCGCGCACCGAAACGGCTGTCATACAGCTCACCACCCCGGCTCTGGCGAATCAGGCTCAACACATGGCTGGCGCGCTGCGGGTAATGGTCCTGCAGCCACTGCTCGAACAGCGGCGCCACTTCCAAAGGCAGGCGCAACATCATATAGGCTGCGCTCTGCGCGCCAGCCTCCTTGGCGGCTTCGAGCAGCCGCTCCAGTTCGCTGTCATTGATCATCGGAATCATGGGCGAACACAGCACGCCCACCGGCACCCCCGCCTCGCGCAGCACGCGGATCGCCCGCAGTCGCGCTTTCGGCGATGCCGCACGGGGCTCCAGCACGCGCTTGAGGTCGTCATCCAGGGTGGTCAGGCTAATCATCACCCGCGCCAGCCGCTGGCGCGCCATCTCGGCCAGCAGGTCGAGATCGCGCAGTACCAGCGAGCCTTTGGTGACGATGGTCACCGGATGGCGAAAACGCAGCAGCACCTCCAGCAGCCGCCGGGTCAGCTGCTGTTCGCGCTCGATCGGCTGGTAAGGATCGGTGTTGGACCCCAAGTTGATCGGTGCGCAGACGTAGCCCGGCTTGCTCAGTTGCTGTTCAAGCACTTGGGCAGCATTGGTCTTGGCGATCAGCTTGGTTTCGAAATCAAGGCCCGGGGACAAGTCCCAATAAGCGTGTGAAGGGCGGGCATAGCAGTAGATGCAGCCATGCTCGCAGCCGCGGTAGGGGTTGATGGAACGGTCGAACGGCAGGTCGGGCGAGGTGTTGCGGCTGATGACCGTCTTGGCGGTCTCGATCCGTACCTCGGTGCCCTGGGTCAGCGGCACTTCCTGATACCACCCGTCATCCTCCACCACCGAATGGCTCGGTGCGAAGCGATTATGTGGATTGTGCGCCGTGCCACGGCCTTTTTGCGCTGTTGGAGGATTCATGGCTCACCCCGATACTGTATTCATATACAGTATCGGGGTTGCCCGTTCGTTACCAGCGCCTCCGGTCAGGCCAGGCCTTACTCCGAGGGTTTCTTCAGCTTCGGATTGGGGAAGAACTGCACGGTCTGAACCTTGGCCGGCGCCGCCTTGGGCGCCAGGTGGTTGACCCGGGTACCCAGCTCCTTGGGCACCGACAGGCCCTGCTCATTCAGGGTGTCGGTGAAGCCGCAGGCCACGCACTCGCGGTGCGGCACGTCGTCTTCGCTCCACATCATCAGCTTGTCCGGCTCGCTGCACGCCGGGCACACCGCCCCGGCGATGAAGCGCTTCTTGGTCTTGTTCACAGCTACCTCGCTCATGCCGCCGCGTCCTCGCTCAGCCCGCAGTGGCGCAGCAATGCATCGATGGAAGGCTCACGGCCACGGAAGTCGACGAACAGCACCATCGGCTCACGCGAACCACCGCGGGCCAGGATCGCCTCGCGGAAGGCACGGCCAGTCTCGGCGTTGAGCACGCCTTCTTCTTCAAAGCGCGAGAAGGCGTCGGCCGACAGCACTTCGGCCCACTTATAGCTGTAGTAGCCTGCCGCGTAACCGCCAGCGAAGATGTGCGCAAAGCTGTTGGGGAAGCGGTTGTACGCCGGTGGGCGCATGACCGACACCTCGTCGCGCACGCCTTCGAGCACCTGCAGCACGCTGCGGCCATCGCCGTGGCTGGCGTGCAGCTCGAAGTCGAACAGCGAGAACTCCAGCTGGCGCACCATCATCATGCCGGACTGGAAGTTCTTCGCTGCCAGCATCTTGTCCAGCAGGTCCTGGGGCAGGGCCGCGCCGGTTTCGTAGTGGCCGGAGATCAGTGCCAAACCGTCCGGCTCCCAGCACCAGTTTTCCATGAACTGGCTAGGCAGCTCGACCGCATCCCAGGCCACGCCGTTGATACCGGAAACACCAGCATGCTCGATGCGGGTCAGCAGGTGGTGCAGGCCGTGGCCGAATTCGTGGAACAGGGTGGTGACTTCATCGTGGGTCAGCAGCGCAGGCTTGCCAGGCGCGGCCGGGGTGAAGTTGCACACCAGGTTGGCCACCGGGCTCTGCAGCTCGCCGACGGCGGTGCGGCGACGGTCGCGGGCGCCATCCATCCAGGCACCGCCACGCTTGTTGGCGCGGGCGTAGAGGTCGAAGAAGAAGCGGCCAACGTGCTGACCGTCCTCTTTGATCTCGAACAGGCGAACGTCCGGGTGCCAGCTGTCGAAGCCTTTGAGTTCGGCGATTTCGATGCCGTACAGGCGCTGGACGATGCTGAACAGGCCGGACAGCACCTTGTCGATCGGGAAGTAGGCGCGCAGGGTTTCCTGCGACACGCTGTAACGCTGCTCGCGCAGCTTCTCACCGAAATACCCGGCGTCCCAGCTGGCCAGCTCGGCGCAGCCTTGCTCGGCGGCATAGGCCTTGAGCTGCTCCAGGTCTTGGGCAGCGAACGGCTTGGAACGCTTGGCCAGGTCGCGCAGGAAGCTCAGCACCTGGTCGCTGGACTCGGCCATCTTGGTCGCCAGGCTCAGTTCGGCGTAGTTCTTGTAGCCCAACAGGGCGGCCAGTTCCTGACGCAGGTCGAGAATCTCGCGCATGACTGGGCCGTTGTCGAATTGGCCGGCATTCGGGCCCTGGTCCGAGGCACGGGTGCAATACGCGGCGTACAACTCTTCGCGCAGGGCGCGGTCGCTGGCGTAGGTCATCACTGCGTAATAGCTGGGGAATTCCAGGGTGATCAGCCAGCCTTCGAGGCCCTTGGCCTGGGCAGCGGCAGCCATTTGCGCCTTGGCCGAGTCGGTCAGGCCAGCCAGCGCGGCCTCGTCGGTAACATGCTTGGTCCAGGCCTGGGTGGCATCGAGCAGCTGGTTGGAGAAGCGGCTGCCAAGCTCACTGAGCTTGCTCTGCACTTCGGCATAGCGCTGCTGCTGATCGGACGGCAGGTCGATACCCGACAGGCGGAAGTCACGCAGGGCGTGTTCGAGGATGGTCTTCTGGGCCACGTCGAAGCCTGCGGCTTCCGAGCTGTTGATCAAGGCCTCATAGGCTTCGAATAGCGCACGGTTCTGGCCCAGTTCGGTAGAGTAGGCACTCAGCGCCGGCAGGCAGGACTCGTAGGCCTCGCGCAGCTCCTTGCTGTTGCACACCGCATTGAGGTGGCTGACCGGGCTCCAGGCGGCGCCGAGGCGGTCATTGAGTTCATCCATGGCCAGCACCAAGCCGGCCCAGGTGGGGTTCTTGCCTTGCTTTTCGAGGATCTCGGCAATGGCTTTGCGGTTGTCGGCCAGGATCGCTTCGATCGCCGGCAGCACGTGTTCGGCACGGATCGCCGAGAAGGGTGGCAGATCATAGGACTGCAGAAGTGGGTTGTTCGCACTCACGGTTTGGCTACCTTGGCAGAAGAAACACTGGCCCATCTTAATTACAATCGACGCCGACCGCAGCAGGCAGCCTGCCTATCGGCACAGATGAGAGACCCTATCATGGCCATCCGAAGCTTCCAGCAACACACTCCGAAAGTTGGACTGCGGGCCTTCGTCGACCGTTCGGCGGTGGTGCTGGGCGACGTGGAGATCGGCGACGACAGCTCGGTGTGGCCGCTGACGGTGATCCGCGGCGACATGCACCGCATCCGCATCGGCGCGCGCACCAGCGTGCAAGACGCCAGCGTACTGCATATCACCCACGCCGGGCCGTTCAATCCCGATGGCTTCCCGCTGATCATCGGCGACGAAGTAACCATTGGTCACAAAGTCATGCTGCATGGCTGTACCCTGGGTAACCGCATCCTGGTCGGCATGGGCAGCACGATCATGGACGGCGCCATCGTCGAAGACGAGGTGATCATCGGCGCTGGCAGCCTGGTGCCGCCCGGCAAGCGCCTGGAAAGCGGCTACCTCTACGTCGGCAGCCCGGTGAAGCGGGCCCGGCCACTGACTGACAAGGAACGCGCCTTCTTCCCCTACAGTGCCGGCAACTACGTGAAGCTCAAAGACCAGCACCTGGCCGAAGGCTACGACCGCCCGGAATGAACCTGACTACCGAGACCTCCATGCACCAGCAGAACATCCTTTTCGACCTCGACGGCACCCTGACCGATCCACGCCTGGGCATTACCCGTTCGATCCAGTACGCCCTGGCCAAGCTAGGCATCGACGAACCGGACCTGGCGCGCCTGGAACATTTCATCGGCCCCCCCCTGCTGCAGGCCTTCATGCAGTACTACAGCTTCGATGAGGCCAAGGCGTGGGAGGCGGTGAATTTCTACCGCGAGCGTTTCCGCGTCACAGGGCTGTACGAGAATCTGGTCTTCGACGGGGTGCCGGAATTGCTCGAGGCCCTGAATGGCCAGGGCCGTACCCTGTATATCGCGACGTCCAAACCGTGGGAGTTCGCCCGCGAGATCGCCCGGCATTTCGCCTTCGACCATCACTTCAAGGTGATCTACGGCAGCGAGCTGGACGGCACCCGCACCAATAAGGTTGAGCTGATTCGCCACCTGCTGGACGAGGAGGGGCTGGATCCGGCGCAGACGTTGATGATTGGCGACCGCAAGCACGACCTGATCGGCGCGCGCAGCAACGGGCTGCAGGCGGTGGCGGTAGGGTACGGGTTTGGCAGTGAAGAAGAACTGACGGCGCATGCGCCGGAGTTTCATTTCGCGACTCTGGCCGAGATGCATCAGGCATTTATCCAGGCTTGATGCCCATGGGGCTGCTTCGCAGCCCCAAGATTTCACTGACTCGCCAGCAACCGGACCAACGCCGCCTTGCGCTCATCAGCAGGCAACCGCCCCAACGCTTCAACCCGTTCATAAAGCCGCGCCCAATCCCCGCCAACCTTGCGAAACACCGCTGCAAACGCCGGCACCCACTGGTCATACAGCCCAAACGGCAACAGCTTGGCATTGCTCATCGGCCCATACATCCAGGCGTCATAACGCTTGTCCCCCGCCCACTGGCTGTCACGCACCTGCCGATACTCACGCCGCAACCGCTCGAACTCGGCCTGCTTGGCCGTCCGCTTGTGCGCATCATCCAGTGGCCCGACATAGATCGCCTGCAGCCGCTCGCGACTGGCCAGCACCAATCGAATGAACTGCTCGCGCTGCTGGCCCTGATCCCCTTGATCCGCTGCAAGCCCACGCGCCACGCGCCATTGCCGCGTCCCCTCGTGCTCGACGAAGGTGGCAAAGGACTCGTTGAACTCGGTATCGTCCTGCACATAGACGCGCTGATGCGCCAGCTCATGGAAGATCAGCGTGGCCAGGCGCTCGTCCCCCCAGCCGACCATCGACGAGAGGATCGGGTCATCGAACCAGCCCAGCGTCGAGTAGGCCTCGACCCCGCCCACGTAAACATCCATACCTTGCTCGCGCATCAGCGCTGCTGCACCGCGCGCGGCACCCTGGCGATAGTAGCCGCGGTAGGCCACACAACCGGCGATGGGGAAGCAGTGCGTCACCGGTTGCAGCGACAGCTCGGGCGTGGCGAACACGTTCCACACCACATAGGGCCGCCCCAAGTCGGCATACACTCGGTAGCTATTGTTATCCGGCAGCTTCAACTGCTCGCTGGCGAACACTCGCGCCTGCTCCGCGTGTTGCAAGCGGGCGCGCAATTGCGGGCTGCTGGTGGGGTCGGCGAGCACCTTTTCCACAGGTTGGCGCGCGCGCAGCAACTGCCACTGACCTTCGCCCAACTGGGCGTAATAGCCAAGGCTGCTGCAACCGTTCAGCAGAAAGGCAGCCAGCACGGGAACCAACCCCCTGAAAACACGGTCGAGTGGCCCAGGGCCTGAGCGCTTCAAAAGAAAAAACCACACCATCTTGGGCAATCCAACTCGCTCACGGCCGACGCTCCAAGACTATCTCGCCAAGGGGGAGTTTCGCCATGCGTGCACTGTTCGTCGCCGGTTCGTTGTTACTGGTATCGGCCTGTTCGACCTTGCCTGACCCTGATCCGAACCAGGCTTGGGTGGATCTGGCCCCACAAGATGACAACTCGCTGCACGCGGTTCAGGTGGACGAACGCGATTGGGCCGACACTCGCTATTTCGAAGTGCCACCCGGCAGCCACGAGCTGACCGTGCGTTACCAGTTCCCGGTCACACCCAGCAATATCGGTCCGGTCAACGAGCCGTTGTGGCGCGATTGCCAGCTCAACCTGACCTTCAAGGATTTCAACGCCGGGCAGCGCTACCAGTTGCAAGCAGGGAGCATTGGTTTCCGTCCATGGATCAAACTCTACGATCACCAGCAAAAACTGGTTGGCCAAGGGTTGCCAGCAGGCTGCCAGCGCACCTGACCTGTGCAAACGGCGCTATGCTTGGGTATGTAAATCGCAAGTGGGAGTTTCACCATGCGCCAGCCCATGATGCTGATGGCCCTCAGTGCACTGGGGGGTTGCGCCAGCCCCTTGCCCCCCGTCGACACAAAACAGGCCTGGATCGACCTCTACACCATTACCCCCGGCCGGGTGATCATGGCCGACAAGCTCGATGGCCAGCGCCTGGAGGATGGCCGCTATTTCCAGGTGACCCCTGGCAAGCACGAGTTGGTGGTGCGTTTCGATTATGAGTTTTACGGCGGTGGCATGATGACCGAGCCCAGGGATCGCATCTGCTACCTGACCGTGCGCTATGACGATTTCAAGGCCGGTGAACGCTATCGTCTGGAAGCGCGGGCCCCCGCCATGCAGCCGCAGGTGTTGTTGTACGACGCCAGTCGCAAGGTGGTGGTCAACGAGCCCAGCAACGTGTTCTGCATTCCCTGAATGCGAGAGGGCCGCGGCGCGGCCCTCAGCTTCTACCGATCATTCTTCTGATAAATGATCTTCTTGGTCCCGCCATCACAGCTGCCGACGATCATGTTCTGATCCTTGACCTCGCTGTTGGGCACGATCTCCAAGGTGTACGACTGCACACCCCGGGCCTGGATCTTGGCTTCGATCTCGGCTTTCAGTTCCTCGCACGGTTTGACCGCCGCCAGTGCAGAAGTGGCCAGCAGAGACGCCAGTACGGCGATTGCTACGCGGATCATGGAACGGCTCCTGGAAGGGCAGCAGCGCTGCCGACGCTGTTTAGACTACAGCAAACCGCCCCAGTTGCGCCGCTTAGCCCACCAGCGTTGCATCCAGACTGATCTTGGCGTTCAACACCTTGGACACTGGGCAACCCGCCTTGGCCTTGTTGGCAATTTCAAGAAATTGCGCCTCGCTCGCCCCAGGCACCTTGGCCTTGAGAATCAGGTGCACCGCGGTGATGGCGAAGCCGTCGGGCTGCTTGTCCAGGGTCACTTCGGCGATGGTGTCGATACGGTCAGCCGTCAACCCCGCCTCGCCGAGCATCATCGACAGCGCCATCGAGAAGCAACCGGCATGGGCCGCGCCGATCAGCTCTTCGGGGTTGGTCCCGGGTGAACCTTCGAAACGTGTGTTGAAACCGTAGGGGTTCTGCTTGAGCGCGCCGCTTTCAGTCGAAAGCAGGCCCTTGCCGTCCTTCAAACCACCTTGCCAGATCGCCGATGCTGTCTTTTTCATGTTGCCTCCTGGTCACACGGTTACTTGCTTATGGCTTCAGAGGCCAGCCACCTACGGCAAGTTCAGCGCAATCGCACAGCAAGCATTGAATCCGCCAAATGTGCCCATACAGAGATGAAAAGGCCTTCGGCCAATCACTTTGCGGAGGCTCCGATGACGCAGCTGCGTAACCTGAAAATTTCCACCCTCGACCTGGTGCCAGTGCGTGCCGACGGCGGCCCCGCGCAAGCGCTACGCAATTCGCTGGACCTGGCGCAGCATGTCGAGCGCTTTGGCTACAACCGCTTCTGGGTCGCGGAACATCACAACATGGATGGCATCGCCAGCTCGGCGACTTCCGTGCTGCTCGGCTACCTGGCTGGCGGCACTTCGACCATTCGGGTCGGTTCCGGTGGTGTCATGTTGCCCAACCATGCGCCATTGGTGATCGCCGAACAGTTCGGCACGCTGGCCAGCCTCTATCCGGGGCGCATCGACCTGGGCCTGGGCCGTGCGCCGGGCTCCGACCAGATGACCGCCCACGCCCTGCGCCGCGAGCGTTCGGGCAGCGCCGACGACTTCCCGGACGATGTCGAGGAGCTGTCACGCTACCTGGGCCCGCGCACCGATGATCAGAAAGTGATCGCAGTACCCGGCCATGACACGGAAGTGCCCATGTGGCTGCTCGGCTCCAGCCTGTTCAGCGCTCAGCTTGCCGGCATGCGCGGCATGCCCTACGCCTTTGCCTCGCATTTCGCACCGCGTTTCATGCATGAGGCGATCCGCGTCTACCGCAACCACTTCAAGCCTTCCACCACGCTGGACAAACCTTATGTGATGCTGGGCATCCCCATGGTGGTGGCTGATAGCGACGAGCAGGCCGAGTACCTGGCGACCTCGGTGTACCAGCGTATTCTGGCCCTGATTCGCGGGCAGAGCCTGATGCAGCGCCCACCCGTGGCCAGCATGGACGGGCTGTGGCTGCCGCATGAACGGGAGACGGTGGCCAGCTTCCTGGGGCTGGCGATGATCGGTAGCCCGCAAAAGGTGCGGGCCAAGGTTGAAGTGCTGCTGGAGCAGACTGGGGCGGATGAGCTGATCTTTACCTGCGACCTGTATGAACATTCGGACCGGGTCCGGTCGTATGAATTGATGGCGCAGGCCTTGAATGCCGAGTGATCCCCTTCGCGGGGCAAGCCCGCTCCCAAACGGATCCAGTGGGAGCGGGCTTGCCCCGCGAAGAAACCACCATTTAACCCCGGCGGTAAACGATTTCCTTGCTGCCAGCTTCACAGCTACCGACCACCTTGCCGGCCACGTCGCCTTTGTTGACCACTTCCAGCGTGTACCCCTTCACACCCTTGGCATCCAGCTTGGCAGCAATTTCCGCTTTGAGCTCCTCGCAAGGCTTGCCCGCAGCCAGCGCGCCGCCAGCCAGTGTCATCAGGCCCATCGCCAGAATCAGTTTCTTCATCACTCGCGTTCCTTGATCAGACGAACATTGAAAAGGCGCCGTCAAAGGCGCCCTTTGACTGTATAACGCCATCATGCCCGGCGTTACCAACTGGAAACACTTCAGCTATTGGCGATCCGGAAGCCCACTTTCAGCGTCACCTGGAAGTGCGCCGCCTTGTTGCCCTCGATATGGCCGCGGGTGTCGACTACTTCAAACCACTCCAGGTGCTTGATGCTCTTGGCCGCTTCAGCCAGGGCATTGTTGATCGCCTCTTCGATGCTGGTGGGCGAGGAACCTACCAGTTCGATCTTCTTGTAAGTGTGATGATCGGTCATGAGCGCTCTCCTTGGATGACAGTGAGATTGAGCCTAGCAGCGCAGGCCTGATTTACCTGCGAGCCGTCACCCCTCGGGAAAGTTCGATCGCACTTTCCCCACGCGGCGCAGTCGCAATCTTTACAGCCCATACTGCAAAGGAGAGTCAACATGCACCGCAACTCGCTGCGTAAAACGTCCCTGGAGAGCATGGAAGCAGAGATCGAAAGCCTGCTGAAAAGCCTGGAGAGCCTCAAGCACGACGCGTCGGAGGAGTCCCAGAAATCGGTGAAGGCCATCCGCAGCAACGCCGAAAGCGCACTGAAACACTCGCGCAATCTGATCAGTGATGCCTATGAGGAAGTGAAGACCCGCACCCGCGAGACCGGCATCGCCACCCGTGATTATGCTCAGGAGCACCCAGTGACCACCGCAGGTGTCGCCATTGGCGCCCTCGGCCTGCTGGCCGCCTACCTGCTGTATCGCCGCAACTAATCTGCCTGCCGTTCCAACTCGCGGCGCAGCCACTGCGCCAACTGCTCGGCGCGCCCATCCGCGGCGCGCCGGGGTACCCACAACGCCAGCGCTGCCGGGGTCGGTGAAAACCCCCACGGCGCGTTGAGGCGCCCGGCGCGTAAATCATCCGCCACCAGCGGCTGCGGGGCGATGGCGACGCCGAGGCCTGCAACCGCAGCCTCCAGCAAGTAATACAAATGTTCGAAGGCCTGACCGTATTTCAACGCGCCGGGGTTCAACCCCTGATCCTCTGCCCATGTTGGCCACGCCTGAGGACGCGAGGTGGTATGCAACAGGGCCTCGTCCAGCAAGGCGGTGGCAGGTGCGTCGTGCAATCGGTCGAAGCCAACAAAGTGGGGGCTGAGCACTGGCCCTATGCGCTCTTCGGCGAGAACGTGAATCTGCATATCCGCGGGCCAAGGCGGTTCGGCATACACCAGCAGCGCATCCAAGCCAGGCCGGCGCGGATCGAGATCACCTTCACCTGCCGAAAGGTGCAGGCGCAGTTCCGGCAGGTCGGCCTTCAAACGCCCAAGTCTGGGGATGAACCAGCGCGCCAGCAGGCTGCCCGAGCACCCCAGCACGAAGGGCGCCTCACTGACGTCCCGGCTGAGCTCAGCGCACACACTCCGCAGCCGGTCGAACGCTTCACCACTGGCATCACGCAGCCTGATGCCGGCATCTGTGAGTTTGATGCCGCGCCCATCCTTGACGAACAGCGCCACGCCCAGATGCTCTTCAAGCACTTTGAGTTGCCGGCTAACAGCGCCATGGGTGACATGAAGCGCTTCCGCCGCCTGGCTGACACTATTCAACCGGGCAGCCGCTTCGAAGGCCCTCAGGGCGTTCAGGGGAGGGAGGTCTTGAGCCATGTGACGTGTGAGTTTTCCTGACGTATTAACGCAATCTTATCGGTTTTCAACCGGGCTTGCCGTGGTTAGAGTAAAGCCCATCACTCATTTATCACGCTCTGGAGCGACCCATGACCCAGTCCCAATACCGCGCCGGCCCCGATGCCAATGGCCTGTTCGGCTCGTTCGGCGGCCGCTACGTGGCCGAAACCCTGATGCCCTTGGTGCTGGACCTGGCCCGCGAGTACGAAGCGGCCAAGGCCGACCCCAAGTTCCTCGAAGAATTGGCCTACTTCCAGCGCGACTACATCGGCCGCCCCAATCCGCTGTACTTCGCCGAACGCCTGACCGAGCACTGCGGCGGCGCGAAAATCTTCTTCAAGCGTGAAGAACTGAACCACACCGGCGCACACAAGGTGAACAACTGTATCGGCCAAGTGCTGCTGGCCAAGCGCATGGGCAAGAAGCGCCTGATCGCCGAAACCGGCGCCGGCATGCACGGCGTGGCCACCGCCACCGTCGCCGCGCGCTTCGGCCTGCCCTGCGTGATCTACATGGGCGCCACCGACATCGAGCGCCAGCAGGCCAACGTGTTCCGCATGAAGCTGCTGGGTGCCGAGATCGTCCCGGTCACCGCGGGTACCGGCACGCTGAAGGACGCCATGAACGAGGCCTTGCGCGACTGGGTCACCAACGTCGACGACACCTTCTACCTGATTGGCACCGTGGCTGGCCCGCACCCTTATCCGGCGATGGTCCGCGACTTCCAGTCGATCATCGGCAAGGAAACCCGCGCCCAGTTGCAAGAGAAAGAAGGGCGCCTGCCCGATAGCCTGATCGCCTGCGTCGGCGGCGGCTCCAACGCCATGGGCCTGTTCCACGACTTCCTCGAAGATGAAAGCGTCAAGATCATCGGCGTCGAAGCAGGTGGCCACGGCGTGCACACCGACAAGCATGCCGCCAGCCTCAATGGTGGCGTACCGGGCGTGCTGCACGGCAACCGCACCTACCTGCTGCAGGACGACGACGGCCAGATCACCGACGCCCACTCGATTTCCGCAGGCCTCGACTATCCGGGCATCGGTCCAGAGCATGCCTACCTGCATGAAGTGAAACGTGTGGAGTACGTCAGCATCACCGACGACGAAGCCCTCGACGCGTTCCATGCCACCTGCCGCCTGGAAGGCATCATTCCAGCGCTGGAAAGCTCGCACGCGCTGGCCGAGGCGATCAAGCGCGCGCCGAACCTGCCCAAGGACCACCTGATGGTCATCTGCCTGTCCGGCCGTGGTGACAAAGACATGCAAACCGTGATGAACCACATGGCCGCCCAGGAGAAACAGGCATGAGCCGTCTTGAACAACGCTTCGCCGAACTGAAGGCCGAAGGCCGCGCCGCGCTGGTCACCTTTGTCACCGCTGGCGACCCTGGCTACGACGCCTCGCTGCAGATCCTCAAGGGCCTGCCAGCGGCTGGCGCCGATGTGATCGAACTGGGCATGCCGTTCACCGACCCTATGGCAGACGGCGTGGCTATCCAGCTGGCTACCCTGCGTGCCCTGGAAGCCGGTCAGACCCTGGCCAAGACCCTGCAGATGGTCCGCGAATTCCGCGTCGACAACCAGGCTACACCGATCGTGCTGATGGGCTACTACAACCCGATCCACCGCTTCGGTGTGGAAAAGTTCGTTGCCCAAGCGAAAGAAGCGGGTGTCGATGGCCTGATCATCGTCGACCTGCCGCCAGAGCACGACGCCGAACTCGCCACCCCGGCTCAGGCCGCGGGCATCGATTTCATCCGCCTGACCACCCCGACCACCGACGATGCACGCCTGCCGCGTGTGCTGGAGCGCAGCTCCGGGTTCGTCTACTACGTTTCGGTGGCTGGTGTGACCGGTGCGGGTTCTGCGACCACCGAGCACGTGACCGAGGCCATTGCCCGCCTGCGTCGGCATACCGACCTGCCGATCAGTGTTGGTTTCGGTATTCGCACGCCGGAGCAGGCTGCGGCAATCGCGCGCTTGGCCGATGGCGTAGTGGTGGGCTCGGCGCTGGTCGACAAGATCGCCCAGGCCAAGGATGCCGGCCAGGCTGTCAGCGATGTATTGAGTCTGTGCTCGGCACTGGCTGAAGGTGTGCGCCGCGCCCGGCGCTGATCCGCGTTGCCTTTTTCGCGGGACAAGCCCGCTCCCACAGGTTCACCACTGCACCTGAGCAGTGCAGCCATCCTGTGGGAGCGGGCTCGCCCCGCGAAAGGGCCCGCTCAGCCACCAAAAATCGACAGCTTCAACGGCCTCACAGCCCCCATCCAGATCGCATGATTGCGGTGATCAGCCAGCTCATCCCCCGTCTCCGGATGCAGAAACACCACCAAACCCCGGCGATACAACGCCAACCACGGCAACACCACCCCGACCACCTCCGGCCCGAACGCCAGCTGGCAGCTCCAGTCCGGGTGCGGCCCAACCGGTTTCTGGTGCATGCGCCCCATGGTCACGGGAAACAGCCGCGTCGCTTCCTCGCACAATTCCCGCGCCTGTTCCATGGTGGATGCGTCGTAATAAACATGGGCGTGATAACCCTTGATCCTCTGCACGATGTCTCCTGATTGCGGTCCAACCATCACCCACCTGCAAAGGGAGCGATGCGGTGAAAAATGCCGAAACCCCAGTATTCAAGCTGGTGCTGTTCGGGGCTGAAAGCAGCCTGGGCAGTGCCCTGACTGCCGAAATGCTAGCGCGCCGGCACGAAGTCACGGCCGTGGTCGACGACCTCAACCGCCATGCCCCGCGCCCTGGTCTGCATTTCAAGATAGGCGGGTTGGGCGATGCCGACCAGGCGGAGCAGGCCGCGGCAGGTGGCTCGGCGGTGATTGCGCTGTTGTCGGGTGAGCTGGCCGGACAAGGGCGGATGGCCGAGGCGCTGGTGGCTGGGTTGTCTCGCACGACTATACGCCGGGTGCTGCTGGTGGGCGATTTCGATGTGCTGGATCGTCCGAGTGATTACACCGAGCAAGAGCGCGAATGCGTCGACAAGAGTGTTGATGCCCTGCAGCGCAGCACATTGCACTGGACAGTGGTCAATTCCCCGCAGGCCCTGGCGGACCTGGAACGGGTAGCCGCGGGGATGGCCGATATGCTGGAACTCGATCTGCATCGCGGCGAGCATCTGAACTTCGTATCCTGATCAGCGAATACGCTCCTGCTCCAGCCAATCCACGAACCGCTCGATCAGCGCCCTCCGCCGTTTACGCGGCGGCAGCACCACGTAATACCCCCGCTTGGAACGCAAGCTGCCCTCCAGCGGCCGGCACAGCAACCCTTGCTCGACCAAACCATCGACCAGGTGACCCCAGCCGATCGCCACCCCTTGTCCGGCAATCGCCGCCTGAATCAGCAAGGTGTAGTTATCGAAACGCAATTGCCCAGGCGGCGGGGCACTGGCCACATCAAACCCACGAAACACTCCCGCCCAATCGAACCATCCACTGGCCTGCTCGCCGCGCAAATGAAGCAGGGGTAATCGTTGCAAAGCCACGGCTGACAAGGGTTTGCCATGAATTAACCGTGGGCTGCAAACCGGGAAAACCTCCTCATCGAACAGCCAGCGGCTCTCACCTTGGTGAAAACGCCCGTCGCCAAACAGCACCGCCACATCGATATCCGGCCGCAACATCCCCTGGCTGCGCTCACCGGTCACCAGGCTTACATCCACGTGTGGATAAGCCTCGTGAAAGCGCTGCAGACGTGGCATCAGCCAGAACGACGCGAAGGCAAAGTCGGTGGCCACCTGCAACACCTCGCGCTGGCCGCGACCACTCGCTTGGGCAATACCGTCGTCCATGGCCTGAAGGCCTTGGTGTACCTGTTCGAAGAGCAACTGGCCCGTATCGGTCAGCGCAATGCCACGGTAGATACGGTCGAACAGCCGGGTGCCCAGTTGCGCCTCCAGCCGCTTGACCTGCTGGCTCACCGCCGGCTGAGTGGTGCCCAGCTCCAGCGCCGCCGCCGTGAAGCCACGCAGACGAGCAGCAGCCTCGAACACGCGCAAGGCATCGAGCGACAGCTCGGCGAGATGCTCAAACATAAGCTCAGCTAATCCCAGTCATTGCCCGCCATGGGCTTTACCCATGTTATCCACAGTCGCATCTTGATAGGCAAGCGGTTCGCATAACCTTCAACGATGGAAGCCAACCATGACGCGCCCCAACATCCTGTTCATCATGGCCGACCAGATGGCCGCGCCCTTGCTGCCGATCTACGGCCCTTCGCCCATTCAGATGCCGCACCTGAGCCGGCTTGCTGAACACGCCGTGGTATTCGACTCGGCCTACTGCAACAGCCCACTGTGCGCGCCGTCGCGCTTCACCCTGGTCAGCGGCCAGTTGCCCAGCCGCATCGGCGCCTATGACAACGCTGCCGACTTCCCCGCCGATGTGCCGACCTACGCCCATTACCTGCGCCGCCTCGGCTACCGCACGGCGCTGTCGGGCAAGATGCACTTTTGCGGGCCCGACCAGTTGCACGGCTATGAAGAACGCCTGACCAGCGACATCTATCCGGCCGACTATGGTTGGGCGGTGAACTGGGATGCGCCCGATGAGCGCCCGAGCTGGTACCACAACATGGCGTCCGTGCTGCAGGCCGGCCCCTGCGTGCGCACCAATCAGCTGGATTTCGATGAGGAGGTGGTGTTCAAGGCCCGCCAATACCTCTACGACCATGTGCGCGAAAATGATGGTCGGCCGTTCTGCCTCACCGTCTCGATGACTCACCCGCACGACCCGTACACCATCCCCAAGCGCTACTGGGATCGTTACGAGGGTGTGGATATCCCCTTGCCGCGCGCCAAATTCAGCCAACATGAACTGGACCCACATTCGCAACGCCTGCTCAAGGTCTACGACCTGTGGAACAAGCCCCTGCCTGTCGACAAGATCCGCGATGCCCGGCGCGCCTACTTCGGCGCCTGCAGCTACATCGACGACAACATCGGCCAGCTGCTGCAAACCCTGGAAGACTGCAACCTGGCCGACGACACGCTGATCGTGTTCTCCGGCGACCACGGCGACATGCTTGGCGAGCGCGGGCTCTGGTACAAGATGCACTGGTTCGAGATGTCGGCGCGGGTGCCCCTGCTGGTCCACGCCCCCAAACGCTTCGCCGCAAGCCGGGTCGGCGCCTCGGTATCGACCTGCGACCTGCTGCCAACCCTGGTGGAACTCGCCGGCGGTGCTGTGGATAACAGCCTGCACCTGGACGGCCGCTCGCTGCTTGGCCACCTGCAAGGGCAGGGCGGGCACGACGAAGTGATCGGCGAGTACATGGCCGAAGGTACGGTCGGCCCACTGATGATGATCCGCCGTGGCGCGTACAAGTTCGTGTACAGCGAGGACGACCCCTGTCTACTCTATGACCTGAGCCGCGACCCGCACGAGCGGGAGAACCTCACCGGCAGCCCGGACCATCAGGCGCTGCTGCAGGCATTGCTCGATGAAGCCAGGCAGCGCTGGGATATCCCCAGCCTGCGCCAGCAGGTCCTGGCCAGCCAGCGGCGCCGCCGCCTGGTGGCCGAGGCGCTGGCCATCGGCAAACTGAAGAGCTGGGACCACCAACCGCTGGTGGATGCCAGCCAACAGTACATGCGTAACCACATCGATCTCGACGACCTCGAGCGCAAGGCACGTTATCCACAGCCCGCACCCATGGATTGAGAAGAGAGGCCGCCATGCACACGTTCTCCCCCGCCGCGATCGCCCTGGCCCTGAGCCTGGGCACTGCCGCAGCCCACGCCGAAGACGCGCAATGCAGCACCGTCAAGCTAGCCGACCCTGGCTGGAGCGATATCGCCAGCACCAACGCGGTCGCCCGCCTGCTCCTGGAAAGCCTTGGCTACCAGGTGAAGATCGACAGCCTCGCAGTGCCAATCATTTATGGTGGCCTGAAGGACGGCAAAGTCGATGCCTTCCTGGGTAACTGGATGCCGGCGCAGCAAGGCTTTCACGACAAGTTCATTGCCAATGGCGACGTGCAGCAGCTGTCGCGCAACCTGGAAGGCACCGAATTCACCCTGGCAGTGCCCGACTACGTGTGGAATGCCGGCGTGAAAGATTTCGCCGACCTGCAAAAGCATGCCGACCAGTTCGACAAGAAGCTGTACGGGATCGGCTCGGGAGCCCCCGCCAACCTGTCGCTGAAAGACGTCATAGACAAGAATGAATTCAACCTCGGTCAATGGAAGCTGGTCGAATCCAGTGAGCAGGCGATGCTGGCGCAAGTGGACCGCGCGGTGAAGAAAAACCAGTTCATCACCTTCCTGGGCTGGACACCGCACCCGATGAACGTGAAGCTGAAGATGCATTACCTGACGGGCGGGGAGAAGTGGTTTGGCAGCAAGGGCGAGGTCTATACCCTGACCCGCAAAGGTTATCCACAAGCCTGTCCGAACCCGGCCAAGTTGCTTAGCAATCTGAAATTCACCCTGGACATGGAAAACAGCATCATGGCCGAGGTTGTGGATAAGAAGATCAGTTTCGATGAGGCAGCCAGGGCTTGGGTGAAGACGCATCCCGAGCTGTTGGAAGGCTGGCTAGCAGGAGTGACTACCAAAAAAGGCGGTGATGCTGTTCAGGCTCTAAACACCATATTGTGAGATCTATGGGAGCGGGCTTGCCCCGCGAAGCAGTCACCGCAGTGCATGGCACCGGCTTCGCCGGTGTTCGCGGGGCAAGCCCGCTCCCACAGGGTATTGCACACTGACAAGGATTCTGAATAAACCATGCACCGCCTCATCCACCTGCTGCCTTTCCTCACCTGGCTGCCCCGTCAATCGGGACGCAGCCTGCGTCAGGACCTGCTGGTTGGCCTGAGCGGTGCCATTCTTGCCCTGCCACAATCCATCGCCTACGCCCTGATCGCCGGCCTGCCTGCCGAATTCGGCCTGTACGCGGCCATCGTGCCGGTGCTGATCGCCTGCTTGTGGGGCTCGTCCTGGCACCTGATCTGCGGCCCGACCGCCGCCATCTCCATCGTTCTGTACGCCAGCATCAGCCCGCTGGCCGTGGCTGGCAGCAGCGACTATGTGACGCTGGTACTGCTGCTGACCTTCCTCGCTGGCATTTTCCAGCTACTGCTCGGGCTGTTGCGCTTCGGCGCGCTGGTCAATTTCGTGTCCCATTCGGTGGTCCTCGGCTTCACCCTCGGCGCCGCCATCGTCATCGCCCTCGGCCAACTGCCCAACCTGCTGGGCATGGACCTGCCGAGCCAGGCAACGGCGTTGAAAACGGTACAAGACCTGGCCAGCCACGCTGGCGAGGTCGACCTGCCCTCCTTGATCCTGGGCCTGGCCACTTTGTTGGTCGGCGTCGTCTTCAAACTTTTGCGGCCACGCTGGCCGAGCCTGTTGATAAGTCTGATCGCCGTCAGCCTGCTGGCCTGGCTGCTTCCCGGCTACTTTGGCCACGTACCGCGTGTGCCGTCGTTTACCGGTCAATTGCCGCCGCTCAGCCCGCTACCGCTGCTGGATGTGGAACTGATACTGCGACTACTGCCCAGCGCCGTAGCAGTGGGCATGCTGGGCCTGGTCACCAGCCTGTCGATCGCCCGTTCGTTGTCGGCACGCTCCGAACAGCTGATCGACGCTGACCAGGAGATCCGCGCCCAAGGCCTGTCGAACATGGTCGGCGCGTTCTTCTCCGGATACTTATCGTCCGGCTCCTTCACCCGCTCGGGCCTGAGCTATGACGCCGGTGCTCGCTCACCCATGGCCGGGGTGTTTTCGGCACTATGGGTGGCGCTGTTCGCCGTCGCGGGCGCCAGCCTGATCGCGCACCTGCCGATTCCGGCCATGGCCGGCAGCATCCTGCTGATCTGCTGGGGGTTGGTGGACCACCGGGGGATACGCGCATTGTTTCGGGTCAGCCGTGCGGAGTTTCTGGTCATGGCCCTGACCGCCGCCGCCACCTTGCTGCTGGAGCTGCAGACGGCGATCTATGCGGGCGTGCTGGCGTCGCTGTTCTTTTACCTCAAGCGTACCTCGCGGCCACGGGTGCAGCAGAGCCGCGAAGGGCAGGCCGACGTGCTGCGGGTGGGTGGGTCGATCTTTTTCGGTGCGGCGCATTATCTGCAGGTGCGGCTGCAACGCTGCCAAGGGCCGAACGTGGTGATCGATGCCCGGCAGGTGAATTTCATCGATTACTCGGGCGTGGATATGTTGCACCGTGAGGCGCGGCGGTTGCGCAGGGGCGGGGGGAGTTTGACCTTGCTGCGGGCCAGGCCGCAGGTGATCGAGGAGTTGCAGAAGCTGGAAGGGGCCGAGGTGTGCCCGATTCAATTTGTGGAGTGATTGGGGCCGCTTTGCGGCCCATTCGCGGGACAAGCCCGCTCCCACAGGAGATCACGGTGTTTTTGTGGGAGCGGGCTTGTCCCGCGAATGGGCTGCAAAGCAGCCCCAAATCTCAACCGCGAGCCAATTGCCGGCGCAACTCAGCCAACACCGGAGCAGTGTCCGGCCGCACTCCACGCCAGATGAAGAACGCCTCGGCCGCCTGCTCAGCCAGCATCCCCAACCCGTCCAACACCTTGGCCGCGCCCAGCGAGCTTGCCCACTGGCAGAACGGCGTCGGCTCCTTGCCATACATCATGTCGTAGCACACCGTCCGCCCCGCCTCGACCAGGCTGTCGGCAATCGGCGGCAGTTCACCGGACAGGCTCGCCGACGTGGCGTTGATGATCACGTCCACCGGCTCCTGCAGCCAGGCGAAACCGCTGGCCACCACCGGCCCCATCTCATCGAACTCGCGCGCCAGCTGCTCGGCTTTTTCCACTGTGCGGTTGGCAATCACCAGCGACTGCGGATGGTGGGCCAGGATCGGCTCCAACACACCGCGCACCGCACCACCGGCCCCCAGGATCAGGATACGTTTGCCAGCCAACTCGACCCCGGCATTCACCGTCAGATCACGCACCAGGCCGGCGCCGTCGGTGTTGTCACCACGCAGCGTGCCATCGGCCAGCTTGCACAAGGTGTTCACCGCGCCGGCGCGCTGGGCGCGAGGGGTGAGGCTGTCGCACAGGCGGTAGGCCTCTTCCTTGAACGGCACGGTGACGTTGGCGCCGCTGCCTTGTTTGAAGAAGCCACGGGCGCAGTCGCTGAACTCGTCCAGCGGCGCCAGCAAGGTGGCGTATTCCAGGTCTTCGCCGGTCTGCTCGGCGAACAGCCGGTGAATCAACGGCGACTTGCTGTGGCCGATGGGGTTACCAAATACGACGTACTGGTCCATGGGGGCTCCTCGGTTATCCACAGGCTTACTGGCCTAGCCAGTCGCGGTCTTGCAGGAAGTACTCGGTCAGGCGGGCTTCTTCACTGCCGGGCGCCGCCTTCCAATCGTAACCCCAACGCACCTGCGGCGGCAGCGACATGAGGATCGACTCGGTACGGCCACCGGATTGCAAGCCGAACAGGGTGCCACGGTCGTAGACCAGGTTGAATTCCACGTAGCGACCACGACGGTATTCCTGGAACTCGCGCTGCTCGGCGGTATACGGCGTGACCTTGCGGCGCTGGACGATCGGCAGGTAGGCGTCGACGAAGGCATCGCCGATGGCGCGGATGAAGGCGAAGCAGGTGTCGAAGTCCCACTCGTTCAAGTCATCGAAGAACAATCCGCCGATACCGCGTGGTTCGCCACGGTGCTTGATGTGGAAATAGCGGTCGCACCAGGCCTTGTAGCGCGGATACACGTCGGCACCGAACGGCGCGCAGGCCTGTTCGGCCACGCGATGCCAGTGGATGCAGTCTTCTTCGTTGCCGTAGTACGGCGTCAGGTCGAAGCCGCCCCCGAACCACCACACCGCTTCTTCCCCCTCTTTTTCGGCGATGAAAAAGCGCACATTGGCGTGGGACGTCGGCACATGCGGGTTGTGCGGGTGGATTACCAGCGACACGCCCAGGGCCTCGAAACCACGGCCCGCCAGCTCCGGGCGATGGGCACTGGCCGACGGCGGCAGGCCGGCGCCGAACACATGGGAGAAGTTGACCCCGCCTTTCTCGATCACCTTGCCCTCACCGATCACCCGCGTGCGGCCCCCACCACCGGCTTCGCGCACCCAGGCATCCTCGACGAAGCGGGCGCCGCCGTCCTCGGTTTCGAGGGCGGAGCAAATGCGGTCTTGCAGGTCGAGCAGGTAGGCTTTCACGGCCTCGGTGCGGCTAGTCATCGGGTCACCAGGAACGGGCAGGGAAGAATTCGCGACGTAGCATATCACCGCCAGCACACGCGCCGCAGTTGACGGCGATCAAGCAAAGGCGTCCGATAGAGGGCCTTTCCCGATCCCGACAACAGGAGTGCGAGATGGCCAAGCGTATCCAGTTCAGCCAGCATGGCGGCCCCGAAGTGCTGCAGCTTGTGGAATTCGACCCGGCACCGCCCGGCTCGCAGCAGGTCCGTGTGCGCAACCATGCAATCGGCCTGAACTTCATCGACACCTATTTCCGCAATGGGCTGTATGCCCCGCCAGCGCTGCCTTCGGGCCTGGGCACCGAAGGTGCCGGGGTGGTCGAGGCGGTAGGTGAGGGCGTCACCCGCCTGAAAGTGGGTGACCGCGTGGCCTACGGTGGCGGCCCGCTGGGCGCCTACAGCGAAGTGCACACGCTGCCGGAAGCCAATCTGGTCAAGCTGCCCGACAACATCAGTTTCGAGCAGGCGGCGGCGGTGATGCTCAAGGGTTTGACCGTGCAATACCTGTTGAAGCAGGCCTATGCCGTGCAGCCGGGTGACGTGATCCTCTTCCACGCGGCGGCTGGCGGCGTCGGTTCGCTGGCGTGCCAATGGGCCAAGGCGCTGGGTGCCAAACTGATCGGCACTGTGAGCTCTGCCGAGAAAGCCGAGCGGGCCAAGGCGCTGGGGGCATGGGCCACCATCGACTACAGCCACGAAGATGTGGCCAAGCGGGTGCTGGAGCTGACCGATGGCAAGAAATGCCCGGTGGTGTATGACGGCGTGGGTGCCGACACCTGGCTGACCTCGCTGGACTGCCTGCAGCCGCGCGGGTTGATGGTGAGCTTTGGCAATGCTTCGGGCGCGGTGAGCGGGGTGAACCTGGGGATTCTGGCGCAGAAGGGATCGCTGTATGTGACCCGGCCGACCTTGGCGACCTATGCCAACAATGCCGAGAACACCCAGGCGATGGCGGATGACCTTTTTGCGGTGATCGCGAGCGGCGAGGTGGTTGTGGATATTCAGCAGCGGTATCCGCTGAGTGAGGCGGCGAAGGCGCAGGAAGCGTTGTCGGCGCGTAGGACCGTGGGGTCTACGGTCTTACTGCCCTGAGACGGACGCAACTTCAATTCAGTAGATAACCTCCTGTGGGAGCGGCTTCAGCCGCGAAGCTAACGACGCGGTGATTGGCACCGGCTTCGCCGGTGTTCGCGGCTGAAGCCGCTCCCACAGGTATTGTGTCGGCTTTGAATTTAGCGCTATGCCTGTGCGGCTTGGTTTGTTGGTGCCGACTCGATGCCATCGAGTATCGCCTCGACCAATCCCTCAGCCAGTTCAATCGCATGCAGGTTCGACCAGTACATGCCGCGGCCTTCTTCGCTCAGGTAGTCGAGCGTCTTGTAGCCGGTTTCATAGGCGCTGCGCAGGTAAAGGGCGACATGCACCAAAGCATCGGCGGCGCAGATGTTGGGGTTTACGCTGAACAGGGCTTCATGGCCGGCGTCGCAGCGGCCGAAGGCTCGGGTGGAGGTGCAGGGAAGGGGTGGATCGGGCACTAGCTTCTTGGTCATGGAAAATGCTCCTCAAAGCCGCACCCAACCTCTACCACGTGAATTGGGTGGCGACTGCACGCGAGGTGGTAGACCCGGGCATTTTCCAATCCAGGCAGGCTCGAAAGCCTCCCGCGCACAGCCGCCATAGACTGTCATGGAAAGAATGCATCCGGGCTACCACACCCGATCGCCAAGTTGTTCGGCGACGGTTTGAAGCCTAGAGACAGGACTTCCCACTGAGAAGGTGATGGTATTCGATGCGGGATGTAGGATTTTTCTCAAACTTAGGCTTGGTAGCCATTCTGGCAAAATCGCCCAAAATACTGCGTCTCTGAAAAGTGAAAGGTAGGTGCTTGACCCTGCAGATTCAGGAGCGTAGCCTTTCTTCCCGAGGGTGTGCTGGTGCGCCGGTTGAGTTCCAAGTTATCCGGGCGAGCACATCCTTATCTTTTGGCCGCTTAAGCGGCCTTTATTATTTGGGCTTGTTTCTATCCCCTTTAGGGGCAATGGAATAAAACTCTGCCTCGGGCTTGCGAGCCGTCAGCTCAAAAATCGCCTCATCAAATATTTCATTGCCATAGCCATCATTTCGGCCAATCGTGCTGCGAAGAGCGGTCATGTGCGTGGCCGGTTTCCAGATTGATGTCGCCGCCAATGCTGCCTTTATCTGCAGAACCATGTCATCAATCGTGTACCCATCTCGTACCACTCGGCTGCTGTAGGCATGGCTGCCAATGAAAACGATGCCTGGGTCCTCCAGCACCGGCAAATCCTGCCCTTGTTTCTGCCTGTTTATCGCTTCGAATTGATCTGCGGTAAATCAACCGATTTCCACTGCTCTGACCCGATGATTAGACGCGAGCTGCTCTAAGTTCGCCCTAATCAGGTACTCGGCATTCTCGAATAGCGGCATTGCTCCGGATGCTCCCCTGACTTACGACGTCTTTTCCTGACGAGCAAGCTAGAGAGGGTCGTTCCAGGTGAGAAGGTGACAGCTTGAGACTGTGATGGTAGGAATTTTCCCAAACTGCAGGCTGGACAGCCATTGGGGTGAAGATCCGAACGATTGCAGGCGAATCAGACCACTGTGGGAGCAGGCTTGCCCCGCGAACCAGGGCAAAGCCCTGGCCATACACATTGGGTGACTGGACCGGCCTCTTCGCGGGGCAAGCCCGCTCCCACAGAGTGGGGGGCTTACACTTGGCAATTCAGCCCGGCCGCACGACCTCGCCCGTCGCCAGATTCCGAATCACACTCGGATTCTTCCGCCCCCCCAACGCCCCACCGAGAACCAGGTCCAGCTGGCCATGGAAATACTGCTCCACCCGCAACCGCGTCTTCGCAGCAGGCCGCCCGCCCGGGTTGCACGAGGTGGAAATCAACGGCCCCACCAGCGCACACAGCTCACGCACCTGCGGATGATCACTGACCCGCAGCGCCACGGTGTCGTGCTGACCCGTCACCCACTCCGGCAACAGGTCCTGGTGCGGCACCAGCCAGGTGTTCGGCCCTGGCCAGGTGCTGCCCATGCGGTCGATCCAGTCTTCAGGAAAATCCTCGAACAGGAAATCGAACTGGCGGATATTGTCGGCGATCAGGATCAGGCCTTTATCCACAGGCCGGGATTTGAGCGCCAGCAAGCGATACACCGCGTCCTCGTTCCAGGGATCGCAGCCCAGGCCCCAGACCGCTTCCGTCGGGTAGGCGATTACTGCGCCCGCCCGGATTTCACGTGCGGCTTGTTGCACACGAAAACTGCTCACCATTTGTGTCTCTCCGCATTTAGGCCATGGGCGCAGTTTACTTAGCCCAGGCGGGCAAACCAACGGCCAGCTTCATTACTCACCCGGCCTTCGAGCTCCAGTTCGGTCAACTGTGCCAATACTTGCGCCAGCGGCTGCTGGCTGCACAGCGCCAGCCCCTCACTGGTCTGCGGTGCGGCATGCAGCAAATCGAGCAATGGATGTGCGGGTTTGTCCAAAACAGCCGGGGGCAGGTTCTGCCAGCCCTGCAGGGTTTCGAGGATCTGCTCCACGCTTTCCACCAGCAACGCACCATCGCGGATCAACTGGTGACAGCCCTTGGCACCGGGGTGGTGGATGGAGCCGGGGAGGGCATACACCTCGCGGCCCTGTTCAACCGCCAGGCGCGCCGTGATCAGTGATCCACTGGCCAGGCTTGCCTCTACAACCAGCACGCCAAGCGACAAGCCACTGATGATGCGATTACGTCGCGGGAAGTTGCCCGGCAGCGGGCCGGCATCCAGCGGGTACTCGGAAACCAGCGCGCTACCGCTGTCGATCATCGCCTTGGCCAGGTCGCGGTGGCGCTGTGGATAAAGTTTTTGCAGCCCCGTGCCGAGCACGCCAATCGTGCCCCCTCCAGCCTGCAGTGCGCCCCGATGAGCGGCACCGTCGATGCCCAAGGCCAAGCCGCTGGTGATGGTGAAACCGGCTTGCGACAGGTAGCGGGAAAACGCCCTGGCGTTGTCGATTGCGGTGGGTGAAGCACGCCTACTGCCCACAATGGCCAGTTGCGGCCGATCGAGCAGGGCAGGGTCGCCCGCGACGAATAGCAGCGGCGGCGCATCATCGATTTCAGCCAGCAGAGCAGGATAGCCAGGGCTGTCCCACATCAGTAAATGCTGGCCTGGCCGCTCTATCCAGGCCATTGCAGCCATTGCCCCATCGCGTACCTCGGCGCTGCGTCGGGCGTCGATGGTGGCCTGGGTAAACCCCAGTGCGCGCCACGCACCTGACGGTGCACTCAGCGCCGAAGAGGCACTGCCGAAAGCTTCAAGCAACGTTTGAAACCGACGCAAGCCCGTGCTGGGAAGGCGATGCAGGCGAAGCCGCGCCTCAAGTTCGGCAGGCGAGCAATGCGACGAATGGTGAATTGGCATGGTGATCATCCTTGATCGAAACAGGGCCATTTACGTGGCACAACCTGTGGATAACTGTGTGGGTAACACTTTGAAAAGCTGTCCATGAAATGAACGCTATCAATCCCATAGACACCCTAGACGAGCTTGCCAGGTGCCGAAATCGCCGATTCCCTTTATTATGTGTGCTCAGTTTTCAACCGAACGCACAGTGACTGCCTGACCTTATGGCCATCTTGAACATTCTCGAATTCCCAGACCCGCGCCTGCGCACCATCGCCAAACCGGTGACGGAGTTCAACGACGCCCTGCGCCAGCTGATCGACGACATGTTTGAAACCATGTACGAAGCGCCCGGCATCGGCCTGGCCGCGACCCAGGTCAACGTGCACCTGCAGGTGGTGGTCATGGACCTGAGCGAAGACCGCAGCGAGCCGCGCGTCTTCATCAACCCGACCGTCGAAGAGCTGACCCACGACATGGGCCAGTACCAGGAAGGCTGCCTGTCGGTACCGGGCTTCTACGAAAACGTCGACCGCCCGCTGCGGGTACGGGTCAAGGCCCAGGACCGCGACGGCAAGCCGTACGAGCTGGAATGCGAAGGCCTGCTGGCGGTGTGCGTGCAGCACGAGTTCGATCACCTCAACGGCAAGCTGTTCGTCGACTACCTGTCGCAGCTCAAGCGCGACCGGATCAAGAAGAAGCTGGAAAAGCAGCACCGCCAGCAAGCCTGATCCCCACCTTCCAGAAGGCTTGCTCCGGCAAGCCTTTTTCTTTTTTGAAGCGAGAACTCCATGCGCATCGTCTTTGCAGGCACTCCAGAGTTTGCCGCCGAACACCTCAAGGCCCTGCTCGACAGCACTTACCAGATCGTGGCCGTCTACACCCAGCCCGACCGCCCGGCCGGCCGTGGCCAGAAGCTTATGCCCAGCGCAGTCAAAGCACTGGCCGTGGCCCACGACATCCCGGTGTTGCAGCCGCCAACCCTGCGCAACGCAGATGCCCAGGCTGAACTCGCCGCGCTCAAACCGGACCTGATGGTGGTGGTCGCCTACGGCCTGATCCTGCCGCAAGCCGTGCTGGACATCCCGCGCCTGGGTTGCATCAACAGCCACGCCTCGTTGCTGCCACGCTGGCGCGGCGCGGCACCGATCCAGCGCGCCGTGGAAGCTGGCGACCCCGAGAGCGGCGTAACCGTGATGCGCATGGAAGCGGGCCTGGACACCGGCCCGATGCTGCTCAAGGTCGTCACCCCGATCAGCGCCGAAGACACCGGTGGTAGCCTGCACGACCGTCTGGCCGAAATGGGCCCGCCGGCCGTGGTGCAAGCTATCGCTGGCCTGGCCGACGGGTCGCTGCAGGGGGAAGTGCAGGACGATGCCCTGGCGACTTATGCGCACAAGCTGAACAAGGACGAAGCACGCATCGACTGGAGCCGCCCGGCTGTCGAGCTGGAGCGCCTGATCCGCGCCTTCAACCCGTGGCCGGTGTGCCACAGCACGCTTGACGGCGAAAGCGTCAAGGTGCTGGCCGCGACGTTGTCCACTGGCCAGGGCGCCCCTGGCGAGATCCTCTCCGCCAGCAAGGACGGTCTGGTCGTCGCTTGTGGTGAACAGGCCCTGAGCCTGACGCGTCTGCAGCTTCCAGGTGGCAAGGCGCTCAACTTCGCAGACCTGTTCAACAGCCGCCGCGAGAAGTTCGCCAGCGGCAAGGTGCTCGGCCAATGAACCCACGCCTCGCCGCCGCCCGCGCCTTGGCCGCTGTCCTCAGCGGCAAGGCGTCGCTGAACAGCTCGCTGCCGGCTCAACTGGACAAGGTCGACGAACGCGACCGTGGCCTGACCCAGGACCTGGCATTCGGCACCGCCCGCTGGCAGCCACGCCTCGACCTGCTGGCCGCGCAGCTGCTGCAGAAGCCCTTCAAGGCCGCCGACGCCGATGTGCAGGCGCTGCTGCTGGTAGGCTTGTACCAGCTGTTCTACACACGCATTCCGGCCCACGCCGCCATTGGCGAGACCGTTGGCTGCGCCGACAAGCTGAAAAAGCCGTGGGCCAAAGGCCTGCTCAACGCCGTACTGCGCCGCGCCCAGCGCGAGGGCGAGGAACTGCTCGCGGGCATGGAGCGCGACCCGGTGGTGCGTACCGCGCACCCGCGCTGGCTGCAGAAAGCGCTCAAAGCCTTCTGGCCCGAGCAGTGGGAAGCCATCTGCGCCGCCAACAACGCTCACCCGCCGATGATCCTGCGGGTCAACCGTCGCCACCACAGCCGCGATGCTTACCTGGCACTGCTGGCCGAGGCCGGTGTCGGCGCCAGCGCCTGCCAGTACAGCCGCGACGGCATCGTGCTGAACGAGGCCTGTGACGTGCGCAGCCTTCCGGGCTTCGCCGAAGGCTGGGTGAGCGTGCAGGACGAAGCCGCGCAGCTGTCGGCCGACCTGCTCGAACTGGCCCCCGGCCAGCGCGTGCTCGATGCCTGCTGCGCCCCAGGCGGCAAGACCTGCCACCTGCTCGAAGCCGAAGCCGGCTTGGCGCAGATGGTCGCCATCGACCTGGAAGCCAAGCGTCTGTCCCGAGTACGGGAAAACCTCGACCGCCTGCAACTGGACGCCGAACTGATCGCCTGCGACGCCCGCGACACCGCCAGTTGGTGGGACGGTAAGCCGTTCCAGCGCATCCTGCTCGACGCACCGTGCTCGGCCACTGGTGTGATCCGCCGTCACCCGGACATCAAGCTGACTCGCCAAGCCGATGACATCCCAGCCCTGGCCGCGCTGCAAGGCGAACTGCTCGATGCCCTGTGGCCGACCCTGGAAGTGGGCGGCATGCTGCTGTACGCCACCTGCTCCAGCCTGCCGACCGAGAACACCGAAGTGATCGCAGCCTTCCTCGCCCGCACCCCGGGCGCCCGTGAGCTGGACCTGGCAACTGAAGCCGGTGTACGCCAGCCCCATGGCCGCCAGCTGCTGGCCCAGGAAGGCGGCCACGACGGCTTCTACTATGCCAAGCTGATCAAGATCGCCGCCTCGCGCGGGTAAGAAAACAGGTTAGGGAGTAGCGGATGAAAATCATCATCCTCGGCGCAGGGCAGGTGGGCGGCACGCTGGCGGAACACCTGGCGAGCGAAGCCAACGACATTACCGTGGTCGACACCGACGGCGACCGCCTGCGAGACCTCGGCGATCGCCTGGACATCCGTACCGTGCAGGGTCGCGGCTCATTGCCGACGGTGCTGCGCCAGGCCGGCGCCGACGACGCCGACATGCTGGTGGCAGTGACCAACAGCGACGAAACCAACATGGTCGCCTGCCAGGTCGCCTACACGCTGTTCCACACCCCGACCAAGATCGCCCGGGTACGTGAGTCGGCGTACCTCACCCGCGAGGAGCTGTTCGACAACGACCATATTCCAGTGGACGTGCTGATCAGCCCCGAGCAGGTGGTGACCAACTACATCAAGCGCCTGATCGAACATCCCGGCTCGCTGCAGGTGATCGACTTCGCCGAAGGCAAGGCGCAGCTGGTGGCGGTCAAGGCGTACTACGGCGGCCCGTTGGTGGGCCAGCAACTGCGCCAGATCCGCGCGCACATGCCTAACGTCGACACCCGCGTGGCGGCGATCTTCCGTCGCGACCGGCCGATCACCCCTCGCGGTGACACGGTGATCGAGGCCGACGATGAAGTGTTCTTCATCGCCGCCAAGAAAGACATCCGCGCGGTGATGGGCGAACTGCGGCGCATCGACGAGACCAACAAGCGCGTGGTCATCGCCGGTGGCGGGCAGATCGGCGAGCGCTTGGCCGAAGCCATCGAAAGCCGCTACCAGGTGAAGATCATCGAGATGAGTCCGGCCCGCTGCCGCCACCTGTCCGACACCCTGGAAAGCACCGTGGTACTCCAGGGCAGCGCTTCGGACAAGGACCTGATGCTCGAAGAGAACATCGCCGACGCCGATATTTTCCTGGCCCTGACCAACGATGACGAGGCCAACATCATGTCCTCGCTGCTGGCCAAGCGTCTGGGCGCGCGCAAGGTGATGACCATCATCAACAACCCTGCCTACGTCGACCTGGTGCAGGGCGGCGAAATCGACATTGCCATCAGCCCGCAGCTGGCTACCATCGGTACGCTGCTGGCGCACGTGCGCCGTGGCGATATCGTCAGCGTGCATTCCCTGCGCCGCGGCGCGGCGGAGGCCATCGAAGCGGTAGCGCATGGCGACTCGAAATCGAGCAAGGTGGTCGGCAAGGCCATCGAAGAGATCGCCCTGCCGCCGGGCACCACCATCGGCGCGATCATCCGTGACGAAGAGGTGATGATCGCTCACGACGACACGGTGATCGAGTCGGGTGACCATGTGATTCTGTTCGTTGTGGATAAAAAGCATATTCGGGACGTGGAGAAGCTGTTCCACGTTGGCTTGAGTTTCTTCTAGGAGAAGAGAGCATGCGCGAATCGCTGGAGAAGATGCTGGCCAAGGGTGTGGATAACCCATTGCTGCGGTTTGGCCTGGGCAAGGCCTGGCTGGACGAGGGCAATGGCGCTGAGGCGGCGCTGCATCTGGCGCGGTGCGTGGAGCAGGATCCGAAGTACTCCGCAGCCTGGAAACTACTGGGCAAGGCGTATCAGCTGCAGGGGGACCTGGCAGCTGCGCGCAAGGCCTGGGTAGACGGGATCGTCGCGGCGCAGGCGCATGGCGACAAGCAGGCCGAGAAAGAGATGACCGTGTTCCTGAAGAAGCTCAACAAAACTTCAAGCTGACACGGTTACTACCTGGCTCATTTCTGACAGCAGGCACAATCCTTGTGGGAGCGGGCTTGCCCGCGAACACCGGCAAAGCCGGTGCCATACTCTGCGGTGCCTTCTTCGCGGGCAAGCCCGCTCCCACAGTGTCCCTGCTAAAGCAGGTAGATTTGTATTCAGCCTTCTGGAAGAACCTCAAAGGCTCAATACCAGCGCGGCTCGCCCGCCGGGCGCTTCTTGAAGCGCTTCATGCTCCACATGTACTGGCTCGGGTACTCGCGCACATAACGCTCGACCACCTTGCTCATGGCCGCCGCCGACTCAGTCACATCGGTGCTGTACATTGCCTCGGGCGCCGCTTCCAGAATCACTCTGAAGCCCGAGCTATCCGGCAGCCGCAGCGCATGCAGGAACACCCCCACCGCCTTGCCACCGGCCAGCATGTTCGGCACGAACTTGCTGGTCAGCGCCTGAGTGCCCAGGAACGGCACGAACACACCCGCCGATTCCGCCGGCTCCGGATCGGCCGGAATGCCCACCTGGCCACCGCGACGCACTTCCTTGATCACGCTGAGAATGCCTTCCTTGGTCGAAGGCGCCACGCGGTTGCCCATCTGCACGCGCTGTTCACGCAGCAAGTCATCCACCGCCTTGAGCTTCGGCGGGCGGTAGAAGATGATCGGTTTGCACTGGTTGCAGTAGAAATGATTGAGCACTTCCCAGTTACCCAGGTGGCTGGTAATGCCGACCACACCCTTGCCCGAGGCCAGGGCCTGCTCCAGCACTTCAAGGCCGTGCACTTCCTTGACCAGATCGAGCGAGCGCTGTGGCGGCCAGATCCAGGCACAGGCGCTCTCGACGAAGGACTTGCCGATGTCCCGAAGGGCTTGGCCAACCAGTTGCTCGCGGTCAACCGGGTCCATCTCCGGGAAACACTTGGCCAGGTTGATGCGCACGACACTGCGCGACCCATTGGGGATTTTCCACATCAGCCAACCGATCCCGGCGCCGACGCGCTGCACCGCGCCCCAGGGCAGCTTGGCAAACAGACGCAGCACCCCGACCATCAGGGCGCCTTTGAACTTTTCCACAGGCGAATTCCTTATTTCAGCAAGGCGCGCATTGTAACCCCTCAGCGCAGCAAGGCGGCGTAGCGATCACAATCGGTGGTGTGGTCCATGACCATGCCGGTAGCCTGCATGAAGGCGTAGCAGATGGTCGGGCCGACGAACGTGAAGCCGGCTTTCTGCAGGGCCTTGCTCATGGCCTTGGCCTCGTCGGTGATCGCCGGGACATCGCCGCGGGCCTTGAAATGGTTGATCTTCGGCGCGCCTCCGACAAACGACCAAAGCCACTCGGCCGGGTTGTCCACAGCCAGCCAGGCCTTGGCATTACGGCGCACGGCATTGAGCTTGAGGCGATTGCGGATGATGCCCGCATCGAGCATCAATTCTTCGATGCGCTCATCACTCATCTGCGCCAGTTTGACCGGGTCGAAGCCCTCCAGCACCTCGCGATAGCGCTCGCGTTTACGCAAAACCGTGATCCATGACAGCCCGGCCTGGAACCCTTCGAGCAAAAGCATCTCGAACAGCAACGCCGGATCACGCTGCGGTGTTCCCCATTCCTGGTCATGGTAGGCCTGGTACAACGGATCGTCGGTACACCAAAAGCAGCGTGGCATAAGGCTCCAATGAGTAGAGGGCGAGGCGAATCAGGTTATACTCCCGCTCTTTACATCCGCATCCCCAGATACAGGTGAATTTCGTGAGCCAGCCTACGCCAGCCGTGCGTACCTTCCAAGACCTGATCCTCGCCCTGCAGAACTACTGGGCAGCTCAAGGTTGTGTGGTGCTCCAGCCCTACGATATGGAAGTAGGCGCCGGCACTTTCCATACCGCCACGTTCCTGCGCGCCGTCGGCCCAGAGACCTGGAACGCCGCCTACGTGCAGCCCAGCCGTCGCCCTGCCGACGGACGGTATGGCGAAAACCCCAACCGCCTGCAGCACTACTACCAGTTCCAGGTTGTGCTCAAGCCCAACCCTGCCAACTTCCAGGAGCTGTACCTTGGCTCGCTGAAAGCCATCGGCCTGGATCCGTTGGTCCACGACATCCGTTTCGTCGAAGACAACTGGGAATCGCCGACCCTCGGCGCCTGGGGCCTGGGCTGGGAAATCTGGCTTAACGGCATGGAAGTGACCCAGTTCACCTACTTCCAGCAAGTGGGCGGCATCGAGTGCTACCCGGTCACCGGTGAAATCACCTACGGCCTGGAACGCCTGGCCATGTACATTCAGGGTGTCGACTCGGTGTACGACCTGGTCTGGGCCGACGGCCCGTTCGGCAAGGTCACCTACGGCGACGTGTTCCACCAGAACGAAGTGGAACAGTCGACCTACAACTTCGAGCACGCCAACGTCGAGAAACTGTTCGAGCTGTTCGACTTCTACGAAAGCGAAGCCAACCGCCTGATCAAACTGGACTTGCCGCTGCCGACCTACGAAATGGTGCTGAAGGCCTCGCACACCTTCAACCTGCTCGACGCCCGCCGCGCCATCTCGGTGACCGAGCGCCAGCGTTACATCCTGCGCGTGCGTACCCTGGCCCGGGACGTGGCGCAAAGCTATCTGCAAGCCCGTGCACGCCTGGGCTTCCCGATGGCCACCCCTGAACTGCGTGACGAAGTGTTGGCTAAGCTGGAGGCTGCACAATGAGTGCTCAAGATTTCCTGGTAGAACTGGGCACCGAAGAGCTGCCACCCAAGGCCCTGGCGACCCTCGGCGACGCCTTCCTGGCCGGCATCGAGAAGGGCCTGCAGGCCGCTGGCCTGAACTACACCGGCAAGCAGGTGTATGCCGCGCCGCGCCGTCTGGCCGTGCTGATCCGCCAGCTGGACGTGCAGCAGCCTGACCGCAGCATCAATATCGACGGCCCGCCCATGCAAGCGGCCTTCAAAGACGGCGAGCCGACCCAGGCTGCCCTGGGCTTCGCCAAGAAGTGCGGCGTGGAGCTGTCGGAAATCGACCAGAGCGGCGCCAAACTGCGCTTCTCTCAGCACATCCCGGGCAAGGCCACCGCCGGCCTGCTGCCGACCATCGTCGAAGATTCGCTCAACGACCTGCCGATCCCCAAGCGCATGCGCTGGGCGGCCAGCCGTGAAGAGTTCGTGCGCCCGACCCAGTGGCTGGTGATGCTGCTCGGCGACCAGGTGGTCGATTGCACCATCCTGTCCCAGCAAGCCGGCCGTGAGTCACGCGGTCACCGCTTCCACCACCCGGAAAACGTGCTGATCACCACGCCGGCCAACTACGTCGAAGACCTGCGCAAAGCCTACGTGCTGGCCGACTTCGCCGAGCGCCGCGAGCTGATCGCCAAGCGCACCGAAGAACTGGCCATGCAGCAGGAAGGCACTGCCATCGTGCCGCCGGCGTTGCTGGACGAAGTGACTGCGCTGGTCGAGTGGCCAGTGCCGCTGGTGTGCTCGTTCGAGGAGCGTTTCCTCGACGTGCCGCAAGAAGCCCTGATCACCACCATGCAGGACAACCAGAAGTACTTCTGCCTGCTGGACAGCGAAGGCAAGCTGCTGCCGCGCTTCATCACCGTGGCCAACGTCGAGAGCCGTGACCCTCAGCAGATCGTCCAGGGTAACGAGAAGGTCGTGCGCCCGCGCCTGACCGACGCCGAGTTCTTCTTCAAGCAGGACAAGAAGCAGCCGCTGGAAACCTTCAACGAACGCCTCAAGAATGTGGTGTTCCAGGCTCAGCTGGGCACTGTCTACGACAAGGCCGAGCGCGTTTCCAAGCTGGCAGCGTTCATTGCTCCGCTGATCGGCGGCGACGCCCAGCGCGCCAGCCGTGCCGGCCTGCTGTCGAAATGCGACCTGGCCACCGAGATGGTCGGCGAGTTCCCTGAGATGCAGGGCGTTGCCGGCTACTACTACGCGCTCAATGACGGCGAGCCGCAAGACGTCGCCCTGGCCCTGAACGAGCAGTACATGCCGCGCGGTGCTGGCGCCGAGCTGCCGCAGACCCTCACCGGTGCTGCCGTGGCCATCGCCGACAAGCTCGACACCCTGGTCGGCATCTTCGGCATCGGCATGCTGCCCACCGGCAGCAAGGACCCGTACGCCCTGCGTCGTGCTGCCCTGGGCGTGCTGCGTATCCTGATCGAGAAGCAGCTGGACCTGGACCTGACCGGTGCGGTCGAGTTCGCGGTCAAGCAGTTCGGCGTCAAGGTCAAGGCTGCAGGCCTCGCCGAACAGGTATTGGAGTTCGTCTTCGATCGCCTGCGTGCACGTTACGAAGACGAAGGCATCGACGTCGCCACTTACCTGTCGGTACGTGCCCTGAAGCCGGGTTCTGCTTTGGACTTCGACCAGCGCGTGCAGGCCGTACAGGCCTTCCGCAAGCTGCCGGAAGCCGAAGCCCTGGCCGCGGTGAACAAACGCGTATCGAACCTGCTGAGCAAAGCCGAAGGCGCCATCGCCGAGCAGGTCGAGCCGAAGTACTTCGACAACGCCAACGAGTTCTCCCTGTACTCGGCCATCCAGCAGGCCGACCAGGCCGTGCAACCGATGGCAGCTGCTCGCCAGTACAGCGAATCACTGGCCCGCCTGGCGGCCCTGCGTGACCCGGTCGACGCCTTCTTCGAAGCGGTGATGGTCAACGCAGAGGACGCCAAGGTGCGTGCCAACCGTTATGCCCTGCTCAGCCGCCTGCGCGGTCTGTTCCTGGGCGTGGCCGACATTTCGCTGCTGGGGTAAGCCTTGAAACTGCTGCTTCTCGATCGTGACGGGGTGATCAACCAAGACTCCGACGCCTACATCAAGTCGCTGGAGGAGTGGATCCCGATCCCCGGCTCGATCGAGGCCATCGCGCAGTTGAGCAAGGCTGGCTGGACGGTGGCCGTGGCCACCAACCAGTCCGGCATTGCCCGTGGCTACTACTCGCTGGCAACCCTCGAAGCCATGCATGCGCGCCTGCGCACGCTGGTGGCCGAGCAGGGCGGCGAAGTCGGCCATATCGTGTATTGCCCGCATGGGCCGGACGAGGGTTGCGAATGCCGCAAGCCCAAGCCCGGCATGCTGCGGGCAATCGCCGACCATTACCAGGCGGACCTGCGCGGCGTATGGTTCGTCGGCGACAGCAAAGGTGACCTGGAGGCCGCCCTGGCCGTCGGTGCACAACCCGTGTTGGTGAAAACCGGCAAGGGCGAGCGAACTCTGGAAAAGGGCGTCGCGGAAACTACACTGATTTTCGACGATCTGGCAGCTATCGCCAGAGAACTAATTTAAACGATGCGCCTACGGGCGCATTTTCTCAGGCGGGCACGCCCCGCAACGGTACATGCCACTATGTCGATCCTGCAGGCGATCAGAATCTTTCTTTTTTACCTGCTGCTGGGCACCAGTTCGCTACTCTGGTGCTCGCTGAGCTTTTTTGTCGCGCCCTTCTTGTCGTTCCCTAAGCGTTACAAATTCATCAACGTGTACTGGTGTCGTTGTGCGTTGTTTTTGAGCCGCACGGTCCTTGGCATCGATTACAAGATCACCGGCGCCGAGCATGTGCCGAGTGAGCCCTGCGTGATCCTGTCCAACCACCAGAGCACCTGGGAGACGTTCTTCCTGTCCCAGTACTTCTCGCCCCTGAGCCAAGTGCTCAAACGCGAGCTGCTGTACGTGCCGTTCTTCGGTTGGGCCATGGCCATGCTGCGGCCGATCGCGATCAACCGCGACAACCCAAAGGAAGCACTGCGCCAGGTGGCCAGCAAGGGTGACGAACTGCTCAAGCAGAAAACCTGGGTGCTGATTTTCCCGGAAGGCACCCGGGTGCCGTTCGGCACAGTGGGCAAGTTCTCCCGCGGGGGAACCGCCTTGGCAGTGAATGCCGGGCTGCCGGTGCTGCCGATCGCGCACAACGCTGGCAAATTCTGGCCGAAAACCGGTTGGGGCAAACGCGCGGGCACCATCGAGGTGGTAATCGGTGAGCCGATGTATGCCAACGGCACCGGCCCTCGCGCCATTGCCGAGCTCAACGACCGTGCCGCTGCCTGGAATGAAGCCACCCAACGGGCCCTGGGCTCGCTGCCACCGGTGGACGAAAAACCGCAGGAGCAGATTGCCTGACGTTCTGTGGATAACTTGTTAGCAGTTTTTTTGCGCGATGCCTGAAGTGAAGGCTAAGTGTTTGAATTAGCTGTTTATTTCCACGTATGACATTTTTCTGAAAAACGTGCATAAGTTTTTTCAGGGCATAAGAAAACCGGCTTTTACAGCCGGTTTTTTTATGGCTTCAGGACATCATCAAACCTTGTCGATATCCACATCCTTGGTTTCTTTCAGGCAGAAGATTCCCACCACCAGGCTGATGCCGGTCACCAGCACCGGGTACCACAAGCCGTAGAAGATGTCCCCGGTGTACACCACCAGCGCGAACGACACCGTGGGCAGGAAGCCACCAAACCAGCCGTTGCCGATGTGGTAGGGCAGGGACATCGAGGTGTAGCGGATCCGCGTGGGGAACAGCTCGACCATCACTGCCGCCAGCGGCCCGTAGGTCATGGTCGCGATCAGGATCATCGCTACGATCAACACCACCACCATCACCTGGTTGACCTGCGCTGGATCTGCCTTGGCCGGGTAACCGGCCTGTTCGATCGCCGAGCGCATGGCCGCTTCGTCGAAGCCATTGATGCTCTTGTCACCGATATTCACCACCACCTGGCTGCCGGCCACATTCACCGAGCTGTACGGCAGGCCCTGCTTGACCAGGAAGGTCTTGACCTTGTCGCAAGGGCTGTCGAAACGCGCCTTGCCGACCGGGTCGAACTGGAAGGTGCAGCCTTGCGGGTCAGCGGTGACCACGATCGGCGCCTGGCGGCTGGCCGCGTCGATCTGCGGGTTGGCGTAGTGGCTCAGCGCCTTGAACAGTGGGAAGTACAGCACCGTCGCCAGCAGCAAGCCGAGCATCAGGATCGGCTTGCGACCGATCCGGTCGGACAGCCAGCCGAAGAACACGAAGAACGGTGCACCGATCACCACGCTGATGATCAGCAGCGTGTTGGCCTGGGCCGGATCCATCTTGAGCATCTGGGTCATGAAGAACAGCACATAGAACTGCGCCGTATAGAAGGTCACGGCCTGGCCCGCGTTGATACTGAACAGCGCAGTAAGCACCACCTTGAGGTTGGGCCAGGAGGTGAACGACTCACGGATCGGCGACTTGCTGATCTTGCCCTGGGCCTTCATTTTCACGAAGGCTGGCGACTCGTGCATGCTCATGCGGATCCAGGTAGATATCGCCAGCAACACGATCGACAGCAGGAACGGCAGGCGCCAGCCCCAGGTTTCGAACTGATCGCCACTGATGTAGCGGCTGCCCAGCACAACCAGCAATGACAACAGCAGGCCGAGGGTGGCGGTGGACTGGATGAAGCCGGTGTGGAAACCGCGCTTGCCGTGGGGCGCGTGCTCGGCCACATAGGTGGCTGCACCACCGTACTCACCGCCCAGTGCCAGGCCCTGAAGCATGCGCAGTATCACCAGGATGATCGGCGCGGCGATGCCGATGCTCGCATAGGTGGGCAACAGGCCGACGGCGAAGGTCGAAAGCCCCATCAGCACAATGGTCACCAGGAAGGTGTACTTGCGCCCGATCATGTCACCCAGGCGGCCAAACACCAACGCACCGAAGGGCCGCACCAGGAAGCCGGCGGCAAAGGCCATCAAGGCGAAGATGAAGGCGGTGGTGTCGTTCACACCGGCAAAGAACTGCTTGCTGATAACCGCGGCCAACGCGCCGTAGAGAAAAAAGTCATACCACTCGAAAACCGTCCCGAGGGATGACGCGAAAATGATCTTTCGTTCTTCACGACGACTGGGGCTGGCCGCCGTCGCACCCTGCTCTTGAATGTAATCCGACATCGTTGCTGTCCTCGGCCCGCAGGCCACAGTGATTATTCTTTTTGTTCCACTGTCGGCAGCGTCTGACCGCGAGCTGCCGGTACTGCACGCACCCGGTCAGGGCGTCGGTAGCGCGTCTTCGTTCAGGTAGGTCTTGGCTGCGGCTCCTTTGAGGATCAGTTGTGCCGCCTTCTCGGCGATCATCAGTGTCGGTGAACAGGTATTGCCGGAGGTGATCTGCGGCATGATCGAGGCATCCGCCACGCGCAGGCCGGGGATGCCATGCACGCGCAGTTGGTTATCCACAACGTCCAGCGGGCCGCTGCCCATGCGACAGGTACCGACCGGGTGGAAGATGGTGGTGCCGATCTTGCTAGCGGCGTCGAACAGGTCTTGCTCGGTCTGCAGGGCAGGGCCGGGCAGGTATTCCTGTGGGTCGAAAGCGGCGAGGGCAGGGGCCTGGACGATGCGCCGGGTGATACGGATAGCATCGGCGGCAACGCGCAGGTCTTGTGGATCGCTGAGGTAGTTGGGGTCGATCAGCGGCGCGCTGTTCATGTCGGGGCTGCGGATGTCGATGCGTCCACGGCTTACCGGACGCAGGTTGCACACCGACGCAGTGAACGCAGGGAACTGATGCAGCGGCTCGCCAAAGCGCTCCAGCGACAACGGTTGGACATGGTATTGCAGGTTGGCGGTGGCCTGCTCGGGGCTGGAGCGTACAAACGCCCCAAGCTGGCTCGGCGCCATGGCCAGCGGGCCGCTGCGGTCGTAGAGGTAACGCAGGCCCATGCCCATCTTGCCCCACAGGCTGTTGGCCATCTGGTTGAGGGTGCGGGTATTGCGAATCTGATAGATCAGGCGCAATTGCAGGTGGTCTTGCAGGTTGCCGCCGACACCGGGCATATCGTGGCGTACGCCTATCCCTAAGGTTTCCAGCAGCGGGCGCGGGCCGATGCCGGAACGCTGGAGGATGCCAGGTGAGCCCACAGCGCCAGCGCAAAGGATGATCTCGCGGCGCGCAGCAAATTCATGCCATGCGCCTTGCCAAAGCGCTTTCACGGCGCGGGCGCGGGTGTTGTTCAATAACACCTGGTCTACCTGTACGCCGGTCAACACGGTGAGGTTGGGGCGCTTGTCCACAGGCCTCAGGAAAGCCTTGGAGGCGTTCCAGCGAACGCCGCTGCGCTGGTTGACCTGAAAATATCCACAGCCCAGATTGTCGCCGGTGTTGAAGTCGTCGACCTTGGCAATACCACTCTGCTCGGCGGCATCGCGGAAGGCATCGAGGATCGGCCAGCTGTAGCGCTGGCGCTCGACCCGCCATTCGCCCGCGCCGCCGTGGTGCTCACTGTCGCCAGTAAAGTGTTTTTCGCTGGCCTTGAACAGGGGCAGCACGTCCTTCCAGGCCCAGCCGTCGTTGCCTTGCGCAGCCCAGGTGTCGTAGTCCGCCGCCTGGCCACGCATGTAGATCATGCCGTTGATCGACGAACAGCCACCCAGCACCTTGCCCCGTGGATAACCCAGGCTACGACCACCCAGGCCGGCTTGCGCTTCGGTCTTGAAGCACCAGTCAGTGCGTGGGTTGCCGATGCAGTAGAGGTAACCGACAGGGATGTGAATCCAGGGATAGTTGTCGCGGCCACCCGCTTCGAGCAGCAAGACGCGACAGGAAGGATCGGCGGACAAACGATTGGCCAGCAGGCATCCGGCAGGACCGGCACCAACGACCACGTAGTCGAACACAGAATCGGCTGATGGCATGTGCAACCTCGCGCCTGATTTTTATTCTTGTTCCGATCCATCTTAGTGAGTAATTTCGCTGTGGGAACACGAGTTTTCGCGCAGCTGCTGTGCGTTTTAGCACAGCGACAAACAGGGAATGGATGCATGTTCGACTGGAATGATCTGCGGTTTTTCCTGGAGTTGCAGCGCAGCGGCCGCCTGCTCAGTGCCGCCAAGCGCCTCAACACCACCCACAGCACGGTCGCCCGTCATATCGAAAGCATCGAGAAGAGCCTGGGCACCCCATTGTTCGTGCAGCACGCCCAAGGCTTTGAGCTGACACCCTCCGGCCAGGCGCTGCTCAAGCACGCCGAAGCCATGGAGAATGTCGCGCTGCTGGCGCAGGAAGAAATTACCCAGGCCATCACCCCCCTGGGCAAGATCCGGCTGGGCGTCACCGAAGGCATCGGCATCATGTTCTTCACCCCGCGCATGAACGCGCTGTTCGAGCGCTACCCGGGGCTGGAAGTGGAGCTGGTCGCTGTACCGCGCTTCGTCAGCATTCTCAACCGCGAAGCGGAAATCAGCATTCACCTCGAACGGCCCAATGCCGACCTGCTGATCACCCGCAAACTCACCGATTACCGACTGGCGCTGTATGCCAGCCAGGCGTACCTGGACCGGGCACCTGCGCTGCATAGCCGTGAAGACCTGGCGCGCCATAGCTGGATCGGCTACGTCGACGACCTGCTGTTCAGCCAGGAGCTGCTGTTCCTCAACAGTTTCTGCCGCACGCCCAGCGTGGCCTTTCGCAGCACCAGCGTGATCGCCCAGCAAACCGCTGCGCGCGCCGGCCTGGGCATTGCCGTGCTGCCCAACTACATGGCCCGCCACGACCCAACGCTGGTGCGTGTATTGCCCAGCGAAACCATCCAGCGCAGCTACTGGATCTGCACCCGTCGCGAGCTGCACAAATCGGTGCGCCTGCGGGTAGTCTGGGACTACCTGCTGGCGCTGTGCGCCGCCGAACAGGATGAGCTGTTAGCCGAGTAGCGCCTTGCCGGCCAGCAACAGGGCAGCGCTGCAGCCGACCACCGCGAACAGCTGCTGCAGGCGGGGACCGGCCAGCTTGCTCGCCAGAGGTCGCGCCAGCAACAGGCCTAGCACCGCCCCCACGGCAAAGGGCGCACCAACTTGCCAGTGCATCACCCCGGCCAGGCTGGCGCTGACCACGCTACCCGTAGACACCAGGGCGATCACCGCCAGCGAGGTCGAGACGATGCTTTTCATGCGCAGGTTGGTGTAGCGGTTCAAGGCGGGAATGATCACGAAGCCGCCCCCCACACCCAGCAAACCGGACAACAACCCCGACACTGCGCCGGTCATGGCCAGGGCTCTCGCGCAAGGCAAGGTCCAGCGCAAACGGCCCTGCAACGGGTTGAGCACGCAGGGTTCGATGAAGCGGTGTGCGTCATTGTTTTCTCCGCGCAACTCCCTCGTCGCTTTGCGCCAGATGCGCAAACAGGCATACACCAGCACCCCAGCGAACACCAAGGCCAAAGGGGTGTTGGGCAGCCGATGTGCGAGCATCAGCCCGAACGGCGCTGCGCCGATGCCGATCAGGGCGATGAAGAGGGCAGCGCGATAGCGCACCAACCCTTGGCGCAAGCCAAGTATCGCCGCCACAGCTGCAGCGAGACCCACGGCAAGCAGGCCGATCGGTGCCGCTTCGACCATCGACAAGCCAAGGCCGAAAACCAGCAGCGGCACTGCGAGGATGCCGCCACCCGCGCCTGTCAGCGCCAGCACCGCGCCAATGATTGCTCCCAACCCGGCACCCAGCAATTGCTGTTCGATCACTGCACGCCCTCGGCTAACGTCTGCGGGCGTGCCAGCCATTCACGGCCTTTGAGCATGCCCTGCCAGTACAACGGTGGCAGCACCCGCGCCTTGAGTAGCCAAGCCAGCCGTGTCGGCTGGCGGCCATCAAGCAGCCAGCGTGGAAAGCTCGGCGCGACCTTACCTCCATAGGTGAACTCAGCGAGGACAATCTTGCCGCGCTCGACCGTCAGCGGGCAGGAGCCGTAACCGTCGTAATGGGCGAGGGTCGGCAACCTGCCCAATGCCACCAGCACGTTGTTGGCGACCACCGGTGCCTGCTTTCGTGCAGCAGCGGCAGTTTTGGCATTGCTGGTGCTGGCGACGTCGCCAAGGGCGTGGACATTGGCAAACTGGCGATGGCGCAGCGTGTGCGGGTCCACATCGACCCAGCCGGCGGCATCGGCCAGCGGGCTTTTGCGGATGAAGTCCGGCGCAACCTGCGGGGGTACCACGTGCAGCATGTCGAACGTTTCGATGCGGGTTTCTCTGCTGCCATCGGCCAGGGTACGGACAAAAGACGCGCGCTTGTTCGGGCCATCCACCGCGACCAGGCGTTGGCTGTAGTTGAGATCCACCGCGTATTTGTCGATGTAGGTCATCAGCGCGGGCACATAGTCGGATACGCCGAACAGCACGGCGCCGGCGTTGAAGAAGCTGGCTTTGACATCACCTAACCGCCCCTTGCGCAACCAATGGTCGCAGGACAGGTACAGCGCCTTCTGCGGTGCGCCGGCACATTTGATCGGCATGGGCGGCTGGGTGAACAGGGCGCGACCTTGCTTGAGATTTTGCACCAGCTCCCAGGTATAGGGCGCCAAGTCATAGCGGTAATTGGAGGTCACGCCATTGCGGCCGAGGGTTTCGCTGAGCCCGTCGATAGCCGCCCAATCCAGCTTGAGGCCAGGGCAGACCACCAACTGTTCATAACTGATGGAGCGGCCGTCATCCAACAGAACCAACTGGCCCGAGGGGTCGAAGCCCTGCACCCGCGCCTTCACCCAGCGCACACCCCGGGGAATGGTCGACGCCAGGGTGCGAGCAGTGCCTGGCGCCTTGAACACGCCAGCACCGACCATTGTCCAGCCGGGCTGGTAGTAATGCACATCGGCGGGGTCGATCAGCGCGATGTCCAATGAAGGGTCACGCTTGATAAGGCTGGAAGCCGTGGCGATCCCGGCGGCGCCGGCACCGATGATGACCACCTTGTGATGGTCGGAATTGGCAGGGGACAACGAGGCAGGCATGGCAGTAAATCCTGGGAATCTGGTTATGTAGGGCAGGGCAGTCAGAGTTTGTTCAGCGGGATCTTCAGGTAACTCACGCCGTTCGCTTCGGGCTCCGGGAAATGGCCGCTGCGCATGTTGACCTGCACCGAGGGCAAGATCAGCACGGGCATGTCGAGGGTCTTGTCGCGGGCTTCACGCATGGACACGAAGCTGTCCTCGTCGATGCCTTGATGGATGTGGATGTTGCTGGCGCGCTGCTCGGCCACGGTGGTGACGTACTGCATGTCGCGCCCGCCGGGGAGGTAGTCGTGGCACATGAACAGCAGGGTCTGGTCAGGGAAGGCCAAGAGGCGGCGGATCGATTGATACAAGGTACGCGCGTCGGCACCGGGGAAGTCGCAGCGTGCGGTACCGTAGTCGGGCATGAACAGGGTGTCGCCAACGAACAGCGCTTGCTCACCCGCATCCGTTACCAGGTAGCTCATGCAGGCGGGAGTGTGTCCCGGTGTGTGCAAGGCTCGGGCATGCAGATTACCGATCGAGAAGCCTTCCTCATCCGTCAGCAACACATCGAACTGGCTGCCATCACGGGCAAAGCCCGGCTCGGCATTGAACAACGCGCCGAAGGTTTTCTGCACCTTGGTGATTTCGGCGCCGATGGCGGTATGGCCACCGAGTTTATCCTTGAGGTAGGCCGCAGCCGAAAGGTGGTCGGCGTGCACATGGGTTTCCAGCACCCACTGCACCTTCGCACCCAGGGCCTGCACCCGTTCGATCAACCGGTCAGCTGAAGCGGTGTTGGTGCGGCCCGACTTTGGATCGTAGTCCAGCACGCTGTCGATCAACGCGCAGTGAAGGGTCTCACAATCCAGTACCAGGTAGCTGATGGTCGAGGTCGCCTCGTCGAAGAAGGCTTCCACCTGAAGGTTGTTGCCGATGATCATCACGTTCTCCAAATAATCCACCGCGCCTTGTACAGGCGTAGGCAGTGACACGTGGTTTATCAAGATGCATGCCAGCAATTTCCCCTGGCCAGGCCCCGCAAATGCGGCAGGTGCTGCCGAATGACTGGCATGCTGTCAGCTAGGGTGGCAGTCGACTGTCAGCCAATGGCAGTGTTTGGCAGTCCTTGTTACGCTGCGCCGGGTAAATCCACCGGTGCCGTCATGCCTGAATCCCATTCCCTCATCCTAGCTCTGGTTTCCTACCTCGAACACGATGTACTGCCTTCCATCGTGCTGGACACCGACTACAACATCCTCGCCGCCAATGCCGCTTATCGCCGACAGTTCGGCCGCGACGATCAGGCGCCGCTAGGTGAGAAATGCCATCGCGTTTCCCATCACTACGCCGTGCCTTGCGACCAGGCCGGCGAGCATTGCCCATTGCGCAAGGCATGGGACAGCAAGTTGCCGGAACGTGTGCTGCACATCCATCACACGCCGCGCGGGCCTGAGCATGTGGATGTGGAACTGCGGCCAATCCTCGATGAACAAGGTAGGGTGATAGCCTTTGTCGAACGCCTGACCACCATTACCCTGGCTTCGGCGCAGCCTGCGCAACAAGGCCTGGTCGGCCGCGCACCAGCGTTCAAGACGGCGCTGGCCAGCCTGCAGCGTGCGGCCCCCGCGCAGATTCCGGTACTGCTTCAGGGCGAATCCGGTACCGGCAAAGAGCTGTTCGCTCGGGCGCTCCATATGGGCAGCCCACGGGCCAACGGCCCACTGGTGGTGGTCGACTGCACTGGACTGACCGAGTCGCTGTTCGAGAGCGAATTGTTCGGCTATGAGAAGGGGGCGTTCACCGGAGCCAATCAGCGCAAGATCGGACTGGCCGAAGCCGCTCACGGCGGCACACTGTTCCTCGACGAGATCGGCGAAGTGCCGTTGGCGATGCAGGTCAAACTGCTTCGCCTGATCGAGTCCGGTAGTTTCCGTCCAGTGGGCAGCACGCGCACCGTGCATGCGGATTTCCGCCTGGTGTCTGCAACGCACAAACCACTCAAGCAGATGGTTGCAGAGGGCACATTCCGCGAAGACCTGTATTACCGCATCAGCGGCTTCCCGATTCGTCTACCCGCATTGCGCGAAAGGGTAGAGGATCTGCCGTTGCTTGCGCAGAGCCTGTTGCAGCGCATGGCTGGCATGCCGCCCGCGGCCCTGACTGACGCTGCCCTGCGACAATTGGCACTGCATCCATTCCCGGGCAATATCCGTGAGCTGCGTAACATCCTGGAAAGGGCCCGGCTGTTTACCGATGACGGGGTGATCCGACCTGAGCATTTGCCGGAAGACCTCGGCCCGCAACCCCCTGGTTTGGGCAAGACACGCGACCTGAGTGATCTGGCACAGGCGCTCGCGCGATTCCAAGGACCACGCAGTGAATTGGCACGCCACCTGGGCATGAGTGAGCGCACGCTTTATCGGCGCCTGAAAGCGCTTGGCGCTTGATGCGCGATGAGAGGGCGCACCCTTTAGCCAATAAAAAGCCCGCTTGCGCGGGCTTATCAATGACTGTCGATATACAGCGGATCAGAAGTCCAAATTCGATACCGACAGGGCGTTACTTTCGATGAACTCGCGACGTGGCTCAACCGCATCACCCATCAGGGTGTTGAAGATCTGGTCGGCAGCGATCGCGTCCTCGATGGTCACCTTGAGCATACGGCGCACGGTCGGATCCATGGTGGTTTCCCACAGCTGGTCCGGGTTCATCTCACCCAGCCCTTTGTATCGCTGGATGGTGTGCCGCTTGGTGGTCTCGTTCATCAGCCAGTCCAGGCCTTCCTTGAACTCGACAATCGCCTTGCGACGCTCACCACGCTGCACATAAGCACCTTCGCCCAGCAGGCTGGACAGCTTGGCACCAATGTTGACTACCGTACGGTAGTCGTTGCTGCCAAAGAAGTCGCGGTTGAAGGTGATGTAGCTGGCCAGGCCGTGGGAGGTGATTTCCACTTCCGGCAGCCACACATTACGCTCCTTGTCTTCGCGCAGGCTGGCCTTGTACACCAGGCCAGACTTCTGGCTGTTGTTCAGGCGCTCCTGCAGCTTGCCCAACCAGCTTTCCATGACGGCGTGGTCGCCCAACTGCTCCAGGGTAACTTCCGGCAGGTAGATGAAGTGCTCGGTCAACTCTTCTGGGTACAGACGCGACAAACGCTTGAGCGTCTTCATCACGCTACGGAATTCGTTAACCAGGGCTTCCAGCTGCACACCGGAAACGGCTGGCGCCGATTCGTCCAGGTGCAGGCTGGCATCTTCGAGGGCCGACTGGGTCATGTACTCTTCCATGGCCTCGTCGTCCTTGATGTACTGCTCCTGCTTGCCTTTCTTCACCTTGTACAGCGGCGGCTGGGCAATGTAGATGTAGCCACGCTCGACCAGCTCCGGCAACTGACGGAAGAAGAAAGTCAGCAACAGGGTACGGATGTGCGAACCGTCAACGTCAGCATCGGTCATGATGATGATGTTGTGATAACGCAGCTTGTCGATGTTGTACTCTTCGCGGCCGATGCCACAGCCCAGCGCGGTGATCAGCGTGCCCACTTCCTGGGACGAGATCATCTTGTCGAAACGGGCTTTCTCGACGTTGAGGATCTTGCCCTTCAGCGGCAGGATCGCCTGAGTACGGCGGTTACGGCCTTGCTTGGCCGAACCACCCGCGGAGTCACCCTCCACCAGGTAGAGTTCGGAAAGGGCGGGGTCCTTCTCCTGGCAGTCAGCCAGTTTGCCCGGCAAGCCGGCGATGTCCAATGCGCCTTTACGGCGAGTCATCTCACGCGCCTTGCGCGCCGCTTCACGGGCACGGGCAGCGTCGATCATCTTGCCGACCACGGCCTTGGCTTCGTTGGGGTTTTCCAACAGGAAATCGGCGAAGTACTTGTTCATCTCCTGTTCCACGGCGGTTTTCACCTCCGAGGAGACCAGTTTGTCTTTGGTCTGCGAGCTGAACTTGGGGTCCGGTACCTTGACCGAAATGATCGCGGTCAGGCCTTCACGGGCGTCGTCACCGGTGGTGGCGACCTTGTTTTTCTTGGCCAGGCCTTCCTGCTCGATGTAGCTGTTCAGGCTACGGGTCAGCGAGGAGCGGAAACCGACCAGGTGAGTACCACCGTCGCGCTGCGGAATGTTGTTGGTGAAGCACAGCAGGTTTTCGTTGAAGCTGTCATTCCACTGCAGTGCGACTTCAACACCTACGCCGTCGTCACGCTGCACGTTGAAGTGGAACACCTGGGAGTTGACCGGCGTCTTGTTGGTGTTCAGGTATTCAACGAAGGCGCGCAGGCCGCCTTCATATTTGAAGAATTCTTCTTTGCCCGAGCGCTCGTCCTTCAGCAGGATACCAACGCCAGAGTTGAGGAACGACAGTTCGCGAATACGCTTGGCCAGAATGTCCCAGCTGAAGTGGATATTCTTGAAAGTCTCAGCTGATGGCTTGAAGTGGATGTGAGTACCCGTAGTTTCGCTCTCACCCACAACAGCCATAGGCGCCTGTGGAACACCGTGCACGTAGGTCTGTTCCCAGATCTTGCCGCTTCGGCGAACGGTGAGCACCAGCTTCTCGGACAGGGCGTTCACTACGGAAACACCTACGCCGTGCAGACCACCGGAAACTTTGTAGGAGTTGTCATCGAACTTACCGCCGGCGTGCAGCACAGTCATGATGACCTCGGCCGCAGAAACGCCTTCTTCTTTATGCACGTCGACCGGAATGCCGCGACCGTTATCGCGCACACTGATGGATTCGTCCGTGTGGATGATGACGGTGATGTCATCGCAATGCCCGGCGAGGGCTTCGTCGATCGAGTTGTCGACCACTTCGAAGACCATGTGGTGCAGGCCGCTACCGTCATCGGTGTCGCCAATGTACATGCCGGGACGCTTGCGCACGGCATCCAAACCTTTCAGCACCTTGATGCTGGAGGAATCGTACGTTTGATTTTCGCTCATGCCTTCACTCCCGATGGTCGTGGGTCTGGGTGATACAGCCCTGTTCCACGTGGAACAAAGCAACTGGCGTTTCCGTTTGCCAGCCTTCCCTCAGTAATTCTTGATCTACACAGGTGATGAACACCTGGCAGCGTAATTCTTCAAGCAAGCGGCACAATGCGCGGCGATGCTTATCATCCAGCTCGGACGGCAAGTCATCCACGAGATAAATACAGTGACCGCGGCGAGCCTGGTTAACGAGATGGCCTTGGGCAATGCGCAATGCACACACCACCAACTTTTGCTGACCACGCGACAGAATGTCGGCCGCGTTATTGGCAGCCAAACGAAGACGCAGATCAGCACGCTGCGGGCCGGCCTGGGTGTGGCCCATCTGCTGATCGCGAAGGAGAGAGGAGGCGAGTACTTCGTTGAGTTCCCGGTCCTTGTCCCAGCCTCGATAGTAGCTAAGGGTCAACCCGTCCAGCTCGACCAGTTCGCTCAGGGTTTGCTCGAAGACGGGCTTCAAGGCCTTGATATAGTTGCGACGGTATTCATCTATTTCCGCGCTGGCCAGGCACAATTCCCGGTCCCAGGCGGCTTGCGAAGCTGGGTCAAGTGTACCATGCCGCAACCATGAGTTCCGCTGTCGCAATGCCTTCTGCAGCCGTTGCCAGGCTGGCATGAAGCGAGGTTCCACGTGGAACACTCCCCAATCGAGGAACTGCCGCCGAATTTTTGGGGCACCTTCCAGCAAGCGGAAACTGTCGGGGTTGATCAGTTGCAGGGGTAGCAGTTCTGCCAACTGCGCGGCACTCTTGGCGTTCTGCCCGTCGATGCGAATGGTGAAATCGCCGGCCCGCTCACGGGAAACACCCAGGTTGCTGGTGCCGCCTTCAGCCAGCTGTACTTCGCCAAACACCGTGCATGCCGCTTGATCGTATTGAATGACCGGGTTCAACCGGGTACTGCGAAACGACCTGGCCAGGCCAAGCAGGTGCACGGCCTCCAGCACGCTGGTCTTGCCGCTGCCGTTGGCGCCATAGAGGATGTTAATGCGGGGGGAGGGTGAGAGAGTCACCGGGTGCAGATTTCGCACCGCGGTGACCATGATCCGTCGAAGGGACATTTCGCCTGCTACGGTTACAGGCGCATCGGCATGACAACGTAGGACGAGTCGTCATTACCGGCTTCCTGCAGCAGCGCACTGCTGTTGGAGTCGGACAGAATCAGACGCACCTGCTCTGTAGTCATCACGCCCAAGACATCCAGCAGGTAACTGACGTTGAAGCCAATCTCCAACGAGCTGCCGTCATATTCCACGCTGATCTCTTCTTCAGCTTCTTCCTGCTCTGGGTTGTTCGCCTGAATCTTCAGCTGACCGGCCGCCAGTTGCAGGCGGATACCGCGATACTTCTCGTTGGACAGAATCGCGGTACGGCTGAACGCTTCACGCAGTGCCTGACGATCACCGATCACCAGCTTGTCGCCACCCTTGGGCAGTACACGCTCGTAGTCGGGGAATTTGCCGTCGACCAATTTCGAGGTGAACGTGAACTCGCCAGTTGTCGCACGAATGTGATGCTGGCCCAGAACGATGCTGACCATTCCTTCCGGATCGGTCAGCAGGCGCGCCAATTCGAGGATACCCTTACGCGGCACGATGACCTGGTGACGTTCATCCTGTTCGATGGCTGCACTCATCGAGCACAGGGCCAGGCGGTGCCCGTCGGTGGAAACTGCTCGCAGCGTATTGCGCGACACTTCCAGCAGCATGCCGTTGAGGTAGTAACGCACGTCCTGCTGGGCCATGGCGAAGCTGGTACGCTCGATCAAGCGACGCAGTTTGCTCTGCTCCAGGTTGCAGGTCAGCGAACCCGGGCCTTCTTCCACAGTAGGGAAATCGTTGGCAGGAAGGGTCGACAGGGTAAAACGGCTACGGCCGGCTTTGACCAACAGCTTCTGCTCATCGACCTTGATATCGATCAGGACGTCGTTCGGCAGGCTCTTGCAGATGTCCATCAGCTTGCGCGCAGGAACAGTAATCTCGCCCGGCTCAGCTGGCTCTTCCAACTGCACGCGGCCTACCAGTTCGACTTCCAGGTCGGTACCGGTCAACGACAGCTGCTGGCCTTGCACGACCAGCAGTACGTTGGACAGGACCGGCAAGGTCTGACGGCGCTCGACGACACCGGCGACCAGTTGCAGGGGTTTCAACAGGGCTTCGCGTTGAATGGTGAAATGCATGGTCTAGTCCCTTGCCTTCAATTAACTGCGCTGGCGGCCATCAGGTGGTCAGTGTCCGCAGCAGGTTCTTGTAGTCCTCGCGGATGTCCGCGTCGGATTCCTTCAATTCGTTGATCTTACGGCAGGCGTGCAGCACGGTGGTGTGGTCACGGCCACCAAACATGTCGCCGATCTCTGGCAGACTGTGGTTGGTCAGCTCTTTAGACAACGCCATGGCTACCTGACGTGGGCGTGCAACAGAGCGCGAACGACGCTTGGACAACAGATCCGAGATCTTGATCTTGTAGTACTCAGCGACCGTGCGCTGAATGTTATCCACACTCACCAGCTTGTCTTGCAGCGCCAGCAGGTCTTTAAGCGATTCGCGAATCAGCTCGATGGTGATGTCGCGGCCCATGAAGTGCGAGTGGGCGATAACCCGCTTCAATGCACCTTCGAGCTCACGCACGTTGGAGCGAATCCGCTGGGCGATGAAGAACGCTGCATCGTGTGGCAGTTCGACCTTGGCCTGGTCGGCCTTCTTCATCAGGATCGCCACGCGGGTTTCCAGTTCCGGCGGCTCCACGGCCACCGTCAAACCCCAGCCGAAACGCGACTTCAAGCGCTCTTCCAGGCCTTCGATTTCTTTCGGGTAGCGGTCGCTGGTGAGAATTACCTGCTGACCACCTTCAAGCAGGGCGTTGAAGGTGTGGAAAAACTCTTCCTGCGAGCGCTCCTTGCGGGCGAAGAACTGGATGTCATCGATCAGCAACGCATCGACCGAACGGTAGAAGCGCTTGAATTCGTTGATGGCGTTGAGCTGCAGCGCCTTGACCATGTCGGCGACGAAGCGCTCGGAATGCAAGTACACGACCTTGGCATTCGGATTTTTCTTCAGCAGGTGGTTACCCACAGCATGCATCAAGTGCGTCTTGCCCAAGCCCACGCCGCCATAAAGGAACAGTGGGTTGTAGCCATGCTTGGGATTGTCGGCCACCTGCCAGGCAGCGGCCCGGGCCAATTGGTTCGACTTGCCTTCAACGAAGGTTTCAAAGGTGAAGGTGCGGTTCAGGTAGCTGGTGTGCTTGAGCGCCCCCTCAACCTGAACGTTGCGCTGTTCAGTACGACCTGGAGCCACAACAGGTGCCGGCGCGCTATCCGCCAGCGAATCGTAGCCGTCATGCGGGGAGGTTTGCGCCGAATCGTTGACCTGAACCACCTCGGCAACCGGAGACGAGACTGAATCTGCGACAGCCGAAACCTGCACAGCGGCTGGCTGCGCGTGATTCTGGGCTAGGGACGCGGCCATTGCTGCGCTGACCGGTGCATTCGGTGCAGCCCGTGGTGCAGAGCTGCGACGGCTGCCTATTAATAAGGAAAGGGCAGGCGCAATGCCGGTGCCGTGCTCACCCAACAGTTCGAGCAGACGGCCAAGGTACTTTTCATTCACCCAATCGAGAACGAATCGGTTAGGCGCATACACGCGCAACTCGTCGCCTTCGGCTTCGACCTGTAGCGGACGGATCCAGGTGTTGAATTGCTGGGCAGGCAGTTCATCGCGCAGAAGCTCCACGCACTGCTGCCAAAGTTCCACTGACACGGATATCCCCTGAGTTTGAAAGCCGGATGAGGCAAAAACAAACCGCCATTGTACCGGTCGAGCGATCAGTTATCCACATGTGGAAACATTTCGACCCGTGACAAAACAGCCATTTAGCGGCCAAAAAGCCTCTTGGTTGGTGTGAATAAGCTCTGTGGATAACCACACATAAGGGCTATGCACAACCCTGGGCCGAGCCTTGTTGATAACTCGCCTGTGGATAATCAGCCTTTTAATCCACAGGCTATATTCACGAACGACACAAGCGCAGCACCGGTTGTGGACAAGGTTTCAAACCTCTGTACACGGCGAAAATAGAGGGCTACACGATGTTATCCACAGACAGTTATCCACTTAAGAGTTATAAGTTCTTCAGAAAAGCTTTTTATATGTCTCTTCTTTTTTTTTCATTTTGTCGTCCTTATGCCTGCACGATCAAGCACCGCCCATTCGATCGCCAGAGCATCTCGCCCAGGGAAACCATCCATAAGGAAAGACTGGTTGGAAATTGACCTATCGGCTTGCTTTCTCTAGAATCGCCGATCTCTTAAAAAGGGGGCCATTCCGGCCCGTTGTCGACAAACCCAGGTAACAACGCCATGAAACGTACTTTCCAACCAAGCACCATCAAGCGCGCTCGCACCCACGGCTTCCGTGCCCGTATGGCTACCAAGAACGGCCGTGCTGTTCTGTCGCGTCGTCGTGCCAAAGGCCGTAAGCGTCTGGCCATTTGATTTTTCGGCACAGGTGGTGAGTCAGGACTTCAGTCGGGAAAAGCGACTGCTTACACCCCGGCACTTCAAAGCGGTCTTCGACTCCCCAACCGGCAAGGTTCCAGGGAAAAACCTGCTGATCCTTGCTCGCGAGAACGGACTCGATCACCCACGCCTTGGCTTGGTGATCGGCAAGAAGAGCGTCAAGCTCGCCGTTCAACGCAATCGCCTCAAGCGCTTGATGCGCGATTCCTTCCGTCTGCACCAGCACCTGCTCGCTGGCCTGGACATAGTGATCGTCGCGCGCAAGGGATTGGGTGAGATAGAAAACCCGGAATTGCACCAACATTTTGGCAAGCTCTGGAAACGCCTGGCGCGCAGCCGGCCTACTCCAGTGGCAGATGCCAATTCCGCAGGGGTAGACAGTCAAAATGCGTAAACTGGCCCTCGTTCCGATCCAGTTTTACCGTTACGCCATCAGTCCCCTGATGGCCAACCACTGTCGTTTCTACCCCAGTTGCTCCTGTTATGCGTTGGAAGCCATCGAAACACATGGCCTCTTGCGTGGCGGGTGGCTAACCGTTCGTCGCCTGGGGCGTTGTCATCCGTGGAACGACGGCGGTTTCGATCCCGTTCCCCCCACGCCTTCCTCCCGAACTTCTTCGATAGCCGAGTAATCATGGATATTAAACGCACGATCCTGATCGCCGCGCTGGCAATCGTGTCCTACGTCATGGTCCTGAAGTGGAACGATGACTACGGCCAGGCTGCCCTGCCGACTCAGAATACTGCTGCCAGCACCGTTGCTCCGGGCCTGCCCGATGGCGTACCCGCTGCCAACAACGGCGCCAGCGCCGATGTACCGAGCGCCAACGGCGAGTCCAACGCTGCCGAACTGGCACCCGTTGCACTCAGCAAGGATCTGATCCGGGTCAAGACCGATGTCCTGGAACTGGCTATCGATCCAGTCGGTGGTGACATCGTCCAGCTGAATCTGCCGAAGTACCCACGACGTCAGGATCATCCGGACATTCCGTTCCAGCTGTTCGACAACGGTGGCGAGCGTGTTTACCTGGCCCAGAGCGGCCTGACCGGCGCCAACGGCCCGGATGCACGTTCCACCGGTCGTCCTCTGTACGCCGCGGAGCAGAAGTCCTTCCAGCTGGCCGATGGCCAGGAACAACTGGTCGTCGACCTGAAGTTCAGCGACAACGGCGTCAACTACATCAAGCGCTTCAGCTTCAAGCGCGGTGAGTACGACCTGAACGTCAGCTACCTGATCGACAACCAGAGCGCTCAAGCCTGGAGCGGCAACATGTTTGCCCAGCTCAAGCGTGACGCCAGCGGCGATCCGTCTTCGAGCACGGCGACCGGCACTGCCACCTACCTGGGCGCAGCCCTGTGGACAGCCGGTGAGCCGTATAAGAAGGTGTCGATGAAGGACATCGACAAGGGTAGTTTGAAAGAAAATGTGTCTGGCGGCTGGGTTGCCTGGCTGCAGCACTACTTCGTGACGGCCTGGATCCCTGCAAAATCGGACAACAACGTTGTCCAGACCCGCAAGGATAGCCAAGGCAATTACATCATCGGTTACACCGGCCCAACCCTCAGCGTGCCTGCGGGCGGCAAGGTCGAAACCAGTGCCATGTTGTATGCCGGTCCGAAAATTCAGTCCAAGCTCAAAGAGTTGTCCCCAGGCCTGGAACTGACCGTCGACTACGGCTTCCTGTGGTTCATTGCCCAGCCGATCTTCTGGCTGCTGCAACATATCCACAGTCTGCTGGGTAACTGGGGCTGGTCGATCATCGTCCTGACCATGCTCATCAAGGGCTTGTTCTTCCCGCTGTCGGCCGCCAGCTACCGCTCGATGGCGCGTATGCGTGCCGTTGCGCCGAAGCTCGCCGCACTGAAGGAACGCTTCGGTGACGATCGCCAGAAGATGTCCCAGGCGATGATGGAGCTGTACAAGAAAGAGAAGATCAACCCACTGGGCGGCTGCCTGCCGATCCTGGTGCAGATGCCGGTGTTCCTGGCCCTGTACTGGGTACTGCTGGAAAGCGTGGAAATGCGCCAGGCCCCATGGATGCTGTGGATCACCGACCTGTCGATCAAGGATCCGTTCTTCATCCTGCCGATCATCATGGGCGCCACCATGTTCATTCAGCAGCGCTTGAACCCGACGCCGCCGGATCCGATGCAGGCCAAGGTGATGAAAATGATGCCGATCATCTTCACCTTCTTCTTCCTGTGGTTCCCGGCTGGCCTGGTGCTGTACTGGGTTGTGAACAACTGCCTGTCGATTTCGCAGCAGTGGTACATCACCCGCCGTATCGAAGCAGCGACGAAAAAAGCTGCTGCTTGACGGGCTACTGCGCTAGCCTGTGAATAAAAACGCCCCCTCGGGGGCGTTTTTGCTATCTGTCGTTTTGTCGTAGAGGCTTTCGAGCATGAACACTGTGCGTGAAACCATTGCCGCCATCGCTACCGCCCAAGGTCGCGGGGGCGTCGGCATCATCAGGCTGTCCGGGCCACTGGCAGCCGAGGCTGGCCAGCTTATTACCGGCCGCACGCTGACCCCGCGCCATGCCCACTACGGCCCGTTCCGCGACCAGGAAGGGCTGGTGCTGGATGAAGGCATCGCGCTGTTCTTCCCTGGGCCGAACTCGTTCACTGGCGAAGATGTGCTCGAGTTGCAGGGGCATGGTGGCCCGGTAGTTCTGGACATGCTGCTGCAGCGCTGCGTGCAGGTCGGCTGTCGCTTGGCCCGCCCAGGGGAGTTCAGCGAGCGGGCATTCCTCAACGACAAGCTCGACCTGGCCCAGGCCGAAGCCATCGCCGACCTGATCGAGGCCAGTTCCAGCCAGGCCGCACGTAATGCCTTGCGCTCGCTGCAGGGCGAATTTTCAAAACGTGTACACAGCCTGACCGAAGCGCTGATCGCGTTGCGTATCTACGTCGAGGCAGCCATCGACTTCCCGGAGGAGGAAATCGACTTCCTCGCCGATGGCCATGTGCTGTCGATGCTCGATACGGTTCGCGCCGAGTTATCCACCGTGCAGCGCGAAGCTGGGCAGGGCGCACTGTTGCGCGACGGTATGACAGTGGTAATCGCCGGGAGGCCGAATGCGGGCAAATCGAGCCTGCTCAATACCCTGGCCGGGCGTGAAGCGGCCATTGTCACCGACATCGCCGGCACCACCCGGGATATTCTGCGTGAACATATTCACATTGATGGCATGCCGCTGCATGTGGTCGATACCGCCGGTTTGCGCGATACCGATGATCATGTGGAAAAGATCGGTGTGGAACGTGCGCTCAAAGCTATCGGCGAGGCCGACCGAGTATTGCTGGTAGTCGACTCCACGGCGCCGGAGGCAAGCGACCCATTCGCACTCTGGCCCGAGTTTCTCGACCAACGGCCGGACCCGGCGAAGGTTACGCTGATTCGCAACAAGGCCGATCTCAGTGGCGAGCAGGTTGCGCTGGAACAATGCGATGACGGTCATGTGACGATCACCCTGAGTGCCAAGGGCGATGACCAGGGCTTGCAGCTGTTGCGGGATCACCTCAAAGCCTGCATGGGCTATGAACAGACTGCTGAGAGCGGTTTCAGCGCCCGTAGGCGGCATCTGGACGCCCTGCGCCAGGCCAGTACTCATCTGGAGCACGGTCGCGCACAATTGACTTTGGCAGGTGCCGGCGAGCTGTTGGCCGAAGACCTGCGCCAAGCGCAGCAGGCATTGGCTGAGATCACCGGGGCCTTCAGCTCTGATGACCTGCTGGGACGGATCTTCTCCAGTTTCTGTATCGGCAAATAGTTTTAAGTAAACCATCCACAGCCGCTCCCATTGGGGGCGGCTTTTTTTTGCCTGAAATTTGAGTGACCGGCGTAAATCTGTACTCAGGAGCCCTGTGGAAAACTCGCCATAGGCTCCGTTGATAACCCTGCTTTTTTTCTGAGGACAAACCGGCCTGTGGGTAAATCTGCATTTCATCCACAGGCTAAATGGCGTTATCCAGAGCCCTCATGGTACTCCAGACACAGGGTTTAATTTTTCTCTACACAGCGTAAATAGAGGGATACAGCACCTTATCCACAGAAACAGGTGTGCATAAGAATAAACATAAAAACAAAGCTTTTTAAATTTCTACTCTCTGATTTCTATTGCCAGCCACTCATCCACAGCCTGGTCAAAATTTGCGCAAAAGGTTTCTTTAGAGGGGGTGAAGTCCCTATACTTGTCGGCTTACCTTCTCTATTCGCAAAAACAGGCACGAGGTGCGTGGTGGATTTCCCTTCCCGTTTTGAAGTGATCGTCATCGGCGGCGGCCATGCCGGTACCGAGGCTGCGCTTGCGTCTGCTCGCATGGGTGTGAAAACCCTGCTGCTGACCCACAACGTGGAAACCCTCGGTCACATGAGTTGCAACCCCGCGATCGGTGGCATCGGCAAAAGCCATCTGGTCAAAGAGATCGATGCGCTCGGCGGTGCGATGGCACTGGCCACCGACAAGAGCGGCATTCAGTTCCGCGTACTGAACAATCGCAAGGGCCCAGCCGTACGTGCCACCCGTGCGCAGGCTGACCGCGCCATCTACAAGGCGGTGGTGCGCGAGATCCTGGAAAACCAGCCCAACCTGTGGATATTCCAGCAGTCCTGTGATGACCTCATCGTCGAGCAGGACCAGGTCAAGGGCGTGGTTACACAAATGGGTCTGCGCTTCTTCGCCGATTCCGTGGTGCTGACCACCGGTACGTTCCTCGGTGGCCTTATCCACATAGGTCTGCAGAATCATTCCGGCGGTCGTGCTGGTGATCCGCCGTCGATTGCCCTGGCCCACCGCATGCGTGAACTGCCGCTGCGCGTCGGCCGCTTGAAAACCGGTACTCCGCCCCGTATCGACGGGCGCTCGGTGGACTTTTCGGTGATGACCGAACAACCGGGCGATACACCGATCCCGGTCATGTCGTTCATGGGCAATGCCGCGATGCACCCGCGCCAGGTCAGCTGCTGGATCACCCACACCAACGCGCGCACTCACGACATCATCGCTTCGAACCTCGACCGTTCGCCGATGTACTCGGGCGTCATTGAAGGTGTCGGCCCGCGCTACTGCCCGTCGATCGAAGACAAGATCCATCGCTTCGCCGACAAGCAAAGCCACCAGGTGTTCATCGAGCCGGAAGGCTTGACCACCCACGAGCTCTACCCCAACGGCATTTCCACTTCGCTGCCGTTTGACGTGCAACTGGAACTGGTGCGCTCGATCCGCGGCATGGAAAACGCCCACATCGTGCGCCCGGGCTATGCCATCGAGTACGACTACTTCGACCCGCGTGACCTCAAGTACAGCCTCGAAACCAAAGTCATCGACGGCCTGTTCTTCGCCGGCCAGATCAATGGCACTACCGGCTACGAAGAAGCCGGTGCGCAAGGCCTGCTGGCCGGGACCAACGCCGCGCTGCGCGCGCAGGGTCGCGAAAGCTGGTGCCCACGCCGTGACGAGGCGTACATCGGGGTACTGGTCGACGACCTGATTACCCTGGGAACCCAAGAGCCGTACCGCATGTTCACTTCGCGCGCCGAATACCGGCTGATCCTGCGCGAAGACAACGCCGACCTGCGCCTGACCGAGAAAGGCCGAGAGCTTGGCCTGATCGACGATCAACGTTGGGCAGCGTTCTGCGCCAAGCGCGACGGCATCGAACGTGAGGAACAACGGCTGAAGTCGACCTGGGTACGCCCGAACACCCCGCAAGGCCAGGCCATTGTGGATAAGTTCGGTACGCCACTGAGCCACGAATACAGCCTGCTCAACCTGCTGGCACGCCCGGAGATTGACTACGCGGGGCTGATCGAGGCGACAGGCGGTGATGAAATCGATCCACAGGTCGCCGAACAGGTCGAAATCAAGACCAAGTACGCCGGATACATCGACCGTCAGCAGGATGAGATCGCTCGCCTGCGTGCCAGCGAAGACACTCGCCTGCCTGTGGATATCGACTACACGACGATTTCCGGCCTCTCCAAGGAGATCCAAGGCAAGCTCGGCCAGACCCGCCCGGAAACCCTGGGCCAGGCTTCGCGCATCCCTGGCGTTACGCCGGCGGCGATTTCCCTGTTGCTGATTCATCTGAAAAAACGCGGCGCTGGCCGCGAATTGGAGCAAAGCGCTTGAGTTCCCTGGTCACCCCGCAACACGCAGAAGAGTTGTCCACAGGTGCGCGTCAGCTCGGAGTCGAGCTGACTGCCGAGCAGCAGGAACGGCTGCTGGGTTACCTGGCCCTGTTGATCAAATGGAACAAAGCCTACAACCTGACCGCCGTGCGCGATCCGGACGAGATGGTTTCACGCCATCTGCTCGATAGCCTCAGCATCATGGAATTTATCCACAGCGCGCGTGACAGCTGGCTGGATGTCGGCAGCGGCGGTGGCATGCCGGGTATTCCCTTGGCTATTCTGCATCCGCACAAGCAGGTGACGGTGCTGGACGCCAATGGCAAGAAGACCCGCTTCCTGACCCAGGTGAAAATGGAGCTGCAGCTGGACAACCTCACGGTTATCCACAGCCGGGTCGAGGCCTTCCAGCCACCGAAGCCATTCAGCGGCATCATCTCCCGTGCCTTCAGCAGCATGGAGAACTTCACCAACTGGACCCGCCACTTGGGCGACACCGGGACGCAATGGCTTGCAATGAAGGGGCTGCATCCTGCCGATGAACTGGTAGCATTGCCCGCAGACTTCACAGTGGAAAGCGAGCAGGCCCTGACCGTTCCGGGTTGCCAGGGCCAGCGCCATCTGCTGATACTGCGCCGCAAGGCATGACTGGGAACACACGCAACAATGGCTAAGGTATTCGCAATCGCGAACCAGAAAGGTGGCGTGGGTAAAACCACCACCTGTATCAATCTCGCCGCATCGCTGGCTGCGACCAAGCGTCGTGTGCTGCTGATCGACCTCGATCCGCAGGGCAACGCCACCATGGGCAGCGGTGTCGACAAACATGAACTCGAGCACTCGGTCTACGACCTGCTGATCGGGGAATGCGACCTTGCCCAGGCCATGCACTACTCCGAGCACGGTGGCTTCCAGCTGTTGCCGGCCAACCGCGACCTGACTGCCGCGGAAGTGGTGCTGCTGGAAATGCAGGTCAAGGAGAGCCGCCTGCGTAATGCCCTGGCGCCGATCCGCGAGAACTACGACTTCATCCTCATCGACTGCCCACCGTCGCTGTCGATGCTGACGCTCAACGCCCTGGTTGCCTCCGATGGCGTGATTATCCCGATGCAGTGCGAGTATTACGCACTGGAAGGTCTCAGCGACCTTGTGGATAACATCAAGCGGATTGCCGCTCGTCTGAATCCCGAGTTGAAGATCGAAGGCCTGCTGCGGACCATGTACGACCCGCGCCTGAGCCTGAACAACGATGTTTCGGCGCAGCTCAAGGAGCATTTCGGCGAGCAGCTGTACGACACGGTCATTCCGCGCAACATTCGTCTGGCCGAGGCACCGAGCTTCGGCATGCCGGCCCTGGCGTACGACAAGCAATCGCGCGGCGCACTTGCCTACCTGGCCCTGGCCGGGGAACTGGTCCGCCGTCAGCGTCGTCCATCACGCACTGCACAAACAACTTAAGGAATCCGTATGGCCGTCAAGAAACGAGGTCTCGGACGTGGGTTGGATGCACTGCTCAGTGGTCCTTCCGTCAGCGCGCTCGAAGAGCAGGCTGTGAAGATCGACCAGAAAGAACTGCAACACCTTCCGGTCGAGCTGATCCAGCGTGGTAAATACCAACCGCGCCGCGACATGGATCCAGAAGCCCTGGAAGAACTCGCGCACTCGATCCGCACCCACGGCGTGATGCAACCGATCGTGGTCCGCCCGATCGATGGCAACCGCTACGAGATCATTGCCGGTGAGCGCCGTTGGCGCGCCACTCAGCAGGCTGGCCTGGACACCGTGCCGGCAATGGTCCGCGAAGTCCCGGACGAAGCCGCCATCGCCATGGCGCTGATCGAGAACATCCAGCGTGAAGACCTCAATCCGCTGGAAGAGGCCCTGGCGCTGCAGCGCTTGCAGCAGGAGTTCGAGCTTACTCAGCAACAGGTCGCCGACGCAGTGGGCAAGTCGCGGGTGACCGTGGCCAACCTGCTGCGCCTGATCTCGCTGCCTGAAGCGATCAAGACCATGCTCGCCCACGGCGATCTGGAAATGGGCCATGCCCGTGCGTTGCTCGGTTTGGAAGAAGATCGACAGGAAGAGGGGGCGCGTCATGTTGTCGCACGCGGCCTCACTGTGCGCCAAACCGAGGCACTGGTGCGCCAGTGGCTCAGTGGCAAACCTGAGCCGGTCGAAGCGAGCAAACCTGATCCGGATATCGAACGCCTTGAACAGCGGCTCGCAGAGCGCCTGGGCTCCCCGGTGCAGATACGTCACGGCAACAAGGGAAAAGGCCAGTTGGTTATTCGTTACAACTCGCTTGACGAGTTGCAAGGCGTGCTTGCTCACATCCGCTGAAACAATTCCCGTTGTAGCGCGCAGTCGGAAATCACTACCGAAGAGTTGAATAGGGGTTAATCCACCCCTATACTCTGCGCGCATTTTGTCGGCACAAATTATGCCAAGTCGATACTGACTTGTTGGTCGACTTCCGAGGAGCAGTTTTGATGGAAATCCGCACGCCAAACCGCCTGCCTTTCCATCGCTGGGCAGTTTTTCCGGTACTGTTGGCTCAATTTGTCGTACTGCTGCTGGCAACCCTGGTGTTGTGGCAGTGGAAAGGTGCGGTCAGTGGATATTCAGGTCTCTGCGGAGGTTTGATTGCCTGGCTGCCCAATATGTATTTCGCCTGGAAGGCTTTTCGCTTCAGCGGAGCCCGGGCGGCACAAGCCATCGTCAAGTCGTTCTACGCAGGCGAGGCTGGCAAGATGATTTTGACGGCAGTGCTGTTTGCACTGACCTTTGCAGGAGTGAAGCCATTGGCGCCGTTGGCAGTATTCGGCGTCTTCGTGCTGACCCTTATGGTCAGCTGGTTTGCGCCCCTGCTGATGAATAAAAGACATTCGAGACCTTAGGGCGTTTGAGGCAACCATGGCAGAAGAAACCGCTTCGGGTTATATCCAGCACCACTTGCAGAACCTGACCTATGGTCAATTACCAGACGGCAGCTGGGGCTTTGCCCATTCGGCTGCAGAAGCCAAGGCAATGGGCTTCTGGGCGTTCCACGTGGACACCCTGGGTTGGTCCGTCGCGCTGGGTCTGATCTTCCTGTTCATCTTCCGCATGGCGGCGAAGAAGGCGACTTCCGGCCAGCCTGGCGGCCTGCAGAACTTCGTCGAAGTGATGGTCGATTTCGTCCACGGCAGCGTGAAGGACTCCTTCCACGGCCGCAGCCCGGTGATCGCTCCGCTGGCGCTCACCATCTTCGTCTGGGTCTTCCTGATGAACGCCGTCGACCTGGTACCGGTCGACTGGATTCCTCAGCTGGCCATCCTGATCTCCGGTGACCCGCACATTCCGTTCCGCGCTGTGTCGACCACCGACCCGAACGCGACCCTGGCCATGGCCTTCAGCGTGTTCGCCCTGATCATCTTCTACAGCATCAAGGTCAAGGGCCTGGGCGGCTTCATCGGTGAGCTGACCCTGCACCCGTTCGGCAGCAAGAACATCTTCGTGCAGATCCTGCTGATCCCGGTGAACTTCCTGCTGGAATTCGTCACCCTGATCGCCAAGCCGATCTCGCTGGCACTGCGTCTGTTCGGCAACATGTATGCCGGCGAGCTGGTGTTCATCCTGATCGCTGTAATGTTCGGCTCCGGCCTGCTGTGGCTCAGCGGCCTGGGTGTGGTGCTGCAATGGGCGTGGGCTGTGTTCCACATCCTGATCATCACCCTGCAAGCTTTCATCTTCATGATGCTGACCATCGTCTACCTGTCGATGGCTCACGAAGATAACCATTAAGACCGCCTGGCGTGTCTGATAGCCTTCCCCGCTCGTTTGGGGGAGGGCTTAAAAAGTCCGCAAGGGCAGCTGTTCCAAACGATTTGTTTTACCGCTTCAAACTAAAAACCTAACCAATACGACGTAAAAGTCGGGAGGAAAGATGGAAACTGTAGTTGGTCTGACCGCTATCGCTGTTGCTCTGCTGATCGGCCTGGGTGCTCTGGGTACCGCCATTGGTTTCGGCCTGCTGGGCGGCAAATTCCTGGAAGGTGCTGCTCGTCAGCCTGAGATGGTTCCGATGCTGCAGGTCAAAATGTTCATCGTTGCCGGTCTGCTCGACGCCGTAACCATGATCGGTGTTGGTATCGCTCTGTTCTTCACCTTCGCGAATCCGTTCGTTGGTCAGATCGCCGGCTAATCACTCGTCACCACGAGTTGATGGCTGTATGAATTAAGACCGAGCGAGGTGTTGGCGTGAACATTAATGCAACCCTGATTGGCCAATCCGTTGCTTTCCTGATTTTTGTACTCTTCTGCATGAAGTACGTATGGCCTCCGGTCATCACTGCTCTGCAAGAGCGCCAAAAGAAGATTGCCGACGGCTTGGACGCTGCCAACCGCGCAGCTCGCGACCTGGAGCTGGCCCAAGAGAAAGTGGGTCAGCAACTGCGTGAAGCTAAAGCACAGGCAGCCGAAATCATTGAGCAAAGCAAGAAACGCGCTGCTCAGCTTGTCGAGGAAGCCCGTGAACAGGCCCGCGTCGAAGCTGACCGTGTGAAAGCTCAGGCTCTGGCCGAGATCGAACAGGAACTGAACAGCGCTAAAGACGCCCTGCGTGCCCAAGTGGGTGCCCTGGCCGTTGGCGGTGCTGAAAAGATCCTTGGCGCCACAATCGATCAAAACGCGCATGCGGAGCTGGTTAACAAACTGGCCGCTGAAATTTAAGCGAGGGCGATCATGGCAGAACTGACCACGTTGGCCCGACCTTACGCTAAGGCTGCCTTTGAGCATGCCCAGGCCCATCAGCAACTGGCCAATTGGTCAGCCATGCTCGGCCTGGCTGCTGCGGTGTCGCAAGACGACACCATGCAGCGCCTGCTCAAGGCCCCGCGACTGACGAGCGCAGAAAAGGCCGCCACGTTCATTGACGTGTGCGGTGACAAGTTCAATGCACAGGCACAGAATTTCATTCATGTTGCCGCGGAAAACGACCGTCTCCTGCTGTTGCCGGAGATTGCCGCTCTGTTCGACCTGTACAAGGCCGAGCAAGAGAAATCCGTGGACGTGGAAGTCACCAGTGCTTTTGCGTTGAACCAAGAACAGCAAGACAAACTCGCCAAGGTTCTCAGTGCACGGTTAGGCCAGGAAGTGCGCCTGCACGCGTCGGAGGATGCCAGCCTGATTGGTGGCGTCGTCATCCGCGCTGGTGACCTGGTAATCGATGGCTCTGTTCGCGGCAAAATCGCGAAACTGGCCGAAGCATTGAAATCTTGAGTTTGAAGGGGCAGCAGAGCAATGCAGCAACTCAATCCTTCCGAAATTAGTGAAATCATCAAGGGCCGCATCGACAACCTCGATGTGAGCTCCCAAGCCCGTAACGAAGGTACCGTTGTTTCGGTATCCGACGGTATCGTGCGGATCCACGGTCTGGCCGACGTCATGTACGGCGAAATGATCGAGTTCCCTGGCGGCGTCTACGGCATGGCTCTGAACCTGGAGCAAGACTCCGTCGGTGCAGTGATCCTGGGTGCCTATGACACCCTCGCCGAAGGCATGAGCGCCAAGTGCACCGGCCGCATCCTGGAAGTTCCGGTTGGTAAGGAACTGCTGGGTCGCGTCGTCGACGCACTGGGCAATCCGATCGACGGCAAAGGTCCTCTGGGCAACACCCAGACCGACGCGGTCGAGAAAGTGGCTCCAGGCGTGATCTGGCGTAAGTCGGTAGACCAGCCTGTACAGACTGGCTACAAATCCGTCGACGCCATGATCCCTGTCGGCCGTGGCCAGCGTGAGCTGATCATCGGTGACCGTCAGATCGGCAAGACCGCCATGGCCATCGACGCCATCATCAACCAGAAAGACTCCGGTATTTTCTGTGTGTATGTTGCTGTCGGCCAGAAGCGTTCCACCGTTGCCAACATCGTTCGCAAGCTGGAAGAAAACGGCGCCCTGGCCAACACCATCGTGGTGGTTGCCAGTGCTTCGGAATCCGCCGCACTGCAATTCCTGGCGCCATACGCCGGTTGCACCATGGGCGAGTTCTTCCGTGACCGCGGTGAAGACGCACTGATCGTTTACGATGACCTGTCCAAGCAGGCCGTTGCCTACCGTCAGATCTCCCTGCTGCTGCGCCGTCCACCAGGACGTGAAGCGTACCCAGGCGACGTGTTCTATCTCCACTCCCGTCTGCTGGAGCGTGCATCGCGCGTTTCCGAAGAGTACGTAGAGAAGTTCACCAACGGTGCTGTAACGGGCAAAACCGGTTCCCTGACCGCGCTGCCGATCATCGAAACCCAGGCTGGCGACGTTTCTGCGTTCGTTCCGACCAACGTGATCTCGATCACCGACGGTCAGATCTTCCTGGAATCGGCCATGTTCAACTCGGGCATCCGCCCTGCAGTGAACGCCGGTGTTTCGGTATCCCGCGTAGGTGGTGCCGCTCAGACCAAGATCATCAAGAAGCTGTCCGGTGGTATTCGTACCGCTCTGGCTCAGTACCGTGAACTGGCTGCATTCGCCCAGTTCGCGTCCGATCTGGACGAAGCGACCCGCAAGCAGCTGGAGCATGGTCAGCGCGTAACCGAGCTGATGAAGCAGAAGCAGTACGCGCCGATGTCCATCGCGGACATGGCCCTGTCGCTGTATGCCGCTGAGCGTGGTTTCCTGACTGACGTAGAAGTCTCCAAGGTCGGTAGCTTCGAGCAAGCGCTGATCGCCTACTTCAACCGTGATCACGCCGAATTGCTGGCGAAGATCAACGTGAAGGGTGACTTCAACGACGAAATCGACGCTGGCCTGAAAGCCGGTATCGAGAAGTTCAAGGCCACCCAGACCTGGTAAGCCGCAGCGGGGGCCCTGGCCCCCGCTTGCTAACCTGATAGGTGATACATGGCAGGCGCAAAAGAGATTCGCAGTAAGATTGCGAGCATCAAAAGCACGCAAAAAATTACCAGCGCCATGGAGAAAGTGGCGGTCAGCAAGATGCGCAGGGCACAAATGCGCATGGCTGCTAGCCGTCCTTACGCGGAGCGTATCCGCCAGGTGATCGGTCATCTGGCCAACGCCAACCCGGAATACCGCCACCCGTTCATGATCGAGCGCCCTGTAAAGCGCGCCGGTTATATCGTGGTGAGCAGTGACCGTGGTCTGTGCGGTGGCTTGAATACCAACCTGTTCAAGGCCCTGGTCAAGGACATGAGCGCAAACCGCGAACAGGGCGTGGAAATCGACCTGTGCGTGATCGGCAGCAAAGGTGCGACTTTCTTCCGCATCTTTGGCGGCAACGTTGTAGCCGCGATCAGCCACTTGGGCGAAGAGCCATCGATCAACGATCTGATCGGCTCCGTCAAAGTGATGCTGGACGCCTACCTGGACGGCCGTATCGATCGCCTTTCGGTGGTTTCGAACAAGTTCATCAACACCATGACCCAACAACCGACGGTCGAGCAATTGGTACCGTTGGTGGCAACCCCGGATCAGGAACTCAAGCACCACTGGGACTACCTGTACGAACCCGACGCAAAAGAGCTGCTGGACGGCTTGATGGTGCGTTACGTGGAGTCGCAGGTCTACCAGGCGGTGGTCGAGAACAACGCTGCTGAACAAGCGGCCCGGATGATCGCCATGAAGAACGCCACAGACAACGCCGGTGATTTGATCAAAGAGCTTCAGTTGATCTACAACAAGGCGCGTCAGGCTGCGATCACCCAGGAGATCTCGGAAATCGTCGGCGGCGCTGCCGCGGTTTAACGGTTCAAAAATTCAGAGGATCCAGCTATGAGTAGCGGACGTATCGTTCAAATCATCGGCGCCGTCATCGACGTGGAATTCCCACGTGACGTCGTGCCGAGTGTATACAACGCGCTGAAAGTACAAGGCGCGGAAACCACTCTGGAAGTTCAGCAGCAGCTGGGCGACGGCGTGGTTCGTACCATTGCGATGGGCTCGACCGAAGGCCTGAAGCGCGGTCTGGATGTTGTCGACACCGGTGCTGCCATTTCCGTTCCTGTTGGTAAGGCCACCCTGGGCCGTATCATGGACGTACTGGGCAACCCGATCGACGAAGCCGGCCCGATCGGTGAAGAAGAGCGTCGCGGTATCCACCAGCCAGCGCCTTCGTTCGCTGACCAGGCAGGCGGCAACGACCTGCTGGAAACCGGCATCAAGGTTATCGACCTGGTTTGCCCGTTCGCCAAGGGTGGTAAGGTTGGTCTGTTCGGTGGTGCCGGTGTCGGCAAGACCGTAAACATGATGGAACTGATCCGTAACATCGCCATGGAACACAGTGGTTACTCCGTGTTCGCGGGTGTGGGTGAGCGTACTCGTGAGGGTAACGACTTCTACCACGAGATGAAGGACTCCAACGTTCTCGACAAGGTAGCGCTGGTCTACGGTCAGATGAACGAGCCACCAGGAAACCGTCTGCGCGTAGCGCTGACCGGCCTGACCATGGCTGAGAAGTTCCGTGACGAAGGTAACGACGTTCTGCTGTTCGTCGACAACATCTATCGTTACACCCTGGCCGGTACCGAAGTATCCGCACTGCTGGGCCGTATGCCTTCGGCAGTAGGTTACCAGCCGACCCTGGCTGAAGAGATGGGCGTTCTGCAAGAGCGCATCACCTCCACCAAGGAAGGTTCGATCACCTCCGTTCAGGCCGTATACGTACCTGCGGACGACTTGACCGACCCGTCGCCAGCGACCACCTTCGCCCACTTGGACGCCACCGTCGTTCTGTCCCGTGACATCGCCTCCCTGGGTATCTACCCAGCGGTCGACCCACTCGACTCGACTTCGCGCCAGCTGGACCCGAACGTGATCGGCAACGAGCACTACGAGACCGCTCGTGGCGTTCAGTATGTTCTGCAGCGCTACAAAGAGCTGAAGGACATCATCGCGATCCTGGGTATGGACGAACTGTCCGAAAGCGACAAGCAACTGGTAGCCCGCGCTCGTAAGATCCAGCGCTTCCTGTCGCAGCCGTTCTTCGTGGCCGAAGTCTTCACCGGTTCGCCAGGCAAGTACGTTTCCCTGAAAGACACCATCGCTGGCTTCAGCGGCATCCTCAAAGGTGACTACGACCACCTGCCAGAACAAGCGTTCTACATGGTCGGCAGCATCGACGAAGCGATCGAGAAAGCCAAGAAACTGTAATTCCTGCGCCCCGCAAGGGGCGCTATCAGGTTGAGGCAAGCAGATGGCTATGACAGTCCATTGCGATATCGTCAGCGCGGAAGGAGAAATTTTCTCCGGTCTGGTCGAGATGGTGGTTGCGCACGGTAACCTGGGTGATCTTGGTATCGCTCCAGGCCACGCGCCGCTGATCACCAATCTGAAGCCAGGTCCGATCACGCTGACCAAGCAGGGTGGCGCACAAGAGGTGTTCTACATCTCTGGTGGTTTCCTCGAGGTTCAGCCGAACATGGTCAAGGTGCTTGCCGATACCGTGCAACGTGCTGCAGACCTGGATGAAGCGCAGGCTCAGGAAGCCCTCAAGGCTGCTGAGAACGCCCTGAATCTGAAAGGCGCGGACTTCGATTACGGCGCCGCCGCCGCACGTCTGGCCGAGGCCGCAGCTCAGCTGCGTACCGTCCAGCAAATGCGCAAAGGCAAGTAATCGGCCCCGGCTGATCACTGCTGTTGCGATTGAGAAAAAGGGTAGCCTCGGCTACCCTTTTTCTTTTTCAGAATTCCCCACGGTCATAACACTGACCGCCCAGGATTGGTAGCCAGTCAATGTCGCTCGATATCGTTATTCTCGCCGCCGGCCAAGGTACCCGCATGCGTTCAGCGCTGCCCAAGGTACTCCACCCGGTGGCCGGCAACTCCATGCTCGGCCATGTTATCCACACTGCGCGCCAGCTTAAGCCGCAAGGAATCCATGTGGTGATCGGTCATGGTGCTGAGCAGGTCCGTGAGCGCCTGGCTGCCGACGACCTGAATTTCGTCCTGCAGGACAAGCAGCTGGGGACTGGCCATGCGGTTGCCCAGGCGCTGCCGGCAATCACTGCCGACACCGTGTTGGTACTGTACGGCGATGTACCGCTGATTGAAGTTGAAACCTTGCAGCGCCTGCTGACCCAGGTCAGCGAGCAGCAGTTGGGACTGCTCACCGTTACCCTGCAAGATCCGACCGGCTATGGGCGCATCGTACGTGACGCCAAGGGCCAGGTGATCGCGATCGTGGAGCATAAAGACGCCAGCGAAGCGCAGAAGGCGATCAAGGAAGGTAACACCGGCATTCTGGCTCTGCCTGCCGCGCGTCTGGCCGACTGGATGGGCCGGTTGTCGAACAATAACGCCCAGGGTGAGTACTACCTGACCGATGTCATCGCCATGGCAGTCGCCGATGGCTTGGTGGTCGCCACCGAGCAACCGCACGACCCGATGGAAGTGCAGGGCGCCAACGACCGTCGCCAGCTGTCTGAACTCGAACGCCACTACCAACTGCGCGAAGGCCGTCGTCTGATGGCCCAGGGTGTAACCCTGCGTGATCCGGCGCGCTTCGATGTGCGCGGTGAAATTACCGTTGGTCGCGACGTACTGATCGATATCAACGTGATTCTCGAAGGCAAGGTGGTCATTGAGGACGACGTGCAGATTGGCCCAAACTGTGTGATCAAAGACAGCACCCTGCGCAAAGGTGCGGTGATCAAGGCCAACAGCCATATTGAAGGCGCGGTAATGGGCGAGGGCAGCGATGCCGGCCCGTTTGCCCGCCTGCGCCCGGGCAGCGTGCTCGATGCCAAGGCCCATGTGGGTAACTTTGTCGAACTGAAGAACGCCCATCTTGGCGAAGGCGCCAAAGCCGGCCACCTGACCTACTTGGGCGACGCCGAGATCGGTGCCCGTACCAACATCGGCGCTGGCACCATCACCTGCAACTACGATGGCGCGAACAAGTTCAAGACCGTGATGGGCGAGGATGTGTTCATCGGCTCGAACAACTCGCTGGTGGCACCTGTGGAAATAAAAGCGGGTGCCACGACGGCTGCTGGTTCCACCATTACCCAGGCGGTCGATGCGGGTGATCTGGCCGTGGCTCGAGCTCGTCAGCGTAATATCTCCGGCTGGAAGAGGCCTGAGAAAATCAAGAAAAACTGAGTTATTCACAGCCTTAGTGACCAAAGCCGACCTATGTGAATAAGTCGGCTTTTTTGTGGTTACACATTATGCACAGGCCAAATTTCCGATCTGCGACCTTGACGCAACCGCCATCTTAGGTTTTGATTGCAATCATTATCTTTCGAATCGAAACTTAATAGCTCATGTCGAAACGAAATACGCCTCAACGCCGCCACAACATCCTGGCGCTGCTCAGCGAGCAGGGCGAGGTCAGTGTGGACGCGTTGGCCAAGCGCTTCGAAACCTCGGAAGTCACCATTCGCAAAGACCTTGCAGCCCTGGAGGCCAATGGCCTGCTGCTGCGTCGCTACGGCGGTGCCGTGCCGGTGCCGCAAGAGATGCTTGGCGAAACCGCACTGCCGGTTTCTTCCTACAAGAAAGCCATCGCTCGTGCCGCCGTCGGCCGTATTCGCGAGCACGCCCGGATCATCATTGACAGCGGCAGCACCACCGCGGCCATGATCCCTGAACTGGGTCGTCAGCCGGGCCTGGTGGTGATGACCAATTCGCTGAACGTGGCACGCGCCATCAGCGAGCTGGAGCACGAGCCGGTGTTGCTGATGACCGGCGGCACTTGGGACCCGCACTCAGAATCGTTCCAGGGCCAGGTGGCCGAGCAGGTATTACGCTCATACGATTTCGACCAGCTGTTCATTGGTGCCGATGGTATCGACCTGAACCGCGGCACCACCACCTTCAATGAACTGCTGGGCCTGAGCCGGGTCATGGCCGAGGTGGCCCGCGAAGTGATCGTGATGGTCGAGTCCGACAAGGTCGGGCGCAAGATCCCCAATCTTGAGCTGCCCTGGGGCAGCGTCACTACCCTTATTACCGACGAACGCCTGCCCTTGGCGGCACGCGAACACATTCAAGCCCGCGGCATCAACCTGATCTGTGCCGCGATCAGCCAGGAGCAATAATCATGTGTGGAATCGTAGGCGCCGTCGCCGAGCGCAACATCACCGCCATCCTTATCGAAGGCCTCAAGCGTCTTGAGTACCGTGGCTACGACAGCGCCGGCCTGGCGGTTTACACACAGCAAGGTGAACTGCAGCGCCGCCGCCGCATCGGCAAGGTTGCCGAACTGGAAGCTGCCAATGCCGCCGATCCGCTGGTCGGCCAGTTGGGCATTGCCCACACCCGCTGGGCCACCCATGGCGCACCGACCGAAGGCAACGCACACCCGCATTTCTCGGGCAATGAAGTGGCAGTGGTGCACAACGGCATCATCGAAAACCACGAAGCGCTGCGTGAAGAGCTCAAAGGCCTGGGTTACGTGTTCGCCTCGCAGACCGATACCGAGGTCATTGTCCACCTGATCCACCACACCCTCAAAACCATCCCGGACCTGGCCGATGCACTCAAGGCTGCGGTCAAGCGCCTCCATGGCGCTTATGGCCTGGCGCTGATCAGCGTGAAACAGCCTGATCGCCTGGTTGCCGCGCGCAGTGGCAGCCCGCTGGTAATCGGCCTTGGCCATGGCGAGAACTTCCTGGCGTCCGACCAGTTGGCACTGCGTCAGGTCACCGACCGCTTCATGTACCTGGAGGAGGGCGACATCGCCGAGATCCGCCGTGACCAGGTGAAAATCTGGGACCAGGCCGGCAACCCTGTTCAACGTGAAACCGTGCAGTACCATGAAGGTGCCGAAGCGGCCGACAAGGGCAAATATCGCCACTTCATGCTCAAGGAGATTCATGAGCAGCCGTCCGTGGTCCAACGCACGCTGGAAGGCCGCCTGGGCAAGGACCATGTGTTGGTCCAGGCGTTCGGTCCACAGGCCGCCGACCTGTTCGCCAAAGTTCGTAATGTGCAGATCGTTGCCTGTGGTACCAGCTATCACGCCGGTATGGTCGCCCGTTATTGGCTGGAAAGCCTGGCCGGAATCCCGTGCCAGGTCGAAGTCGCCAGCGAGTTTCGCTACCGCAAGGTGGTGGTGCAGCCGGACACTCTGTTCGTCTCGATCTCCCAGTCCGGCGAGACCGCCGATACCCTGGCGGCCCTGCGCAACGCCAAGGAGCTCGGCTTCCTCGGCAGCCTGGCGATCTGCAACGTAGGCATCAGCTCGCTGGTGCGCGAGTCCGACCTGACGCTGCTGACCCTGGCCGGCCCGGAAATTGGCGTAGCCTCGACCAAGGCGTTCACCACCCAGTTGGTATCGCTGATGCTGCTGACCCTGGCGCTGGGCCAGGTGCGCGGTACCCTCGAAGCCGGTGTCGAAGCCGAGCTGGTCGAAGAACTGCGTCGCTTGCCGGCCCGTCTGGGCGAAGCATTGGCCATGGACCGCACCGTCGAGAAGGTCGCCGAGCTGTTTGCCGACAAGCACCACACCCTGTTCCTCGGTCGTGGCGCGCAGTACCCGGTAGCGATGGAAGGTGCGCTCAAGCTCAAGGAGATTTCCTACATCCACGCGGAGGCCTACCCGGCCGGTGAGCTCAAGCACGGCCCGCTTGCGCTTGTGGATAACGACATGCCGGTGGTGACCGTGGCGCCGAACAACGAGCTATTGGAAAAGCTCAAGTCGAACCTGCAGGAAGTCCGCGCCCGTGGCGGTGAGTTGGTGGTGTTCGCCGACGAGCATGCCGGCATGAGCAATGGCGAAGGCACTCATGTGATCAAGGTGCCGCACATCAGTGATGCACTGGCGCCGATTCTGTACACCATTCCGCTGCAGCTGCTGTCGTACTACGTGGCAGTATTGAAGGGGACTGACGTTGACCAGCCGCGTAACTTGGCGAAGTCAGTGACTGTGGAATAAAGCACTGAGGTTGGAAGTCCATGATGGATTTAGAGAATTAAAACTGTCGCAGGATAATTAAAACTGTCGCAGGAGGCGGGGAGGTCGGTCTCATCCGCTCCTGCGATCGCTGGCTTCTCGTCTAAACCGCCCCATCTGCTTCGGACCAGTGATAAATTCAGCTCGTCTGTCGTCGACGGCGGCAAAGCCGGTGACGGTTAGATACAACGCTGGACCTTGGGTAGTGATGGCTCGGTGCAATCTCGTCTGCGGACCCAGGGTGTCGCAACAGCCGCTCACTGCCTGGATTTAAGTCTCCCGGTAGTCGATGACGCCTTTCATCTCGTCTCCTGCGAGGCGTCTCGATCTTCGCCTGCTTCCGACCTAGCGCTAACCACCAGCGAGATTTTTCATGCTGTTGAGAATTCAACCCGATGAGTCGCTCCGGTCATTTGTGGAGCGGAATCTCTTTCTACAATTGCCTACCCGTGCTCTAGAAATCTTTGGGGCACCTCAATTTCGACACCTACGCTGGCGTAATAAGCAAGTAAATTCAATAGCTACGCTTCTCGGATGGGATGGTTGTTACGGATTCAACAAGCTATTGCACTCCCATACTGACTACACTATTTATGGAGTCTTAAAAGCGAAGGACAGCTTCTCATATTCGTCGAACGAGTTCGAGGCAGGATTCTTTTGCTTTGATGACTTTTCTAGAACAAGATCATATTGCCCGGTCTGTGCAAAAGAAGACCTGTGTGTGCGAGGATACTCGTATTGGAGACGCAACCATCCTCTCTTAAATGTGTGTGCCAAGCATAACGTTGAATTACTTGCGAGTTGCCAGTTTTGCGGGAAACCTTTCTCCGTTCATGGTCACTCTTTAGACGTGATGTGGAGCGGGTGCGTAGGCCGTAGCCTAGGCGACGCGGAGCCCACCGCGAACACAGAACCTGAGGCCCTTAACCTCGCTGAGTTTTTCTCGAGCCTCAACGCACTCCCATACCACCTGTCCGCTGAAACGGTTTTTCATGTCTTAGAAGCTAAAATCATAGAGCTGATTGAAGGTGATAGCTTTAACTTGATGTCAAGGGGGAGACGTGCCACCTTGAAGTTCTACCGTGATGACTTGCGCGACCCTCGCGCCTTTAGATTTTTAGTCGGTCGATCCCAACTGCACGAATTGCTATATTTGATAGCATCAGTATTTCAAAGTTTTGAATCATTCCTCGGCGATTACCTACGTCAAGACCCCAATCCTCCGTCGATTGATTCTTATTGGAATTCTCACCACATGGACGGATATCCCCCTGAGGAATCTAAGCGGGGGGTAGGTAAATTGGATAGTGGTAATATTCATGAAGAGATGAAAGACCTCTTAGACCGTTTGGGGAATACTTTCGGATAAACATTTATATTACCGACCAATTCATGTGGGACCTCTTATACGATTCCCACTGGTGAGCACCGACACAAGGGAGAGAAATTGACGCCCGAGCAGACTGGGGCTTCGTTCCGGGTCGTTCCGCCTGGGTCACCGGTATGGTTCCAATTGCGAGAGGCGCACACCCCTTTAAGGTGCCAGTCATCCGTCGATGGCGTTGCTGATCAATTTTTGCAGTAAGGTAATCGTTACCCCCTCGCGTTAGGCGCGTTAGCGGAGACCTCATGCTTACGATAGCCCTCCTCGGTCCCTGTGCTTCCTCGCCGGTGCGTTGCTGGAGCGCTCAATACCGTTGTTACGTTGCCCGTCGAGATCAGATCCTGGCCCAAGCGGCCCATGTCCTTGGCAACGCGCGCCTCGCTGCTGGATGGCTATCGCGACCTGCAATCGGTCTAGACAGGCGCGCTCCTTGCAGCCTCCTGGTGGATCCTAGGGACTACCAGCGAGTCCGCATCCACCTCACGAGGATTGAGTACGGCGTCTACTGCTGAAAGGTTTCGAGGCGTGGCGTCCAGAACTCGATATTGGCGTTCGTTCGGGATAGTTACCTCGATCAATGAGTAATAGGCTCGTTTTCATATTTTATCTAAATAAAAATAGCCGCCATTTAGCAATGGCTGACTCGGGGGTGCCTGTAAGTGAGGCATCGCGGTCGTTATCTAGGCAAGCATGCATCAGATCGTTATCAAGAATTGGACACATATGGATGTAGGCTAATTGCAGAGCTTGTCAACAAGCTCTCTCGTCTTGGAGTAGTGCGACTTTTGCTCAAGCGAAGCGAATAGGTTGGGTACTAACTGGTAAAGGTAACGCTTGCGCAGTCTTGAGTTTTCGAACGGAGATCTTTTCATTATTTGCATGACCCTCGCGAATAATCTTTCATCTCGCGCATCCCAATCTACCGAAACATGATTTCCGATCCTTCCGCATGGAAGAGTCACGCATTGAGATAAGAGCCAAGTTCGATCATTTCGGTACAGCCATGCGTATACTTTAGGTATCTGTTTTCTGACGGTTTTTGCGCTAGCAGTAGGCCTTTCATCCACAGTCGCAAGCCAAACCGCGCGCAGCTCCTCACGCTTCTTGCGAAGTTGTTCGTTGCTCCCTGCGAGTCTCACTTCTGGGTTTTGGCGTAGTAAGCGATTAACTGTACTGATAGATACATCGAAGCGAGTGCATACCTCGCCTTTGCTTGCACCACATTTCAACGCCTTCAAAATCTCTTGTTGAATAGGCACGAAGATTTTCTTCGGTCTTGGGGCACCCGGTTCTCTCTTGAATTTTTCAGCTTGTTCACGGACTGCGGTATCGGGTATCAACAGTTGCAGATCAAGGCTACCCGATTTATTGAGCTGTTCATCCAATTTATTATAAGCTGCCATGAAGCCGTCCACGTGACCAAATAGCCACGAAATGAGGGTCAAATGCTTCAGCGGATGGCAGTAACCACGGGGCTTGCGGGCCATTTGCGAAATGAACCCTATTGCACCCCGCTGCGTGCGTGGCAGGGCTGAAAAGGATGGGTGCGGTTGAAGCACTGAGCAGTACCTCGCAAAGCCCTCAGCCGCGGCCTCGCGCCCCTTCTGGGCGGTACCGAATCTTCTAATAGCCTGTTGGTAAATTTTTGCGACCTTAGCGGCATCGAAGTGATATCTAGGTCCCAACTTCCACAGTGCTACGGCAGCAATTGACAGGGAATGTAGAGCAGCAAGGCTCGCCGAGCTTACCTCCAAATCCGCATTTTTTATGAGTGTGCACTCATCTGGAAGAACCCAGCGGAAGCGGCGAGACCACTGCCTGTTTTCAGAGGACTCCCTCAGTAGTTTTCTATGTAGCGGGCAGACAGTTACGCCTGGTAGCTGGTGGGATAGTTGCCAATATGTAGTCCCGTACCTGTCCTCATCGTTCTTCATGCAAGTTAAGCAAGCCTTCAATGGGTGTGATCCACCGAACCGACCAGTGATAAGTCCAAGCCTATACTTTAACGAGCTGACCTTTGAGCCTTGCAATATCTCCTTGATTTCCTCCACGCGCTCGGTTGACTGAAATGGGAAAAATATCGGTACTATGGAATGGTAATTGATAATCTCCTCTGAGTTGCCCCATGATCGTTGTGCCTCATCGTTTAATAGCGACAAGTTTTTCGGAAAGTCGTGCAGTAGCGATGGGGAATCAGGTCCGAATAGAAGAGCCACCGTCTCTTCATTGGTATCATTGCCCCAGAATAAATGCTGACGGCAGCAAAGGCTGTAAAAGCATTCATCTGGAAGCCAATGAAGGTAGGGGCGGTGTCGGCCATTGAGGTTCATCAAGGTGATCCCCAAAAATACCAACATAAGCGCTCGCTGGAGTAATAGGAAAGTTCTATCCGCGATTAATGTATCGCTGGTTATATTATTCGCTAATAGCGCTGTCGGATCCCACAGCATGAGCTGGTGGCCTGCGAGCGCTCGATGCGACCGGAATCCTGTGTACGCTTTGTATAGGCGGAAATTTGTTTCTACGTGGGAGGTGTTTTGTGTTCAAACATGTTGTCAGCCGGGAATTTCAAGCGTTAACATATTCAATTAACGAATTGTCAGTGACCCCCTGGGTAAGCAAGGCCTGATGCAGGTTTTGGTGAGAGGTGGGCGGTTCCCAAGCGGCGGTGAAGCCTAAGGAAGCTCTATAGAACGAATATCTGCTAACCGCTAGCCCCATCGAGAGAGCTAGAAGTCAGTTAGACAAGGGCCCAAGTGCGACCTTGGGCCCCTGTGGATAAGTCAGAAAAGGCACCTGACTTGTCCATTGTCTATCTCATGCATGTGAGACGTCAAGTCTCGCACGGCTTCGCTCATCCACAAGAACCTGCGCGTTATCCACAGTGAGACGCGTGGTTTTCTGCCCGCAGCGTAAGGGTTTCCGAAGTGAGCCTGGGGTTATCCCCAGCAGGCCGCCTATGGAACCTAGATGAGATTGGAATGCTTGGATGAAACCGCAAGAGAGGTATGACCTGATCATGAGCCGCCAAGGCGGGTTTGAGTGGGGTCAAGAATACAAGCCGTCAACCTTGGCGGTCCCAAGAGAGGCGCCCAGAGGCTCTCGAATCAGTAGGCTTCGCAGCCGCAAGCTAGGGCGCACGATTCATCTGCTCTCCGGGCCAGAGAAGGTGTTTGCGCAGTTAGCCCTCTACCATCCTGACCTCTTTGAATTACACGAGCAGAGAATGCTGTGGCCTGTGAATACAGGACATCCGTTGCGAGGGCACCCGCTTACCAAAGGAACCTTTCCTCCCCCTTTGCGCGGTACCGTCGATATCGCGAGTGAGATCGGTTTCAAGCATCATACGATCGTGGTCGAAGATTCGCATGGCAGATGGAGAACGCCTTACCCCTATCAGGGTGACCTTTTACTGTATCTGATGAACAGTCGATGCCATCCCTATGCGGTTAATTGGACTGTCAAGGATGAGGCTGCGGCCTTCCACGAGCGCCGAAGCAAATCTCCTAAAACCCTGGTTCAGCAGCGCCAGGATCGGGAACATGCTGAGCTGAGGCTGGAGTTAGAGCGGCGTTACTATGCGAGTGGCGGCATTCGGACCGTGGAGGTATCGCGCGACATGCTGACTCCAACGATCCAAGCGAACCTCGATCTGTTATTTGGCATGCACGATTTGGATTTTTCGCTTGCGCCGGCTCTGCTGGAAGACTTCAGTGGCGCAGTGGGTGAGGCTGTGCAAGCCGGGAAGCCTGTAGCCTATGTGGCTATAGAGTACGGAACCCGGTGGGGCTTTCGCGACCAATTCATTGCTAAGATTTATCAGGATGTGTGGGATCGAAAGCTTCTGGTCGATTTCAGCGAACCGATCTTGATCGATCGTCCTCTCGTTACTGGGGGATGCGATCCGCTTCAGAAGTTCGGCTCTCTTTTCGAAGAGACCGCACCATGAGGGCCGGCTCTCGGATCATCGCTCCAGATGGATTTCTCAACCTTACGCAGGGAACTGTATATCATTTTCTCGTCAGTGATGGCCGGCGAAACCGGGTCCGCCTGGTTGAGTTTATGGATGACGGAAAGCAGGTCAGCTGTCAGCTCATTCAACTGTCTCAAGTGGATTTTGAGGAGGCCGTTGAAAATGGGTGGCTACTCGAGGATGGCGACGGGGACGCCACGCCTCCTTGGCTTGATCCTCTTCAGGGTGCGTCTATCGAGTTTTTAGAGAGTCGGCGAGCATCCACCAAAGAAAGCTACGAGTGTAAGGTAAACAAACGTTTTGCTGCGATCTCCAGCTTGGTCGCTCGCTTAGACGAAGTTCTTGCAAGTGACGATCCTGATGGTGTCATAAATGCGGACGCCAAGGCCCAAAGACCCCAGCAAAACGCCGCAAGGATGAGGCTCTGGTTCTACTCGTATTTAGTATTTGGCCGTACCAAGTGGGCGTTGCTGCCTATCTTTCATAGAATTGGGGGTTGGAACAGAGAAGGCCCTGGCCGGAAGACAAAGTTGGGTCGGCCTTCTCGGAAGGGAAAAAAACACGGGTACCGCTGTGATGCAGTAATGCAGCAAAAGATATTGAAAGGGTTTCTGGCATACAAGTCGCCCTATAAAACTCAAAACAAGATTTACAGCGAAATCCTCATTGGGGAATTCGGCTGTGTTGTTTCAAAACGGAGCGGTGCTGCAGCTGAATTTAAGCACCCCACCGGCAATCCATTTCCATCTTTTGCTCAGTTTAAGTATTGGGTTAAAAAAATGATAAGCGCGAAGTCCCTGAGGATCGCCCTGAAGGGCCAACATCGCGCTCGTGCTGAGTCCGGCTCAGAGGGAAGCTTTGCCGACAATCTTATTAACGTGAATCAACGGGTTGAATTCGACGGATATTACATTTCCGAGAAGCTTTCGGGATTAACCGAGGAAAGTGCAGTCGATAGCTTTTGTGTTGTCAGGGCGGTGTGCGGGCTATCCGGTATGGTGCTAGGAATTGGCTTTTCGGAAGGTAAAGAGACTATGGCCGCTTATCGCATGGCACTCTACTCAATGGCGTGCGACAAGGTTAAATACTGTGAACAGTTCGGGGTACCCATCACCCCTGATGAATGGAGTAGCGCCGGGCTATCCGGCGGAATGGTGTTGGATAGAGGGCCTGCTGCAGGCTATGAGGTCGAGCCAGAGATTAACTGGTTGAAGTCGGTTGAACTAACGCCAACGTTTTCGGGGCAATCCAAAGCCACAGTCGAGTCCTCTCACCCAAGAGATAAGAAGACGCTTGAGCAGCCGAGCTATTTTCACAGCACCTTAAATTTTGTGGAGATGGCCAAGCGCGAAATTCTACGCGTTCTGACGGACAATCATACCTCTGATGCGGGAAGACGTATGGATGAGGAAATGATTCTGGCCGGAATCAGGCCTACACCACACGACATTTACAGTTACTGGAGCATGCGTGGTCGAGACTCTTCGATTGGAGTTCCTTTCGACACAGCAGTCAGGGATTTTCTTGAGATTCGCCCAGCTGTCATTAAGACCGACGGGGTGTATTTTTACGGCAGAAAGTATAAGTCCCGTGCATTATCAGATACCGGCTTGTTTGATCAAGTTGCCCGCAAGGGCGTTATAAAAACCTCAGCGTATGTACTTACGATGTGCGTTCGGCACATATGGGTAGAGGTTAAAGGAGTTCTCTATCAGCTCGACTTTGTGCGGCCATCACGAAGTCCTCAGGACGCCTCTGATATCACGCTGGCCGACCTGAAAGAAATAGACAGAATTCGTAAAAACAATGCTGCGGATCTTCGGGAGGGATTACCTGCTCATAGTCAACTTTACTATGATAGGTTCGAACAGGATACAGGCAAGCGCTGGGATGCCGGTGAGCGAAAACCCGGACGTCCTTCAAAAGGGGGCGCTGCGCTGCGCGATACCGCAGATTTTAATCGCTTTAGAGGTGCTTCCAAATGAACCGGATTATCGAATGTCGTTTCGATGGTTATATGGATATTGATAGCATCCGCAAACGAGTTGTAATTAGGCCAGACCCTCTGCCGGATGTAGAGTACCTTCGTCCTCATGTAGCTGCCGAGCTTCTGGCTGAACGACTCAAGAGTATGTACCTTCCTAATGAGTTTTCTCTGTATTTCATCCAAGAAATGATCGGTTTAGCTTATTTACACAACCTCAAGCTTTTTAGTAGTGAGGCGGGATACGCCGCAGGGGTCTTCAACCCTCCGGAAGTTGAGGTGTCACCCATCTGCCTGACGGGCTTAGCGGGAGTAGGTAAGAGCCAGACAATTGCTGCTTTACGTAGGGCCATGCCTGCTCCTCTTGAACTTACTGCTGATATGTTCGACGGCGAGGTTCAGCTTACATCACATTGGTATGCGAGCGCGCGTGGCAAAGCCAGCGGCAAGCAGCTTCTCTTGGATTTCGTACATGGGAGCGATCATGAAGGGCGCGGTGGAAATTTAGCGAAGCTGCTCGTTCTGTGTCGCCGCCGAGCCAATCGAGATGGCGTCTGCATGGTCGTGCTGGAGGAGACCCAGCACATCAATACTGGTTCGGGAGCTTCTAAGGTTACCGACATCCTGCTGACCATGGCTGCAATCGGAATGCCGATGATTTTTGTGTCCAATTATAGCCTCGTGCACAAGCTGCTTGGTCGTAACAGTGAGGACAAACAGAGACTGCTTTCAGAACCACGCATCATGCTTCCCGAGCAACCACAGAGCCTGGATTGGTCTGATTACGTGGACGAATGCATCAGGCTGACCGGAGGTCGGGTAAAGGCAGGAAAAACTGAATTCGCATCAGAGCTCTACCGCTTCACGTTCGGTATCAAACGGCTTGCAGTGCAATTGTTGAAGCTCGCTTATTTGGAGTGCCGCGCCGTTGGAAGGAAACAGATTGAGCTCGATGACTTACTCCAGGCCTACCGGTCCAGCGCATACACCAGCAGTGCAAGAGAGGTTGAAGAGCTGAATTTGCAGTTAATCAAATATGGATCTAGCAAAGCGCACAAAGACCTGCAGTGCCCCTTTGACCTTCCCACTGATTTTAAGACCAATGTGGTGAGCTTCAGCCGGGCAGATCGTGACAAGCGCGTGCAGGCGAAGGTATTCGAATCTTCGGCTACTCAGGCGGAGCGCGCGGTGCTAAAACGCGTCACTTTGCCCGAGGAAGAAAAACCTGCGAAACGCAACAGGCGTGAGCCCGTACCATCTGCGACCGATGAAGATCTGAAGCAGTCATTTCATCGGTCGCTGGAGTCGCTGAAACCGCCGTCTCCTCCTACAAAGCCAAGGTAATCCATTGAGGCTTCGAATCAGCCGCCATCGCGGAAGAAATCCTCCCTGGCTGCAAGGCCGAATTGTGGTGCGAGGATGCCGGAGCAGTGGGCCGTTTTCTTTGTTGTCGGTGAAGCAGTGGAAGCCGAACGTGAACTCAACGCTCACGTCGCAGGCGGGGAGCTGGTAGGTCCGCACCGTTGGCTGCAGATGCGCCATACAGAGCTCTCGGCCGTTAATTTGTAGGTTCTTCCAGCGCATGCCCGTAGCCATCGAAATTCGGCTTACGAGAGTATTCCTTTGCAGAGTGATGTCAAGATAGCGGCGTTTCGGCCAAGCTTTCAATCTGTGAGTTTGAGTATTATCCTGTGACGGCTGGCTCCGAGACTTCGTTGGCGCATAGCCTCCCCTTGGAGACACCTGATAGCCCGCCTTCCATGGCGGGCTTTCTTGTATCTACATCCCAGTCTGCGTCTGTCAGACGCGTTGCATCATGGTGCTTATGCTATGAAGCAGCCCTTCGCACTAGGCAGCTAATGGAAAAGTGCCAAGAAACGGCTGAAATTGACGGTGGCTACGGCAAGAGCGCTCAGTACGATAATTGTCGTGTAGATCGGATGGTCTTTGATGATTTCAATCAATACAACAGGGTGTACCCCGTTCCGCTCGTACCATTTCGATTTTGTCTTCAAGGACTTCTCATGCGTGCGTTCGAAGAAGTTCGCGAACATATCGAGCTTTCTTAAGGTAGATTGATGCATTTTGATGTACTCAGCATTCACAAATGCTGCAGCCTCATCAGCGCCCGGCAGGGCATCCTGATCGCTAGCAGCATTGAGTTCAGCTAACGCCATAATCCTGCCTTTCCTTCCTTTGCTATCGGCATGCGGGGCATAGCTTCTTCCGTACAGCGCAACCAGCTCACGCGCAAGATCGACCTTCTTGTCATCCGGCAGCTCTACGGGCTTGCCGCCGAGCACCCGGAACCGATGCTCCAGCGCAAAGAACCCGAAATTTTCGTCTCGCATGTTCCAGTGCAGGAAACGGCAATCCTTGTGCTTATCAAGCCATTGGAAAAAGCCTTTCAGCATCGACTTTTCGAATTTATCGAGTTCTGCTTGCATGCTCGAAAGCTGTTTGCTGAGCTCTGCTTCTTTATGGATGGACCACGATTTGGTCTGGCCGGTTTTAAGGTTTCGTGTGGCAATGGATGTCACACGTTTCGACTCCCCGGTGTCGTTCTCGTAAAACGATTCACAGGAGTAGTGGATTACGTAAACTCGGTTCGCGTCGAGGTAGAGGTCTTCGATTAACGCTCTGCTCCTTTTGCGGTCCTTTAGCCGATCTAGCTCTGCTCCCACACCATCCCCCTCAACCCAGTGCAACGTAGGCAAAGCTGGTGATTCTGCCCTCAAATGTAGGTACTCGCTAGGGTCACGACTGGCCTTGGCTTGGTCGCTACGTGAGGTCAGGAGCTTCGATGAGTGACTGGTTTTCAGCTTGAGCTTTTTTTCGTTGAATTCGTCAACTTGATAGTCGACACCCCTAAATACCTAGTCAGGAAAGGCACAAGCCAATCCCGGTTTTGACCCTATCCCCTGATCGGAGAATCAGCCCATGCACACCATGTTGCTATTCCCAGGTGACACCCCGGTCGACAGCTCAACCCACGTCTGGTTGATGACCATCGGTCGCGTTGCCTATTTCATCCCTCGTCGATGATCCTATGACCCGGCGGCTGGACAGCCGTCGGGTATACTGAATCGCCCCTGGTTTCGTAGAGACCTCCAAGCCTCATAATGAGATTCAACAGGGACGGGCCATGAGTCGTCAGCGTAACCACCAAGTATTCAGATCGAAGCGGTACGACGCAGTTGGCTCCATTAGAGATGACAAATGCCACTTTCTCAGCTTGAAGAGCGTAAGCTAGAGGCGATTCACCTCGTTCCGATGGGTTTGCCTACGTAATTTTTCATCAAGTCCAATGTGCCCCGACCACCTCGTCTGAGGCAGGCTACCAACGATAGCCACGGCACATCTGTAAGCGTCACTTGATCATTAGGTAGGGCCCGGACTTCTCCTGCAGTGGCGCCAGCCGGCCCTCCATCAGGCAAGTAAACCAGCAGCCACTTCTCATGAGTCTCTAACACCAAGCCAAAACGGAAGCCCTCGCCTTCAGCAATCAGCCCTACTTTGGCTCCTTCCATGTTCTCAAGGCCAGCAAAGCGGGCCGTAGCGTCTTTTATCAGTTGATAGCCGGGCAGGTTGCTCAAAATCCTATCTTCTAAAGCACCTAAAACTCGTGTGGCAAATGCGGTTTTAGCCAACATACCCGCAATGAAGCAAATAAACGCCAGTGCCAGCAGTGCCAAGATCGTAAGGGATGTGCCCCCCACTATAGTGTGGCCAGCGAATAGCGGCGTTATCTTTTGAATTACTGGGCGAAGGATATGAATCGCCTTTTCGACCAGAATGATAATTATCAAAAGAGGCAGAATAAATAAAACGCCCCCCGCAATGGTGGTCTTGATAAATCGAAACATAGCGCCTCCCTAATGACTCAAGCCTACGCTTGAGACTGTGCAGTTCGCGATTTGAGCTTTTCAATGTGAACCGCCTTGCGCTGGTGCCGCGCAACGACTAGGCTAAAAAAGGTAAGTCTGCAAGTTCCATTGGATGCTCCTCGTTTATGCGGTCACTCGTTGGCCGCTTTTTTATTCACATACTCTTTAGGCGTTGAAAAGGGATGCTGGAAGATGCGGATTAAGAAATTTCAGGTCATGCTTTGACTGTATTGTCATACTGGCGTCGATGCTCCAGCGGCGTCATCTCGAACCAACGCAGATGGGCTCGGCAAAACGAGGTAGTGCTACGATAGCCAAGCTCAGCGGAGATCTGACCTACTGAAAGAGAAGTTTTTCTAAGCATTTGCTCAGCCTGGCATCGGCGGATACGGTCTAAACATTCTTCGAAATCGATAGCTTCCTGAGCAAGTCGACGTTGAAGCGTGCGCGGATTTAACTGCAACGCTAGCGCAACTTGCTCCAGCGTGCAGCGCTGAGATGGGAGAAGTATTTTAATTTGCGCTTCCACCTGTGGTTTCAACCCATCCGCAGGTAAAGCTCGGAGCTCAAGGCAATATCGTACCATCTGATGCAGCTCAGCGTCATGTTTGACACTCCGCTCATCCAATACGCTCGATTCCATAATCAGGCTATCACTGCCCTGTAGAAAAAATACGGGACAGCCAAAATAAGCGGCGTATTTAGCTGTATCACTTAATGGCTTGTGCCTAAAGCAAAGCGAGAGTGGTTTCAATGTTGCACCGCGTAGCTCGCCAATCAGTTGCCATGCTGCTATTAGCCATTTTTCAACAGTCTGGGGACTGAGTGACTCGCCGGGTTCTGAAGGTTCAAATATAAGCACCGCTTGTCCCGCTCGGTGGTCCAGCCTAAAGTGGAATAGCTGATTGTATTGCCGCATGTATCTAATTAGAGCCACCAACGCATGCCCTACCGTGGGCGCTGACGTGGCTAAGAATCGTAATGGCTTCGCTAGCGGGGCACCTAATATCGCCGGCAGCTTATAATTTAGATTGGGTAAGCTCAGCGGTCGCATATTTTGACTTAATAAGTTCGCGAGCTTAAGTGCCTCGCTTCCACTCTGACGTCTGACCTCAATCACCCTTAATTCCATGTCGGAGGATGGACCATCGTAAATGCTACGCGACTTGTTGCGCGCCCTGTCCCTTGAATCATCTTCATCGCGAACGCTGTCCATGATCTCGCGCCTCTAGTTAGTGGAAGAAACGCCCCGTTTGGTTTCTCAAGCAGGGCGCTATCAATTACTTCTTCAGTGCCTGGAATGAGCTGACCATGTCCTTGGCCCAGCCATCGAGCACTGCCTTGGCATCCTTGGCCTGCATGACTTGCGACGAGTTATCCAACTCGGTACCCGCTCCCTTGCGCACTACTTCAGCCACTACCTGATTGGTATCGCCGTCCAGGAAGGCTGCTTCGGTAGCGATACTTGTGTCCTGGTCACGGATGCCAGTTGCAGTGCTGATCCCGGCAGCTACCAGCGCAATCGGAATCACTTCATAGGGACGCAGGCTTTTGGTCTTCGCACTAACAGCGGTAATTGCAGGCCGTACTACTAAAACGCCTGGGCCAGGGCTGGTCGCCAAAGGCAGCGCCTGGGAAAAATGGTTCTTGAGGGTTTGGTCGTAATACTGAGTGATGCCTTGCAGCGTCGATTGTGGAATTTTTTCAGTGGGCTGCGGTTTTGGATAGAGCTGACTGGGTTCCAGGTACACGCTGGTGTAACGGTTGACGTCTACCCCAGGCTTGATCCAGCGCATGACCGGCGCGCCCGAGGGCGATTTGTCTTCCTTCAAAACACTGTAATTTTTAAGAAATCCAGAATACTGATCGGATTCTACATATTTGCTCGCGCAGCCATGCAGCATGAGCGTAGTGAGGCACAGACTTGCGGCCAATACCTTGGTTTTCATCAGAGTTTCCTTCCTTATGTCAGCGATAAACGCGTCACTCAGAAGCGCCAAGTGGCGCCTCCGCCGATGATGTGCAATGCACTGTTGTCATAGCTGCCCGACAATGTGGTACCCGAGCGAGTCTTGGTCTGATCAACGTCCATATCTCCCAACCAGACCAAGGTGTAGGCCAGGTGCAGGTCCAACCCTTCATCCACCGTGTAATTGACACCGGTTGCGAAACGCCAAGCCTCACCCATCGGGTTGTCGACAGTGCGGTCTTCGTCATCCACTGCCGAACTGTCGTAGCCAAGACCTACGCTCCAGCGCCATTGCGGGGTCGCTTGATACATCGCACCAATCGAGGCGTGCCAGGTGTCTTTGTATTTGCGGTCAACGGTTCGACTCGTGCCTCCACCGTTGGCATCGACATCAACGCCGACATCCCCAAAGTCGCTCCAGTCCTGCCAGCCGAGGCTGCCCAAAAGCGTCCACTGTCCATCGAGCTCGTGGGCAATGCTGGCGGTGACGGTTTGCGGCACATTCAGGTCGAGCTCTAGTGAGTCGACATCCAAGCGGCGTAACGCTGCGTTGAGCAGCGGGTTGCTGATGTCGCTTAGGTGGGGTTTATCCTCGAATTCCAGCTTGACCTTGCTGGTGTAGGCGAGCCCGAGCTTCGTACGGGGATCGACTTGATAGAGCACGCCCAGATTCACGCCTACGCCGACGTCAGTGTCCTTGTATTCCAGCTGGCCATCAGGGCGGTCGGCCAGCCCCAACAGGTTGTTGTTGATGGCCATCTCTGTACGGTAATAGCCAACCATGATGCGTGGGCCAATGCCGATCGACAGATCATCGGTGAATTTGTAAGCCCATGTGGGTTGCAACGAAACCCCAATGATCGCGGCCTCCTGCGTAAAGTAGCGGCCCGCCCAGTCGTCGTCATAGTCCAACGCCAGCCCAAAGTTGCCGTACATGCCGAAGCCGATGGCCGAGCGTTCATCGATTTGATGACTTACGAAAAAACTCGCTCCTGGCAGATATTCCAGAGAGTTGCCGCCCTCATTGCCGTCAAACTGATTGCTGTCGTTCCGGGAGAAACGCAGATCCCCGAGAATCACTTGGGCATTGGCACTGATCTGCGTTCCCTTGAGTTGAGTAAGTCCGGCTGGGTTGCTCATCAACACACTGGGATCATTGGCGAGGGCAGCAGAGCCCGCGTTGGCCAGTCCGTTACCTTCCTGGCCCGCCTCGTAGATGAATATTCCCCCTGCCCAACTGGAACTGGGGTGAACGAATGCAGCCAGAGCTAGGACTGACACGCAGAGAGGTCGTAGTCGCCCTCCCAGCGCTGAGCCCGCTGGATAAGTTTTCATGGTGGCTCGCTCCGAATTCAGAGAGCTGCGAGAGCTGATCAAAGCCCCCGTCCCGTGAGCGTGGCAAGGTCTCGATCAATGTCGGGAACCTTGCCTGCGCCCGCTAACGCTTGAGAGCCATCAAGGCGTAACGATTGGGAACCAGAAGTCGAAGTTATCCATGTAACTCATCAACTCTTCGAGCTTGGCTTCAGCACCATCCACCTTTATCGCACCTGACGAGACAGCGTCCTTGAGAGTGGTTTCCTTGAGCATCAGCTTGTTCAAGGTGTCGCGCGTCAGGGTTACCTTCGCATCGGCGTTTTTCGCTTGGAGGCCTTCGGTGTGGTTAAGCACACCGTTGACCATCTCCACCGCATACTGCTGTTTGAGATCGGTGAAGTCGAAGTTGAGGGTGATGTGCTTGTCTTCGACCTCAGGCCCCTTCAGGCGCATGGCCAGGTAATCGAAGAACAGGTCCAGGTCCATGGCCTTGACGGTATCGGGACTGGCGGTGTCTGGAGTCGGCAGCTGCTTGACCCCTTCACGCAGTTCCTTGGCACCGGTCAAGTAGAAGTTACGCCATGGGCCGCTCTCGGCTTGATAGCCCAGCTGCTCAAGCGCGTCGGCTTGCATATTCTTCGCCGCCTGGTTATTCGGGTCGGCAAAGACCACTTTGTTGACCACCTCAGCTACCCAGCGGAAGTCGCCTTTGTCGTAGTACTCCTTGGCTTTTTTGAGCACGGCATCTGCGCCACCCATCATGTCCACATAGCGCTTGGACTGCTCTTCCGGCGGCAGCTCCCACAAGGTAGCCGGGTTACCGATGAACCAGCCCAGGTACAGTACGTAGGTGGCCTTCACGTTGTGGTTGAGGGAGCCGTAGTAACCCCTATTGGAGAAGCGCTGGGCGATGCCCTTGGGCAGTTTCACCTGCTCGGCGATCTCGGTCATGGTGAGACCCTTGTTGGCCAGACGCAGGGTTTCGTCGTTGATATAGCGATACATGTCGCGCTGTGAAGACAGCTGGTCGCGTACTTCCTTGTTGCCCCAGACCGGCCAGTGGTGCATGGCATACATTACCTGTACGTCATCACCCCACATCTTCAACGCTTCGTTGAGGTACTTGGACCACGGCAGCGGCTCGCGAATTTTGGCGCCGCGCAGCGAGTAAGTGTTGTGCAGGGTGTGGGTGGAGTCTTCAGCGGTATTGAGCGCTTTCTTCTCGTGAATGTAATAGAGCATCTCAGCCGGCGCTTCACTGCCTGGCGCATAGAGGAACTCATAGGTCAGCCCGTCGATCACGTGCTTCTCGCCGGTCTTCTCGATGATGTCGGTCGGCGGAATCAGGGTCACGGTACCGGCAGATGTGGTGGTGCCCAGACCGGCGCCCAGCTGGCCAGTTTCATTGGGTGGCAGGAGGTTGCCGTACATGTAGCTCGCCCGGCGGCTCATCGCTGTACCGGCCATGACGTTTTCGGCCACGGCATGCTCCAGGAAACCTTTGGGCGCATACACCTTCACCTTGCCAGACTTGACGTCCTCTTCGTTGATCACGCCGCGAACGCCGCCGTAGTGGTCCACATGGCTGTGCGTATAGATCACGGCGACCACCGGTTTTTTCGGCCGGTGTTTGTAATAGAGGTCGAGGGCTGCCTTGGCCGTTTCGCTGGAAATCAGCGGGTCGAAAATGGTGATACCTTCCTTACCTTCGACGATCGTCATGTTCGACAGATCGTAGTTGCGCACCTGATAGATGCCGTCGGTCACTTCGAACAGGCCGGAAATATTGATCAACTGCGACTGTCGCCACAGGCTGGGGTTGGTGGAAGCCGGTGCTGCCTCGCCCTCTTTTATGAACCCGTACTTGTTCGGGTCCCAGATCATGTTACCGCTGGGGCCTTTGATCGGCTCGGAGGGCAGTGGAGCAATGAATCCCTTATGTGCCAGCTCGAAAGAGGTCTTGTCGTTGAACGGAAGCTCCTTGAGCAAGGCGTCGTTGGCGGCTTTGGTGGCATCGGTGGCGGGTTTCGGCGTTTCGGCTGCCCACGCCTGTGTGGTAAGCGCGATAGCACTCGCCAACAAGAATGATGAGCCTAACTTCCAGAGAGATGAAGGATTTACAGACGCTTTTTCAATGCTCGGTTTCGCAATCAATCTCATGACAAGCTCCCTTTGTATTGATGCGCTGTACCAAAGCGGTAACTGCCAGCGAAGTATTTCATACAGCGAAAATGAGTAGTCACGTCCAAATGACTAAGGCGGTGATAAATGCACTCTTATCACGACATCGCTAGTCATGAACGAGACGCAACTCTACTCGACTGACTCTACACATTAGGCGACATCAGACGCCTTTCAAGCAAAAACTCAAAAAACGAACGAATTGTTGAGCTGAATCGTTAATCTCTGGCATTTTGATATCATTGAGGCGTTATAATTATTAGCTCTCAGAGAGCTTGTAAATCGCCGTGAACGGCATATCAGTTGGCGAAGCCTACTCCTCGTGTATTACGACCTCGTTAATGGATGATATTGGTCATTGAAGCGCCTTATGTCGGTACTCCGGGCTAAGCGCGGAACAATCCTATCAATAGCCATATGAGCAATGTGCGGGCTACCTGAAAAGGAAGTTTTGATGCGCCCGCTTCCCACTATCACGCCAGAATCAAGCGCTAAAATTGTAGTCTGAGGGTGGCACGTGAAGCACCAGGAGCGGGATTCATCATCGCCGTCCCCTCAACGCATTTAGATCAATTTGATTACTTCTGAGTGCGAGAAAAATCCGGTGGCGATATAGCTGTGTCATGAAATGTGTATCATTTCTAGCCAGTTCTTTTGCTTTAGTGACTAAGCTTGCCGGGACTGTCACCCATTTGAGCCTTGGACGACAAACGAAATCCACCATGACTCATTTACCTGAACTCATTATTTGCGAGTACTGCGATGCGGTGTATCAGCGTACTCCCTTGCTCCGGCATCAGTGCGCACGGTGCACCCGGTGTCGAGGCGTGCTCTATCGACACTGTAGTTTGAGCGTGGAGCAGCGCCTGGCGCTGAGCGTGACGGGTGGGGTGCTGCTGATTTTCGCAAATGCATATCCGGTAATGACCATCGACATGAAGGGCATTTCAAATTCAGCGACCCTCTGGGATGCCGTGATGATTCTCAGCACCGGCAGCATTACCTTCATCGCACTTGTTTTGGCATTGGCGATCATTTTTGCGCCGGTCCTGCAAATTGCGGTGCTCTGCTGGGTGCTCGGATTTGCCATGCGTGGACGCCGAGCACCTGGATTTGCGGGCTGCATGCAGGCGCTGGAAAAACTGCGCCCTTGGAGCATGCTAGAGGTGTGTCTGCTGGGTGCGATGGTTGCAGTGATCAAGCTGGCCGGTCTGCTTGATGTAATACCGGGAATCGGCTTGATCGCACTGGCGGCGTTGAGCATGTTGCTGATCTATATCGCGGGCCGTGACATCCGCGACCTATGGGATCAGGTATGAATGACTCAGCGTTGGCTCAAGATCTGGGAGTCCGCCTCTGCCATGGTTGCGGCCAGACTTGTGACGTACGAATATCGGCACACCATTGCACCCGGTGTGGTGCACCATTGCATCGTCGTAAAGCCAATTCGATTGCGCGCGGCTGGGCCTTTCTTTTCGCTGCGTTGATTTTTTACATCCCGGCTAACGTGTTGCCTGTTATGCGCACCGAAATGCTCGGTCAGGGGAGTGACAGCACTATTGGTGGCGGTGTGCTGGAATTCTGGGAGGCAGGGGCCTGGGATATTGCGCTCATCATTTTCATCGCCAGTATCGGCGTCCCGGCCATCAAGTTTTTCTCTTTGGCCCTTTTATTACTCACCGCGCAACGCCGCAGCTGTTGGGCGCGACGTCAGCGCTCTCAATTGTTCCGCTTCGTTGAGCTCATCGGTTATTGGTCGATGCTGGATGTGATGGTCGTAGCCTTGGTGGCAGCGCTGGTGCAGCTGCATGGGTTAGGCACCATCGAGCCACGACCAGGCATCCTATTCTTCGGCTTGGTCGTGGTATTGACTATGTTTTCAGCCATGAGCTTTGACCCCCGTTTGATCTGGGATAGCCAGCCACATCAAGGAGAGCGCAGCGATGGCGCAGGAGACTGAACAACGGATTGCAGGTCAGGCCCAAGTACGCACGCGACGCCTCAACTTCTCACTAGTGTGGATCGTGCCCATTCTGGCCCTGTTAGTGGGGGCCTCGCTTGTAGTGCGCAACTACCTGGAAAAGGGGCCGGTGATCTCGATTTCATTTCGCACCGGTGAAGGTCTTGTTGCGCACAAAACTCAGGTCCGCTATCGCAGCGTGGTCATTGGCGAGGTGTCATCTGTAGAGCTCTCTGACGACCGCAAGAGTGTTGTGGCCAAGGTGGAGCTCTCCAACGAGGCCGAGTCGTTTGCCACACAAGGAGCGAGATATTGGGTGGTCCGACCCCGTATTGGTGCCGGAGGTGTGTCAGGCGTCGACACTTTGCTATCCGGGGCTTTCATCGGCGCTGATGCGGGTGAATCCAACGTCGCGGAAAAAACTTTCATCGGCCTGGAATCTCCGCCCCCGGTCACGTATGGCGAGAAGGGTAAGCGCTTTCACTTGACCGCCGATGATCTGGGATCACTCGACATCGGATCGTCCATTTACTACCGCCGCATTCCCGTCGGAGAGGTTGTTTCCTATGCGTTGAGAGAAGACGGCGAGGGCGTCGACATTGACGTGTTTGTGCAAGCGCCCTACGACAATTTTGTCACCACGGATACCCGCTTCTGGAACGCAAGCGGCATCGACATGGAAGTAGGGGCTAACGGTCTGAAAGTCGAAACCCAATCGTTGTCATCGGTGCTCATGGGAGGGTTGGCATTCGCTGCGCCTGATAGCTTTACTCGTGCTGAACCGGCTGCCGATCAGCAAAGCTTCACACTCTTTGCCGACCGCGATGCCGCCCTCGCTCCGCCTACAGGCAAAGCGCAATATCTGCGGTTGCGATTCGACCAGTCTATGCGGGGGCTGTCTCCTGGCGCTCCGGTGGAATTCAAGGGGGTCGAGTTCGGCAAAGTTACGTCGGTGACCCTAGATTACGATGCGAAAAAGCAGGCCTTTCCTGTCGTAGTCGATGCAGTGATTTATCCGCAGCGGTTAGGGCCTGTGCATCAGAAAATGCTGCAAGCGTTTAATCACTCACTTGATGATGATGCCGGCGCTCGGCGCCTCATCGGTACCTTTGTCGAACACGGCCTCCGGGCCCAAGCCCGCAGTGGAAATCTGATAACCGGGCAGATGTTCATCTCATTGGATTTCTACCCAGACGCCACCAAGGTAGCGTTTGACGACAGCGCGCAACCCATCGTCATTCCAACGGTGCCTGGCAGCCTTGAAAAACTTCAGGAACAGCTGCAACACGTGGTCGAGCGGCTCGGCAAGCTTCCCTTGGAAAGTATTGCCGGGAACCTGGATGGCACGCTGCGAGAAATGCGCATGACCCTCAAGCGCGTCGACGGTCAGACACTCCCCGGTGTGACCGCTACCTTGGATCAATTGCAGACAACCCTGCGCTCGGCCAATTCGGCGATCGCGGATGATTCGCCTCAGCGCGAAAAGCTGGGAGATACCCTGCAGGAGCTCGAACGCATGTCTCGTTCGCTGCGAGATCTGGCGGACTATTTGGGTAGGCATCCTGAATCCCTGATCCGCGGGCGCCCCAAAGCTGCAGGTACGGAAAAGCTGCAGCATTGATGGAACACTGGTCAAGGAGTGAATCGTTATGCCTCTTTTCTTCCGTACCCCGTTGGCGTTGTTGCTGACAGTGATCGCTGGCTGCAGCAGCACACCCAACAATTACCACACCCTTGTGCCACCCCAAGCGAACCGAGTCGCTGGAGAGCCGATTCAAGTCGTCCGGGTGGCGGTACCGCCTCAGGTTGATCGCCCTCAACTTGTGGTACGGCAAGGTGATAGCGGCTTGGTCATTCTAGAAACTGAATGGTGGGGTGCGAACCTCGTTGATGAGTTCGGCAGTGCCTTACAGGACTTTCTCGGTGGCCCGGTTGGCAGCGCGAAGAAGGCTGTACTGCGGGTCGATGTGCAGCGCTTCGATTCAGTACCTGATCACTATGCGTTGCTCGATGCGGTGTGGCGCTTGAAGCGGCCTGGCCTAGAGGAGATTACGTGTCGGACTACGGTACAAACGCCGGCACAAAACAGCGTCGCCAGCCTTGTAGTCGCTCAACAGAAGAACCTTCGCAAGCTTGCTGACGCGGTACGAACAAGCGCTACCAATGGATCTCCCAAATGTCCGGTAACGTAGGGGTACAGATGAATTCAAAGCTAATGAGCCAGCCATGAGCCTGCGCAAGAAGCTCTTGTGTTTGCTAGCGGCTCCAATGATCTTGGTGCTGATCCTGATGTGGTTGTGGGGGCAGAACATTTTGCTCAACCGGCTTGATCAGGAGGATGAGCACTTGCTTCTGGTCGAAGCTGATCGGTTGCGGGCAATGATGGAAGTCCTGTTCAAGCGCGACGTTGACCGTCTGAGCAATGTCAGTACGTTGTTACAACAATCGAGGGCGCCCCTTCAGTCAGGAGGAACGGGGTTTGATTTCCTCATCCAAACCGATTCAAACGGGTTGACAGTCCTACAGCCATTGCTTCGCCGAAGCATCCCCGCAGCGTCGGCGTTTCATCCGGTAACGCTCGACAGTTTTCAAGCGGCAATTGTTGAGCGTCTGGAAGCGCTCCGGTCAGCTTGGAGCGCAACGCCTCGTGCCCAGCTACTGATTGTGCGAGATGTCCCGATGATCCTCGTCAGCGTCGGCACGCCGTCTGGCTATCTATTTGGCGGAACGGTCCTGGATGCCGAACGGGTGAGTCAATTGCAAAAACAACTAGGCGGCGCGCTTATTTGGGCACCTCCCGACGACTCCGCTTACACGTCTTCAGCCGGCACCGATCAAAACCTGATGAGTCTGTCACAGCGTAAATTGGTCGATGCTGATCACCAAAGTGTGGACCTCATCTTTCACGACAGCCTTGGAGACGCCCAGCTCGGTATGCGGCTGATTCGTGATCGTCACCTATACCAGGAGGGGGGGCGTGAGCTGAATTTATTCATCGCATTCCTGGTGGGGAGTCTGGTCATGGCCTGGGTAGCAATTCACCTCGGGTTGGAATGGTTTCTGCTGCGCCGAATTCGAAGGATGCACGCCGAACTCTCTATGATCGGCCCGGGCAGCACGAATTCCAGATTGCAGGACCAGGGACGCGACGAGCTGGGCGATCTAGCGCATGAAGCGAATCGGACTTTAGACCGCTTGGAACAAAGTGAAGCGCGGGATACCGCGATTCTTGCGGAGATCCAGGAGGGTTACTTTGAGCTCGATGAGACGGGTCACTTGCTAACCATGAATCCCGCTTTTTGTTCGCAGGTTTGTTACCCCGCCGAACGCTTATATGGGGTCGGGTTGGCCACCCTAATGGAAAATGAAGAAGTGCTGCAGACGGTCCTGCATCCCATGCAGCGGGATGAGAGCTCGTCGCTGTCGGCTCGCCTGCGTCGCGCAGACGGCACCGTGGGTCATTATCAAGCCCGTATTACCCCAATCATGGATGGTCAAAAGAATTTCTGCGGGTACCGTGGCATTCTCCATGACATCAGCGCGCACGTGGAATATCAGAATCAGCTTTATGCGATGGCGCACAACGATGCTCTAACAGGACTAGGCAACCGGAAGGCGTTTCACCATTACCTAAGAGAGCTTTTGGTAGAGCAAGCCCTGCCCCTGACGCTTCTTTTCATTGACCTTGATCGTTTTAAGCAGGTCAACGATACCTACGGCCATGAAATGGGAGATGAGCTACTCATACATCTCGCAAGGCGCCTGGAAAACTCCGTACGGAAGCCGGATCGCGCATTTCGACTGGGAGGTGATGAGTTCACTTTGCTGATGCACGGCGACAACGTGGAGGAGGCCGAGCGCCTTGCCAATCGACTACTCAGTATCTTGAGCAAACCCGTCCGCATCGGTGACGTGATTATCGACTTCGTGACACCGAGTATTGGTATTGCACGCTCACCACATCATTCAACGACTCCAGCGGAATTGATCAAAGCAGCCGATGCGGCGATGTACGAGGCCAAGCGACATCGTAATCAATATCACCTAGCCGACTGAGCGTGTCTGTGTTGAGGGGATTGGGAAACTGACCATGCTAGCCAAAAAATCGATCATCAGGTTTTCACTGCTGGGCGTTGCACAGGTCATTTGCATCACGGGGCAAGCGGATGACAATTCGGAATTGGCCAAGAAGGCCCAGAATCCTATCGCCGCTATGTACAGCTTGCCTGTCCAGTACAACTGGGACCAGAAAATCGGTCCTTCCGGGAAGGGCATGCATAGCGTCACGAACATCCAACCTGTGCTCCCGTTCTCCTTAAATTCGGAATGGAACCTCATTTCTCGAACGATCTTGCCGGTGATCGACCAACACGGTTTGGTGGAGGGTGGGAGCGCCGACAAATTGGGTATAGGGGATATCACCCAAAGCTTTTTCTTCTCACCGAAGAAGGCTACTGAAGGCGGCTGGATATGGGGCGCGGGACCAGCCCTGCTCCTGCCAACCGGCAGTGATGATTTGCTAAGCGCAGAGCAATGGGCAGCGGGCCCTACTGCCGTGGCATTGAAGCAGTCCAACGGCTGGACACGCGGCATGCTAGCCAATCATCTGTGGGGACTGGAGAACACCCCAGGGGATGGTAAGGTCAAGATCAACCAAACCTTCCTGCAGCCATTTTTTTCGTACACAAATGCTTCATTTACTACGTTTGGTATCAACAGTGAATCGACCTACAACTGGGATACCCATGAATGGTCGATCCCTGTCAATTTGACGGTCACCCAATTACTGAAGATCGGCGGTCAGCCAATGACAATACAAGCTGGGCCCCGTTACTGGATAGAAAGCGAGACCAATGGCCCGAAGGGCTGGGGATTTCGTGCTGCTGTTACTTTACTATTCCCGCGATGAATACAGCCTTTCAGCGAGCGCCTCAGCTCCCGCCCCCAGTCATGCTTAGCACAGTAATCTGGTGCTCAGCGATGCAGAAAACTTAGCGGGGCCAATTTGCGCCTCGTGGTCACTGGCATGGTAAGCGTACGGCGAATACGCCTTTCTACTAAAGAAGCGTGAAGCCTTTCTCCTCCACCATTTCGCGCAGATCTTTACGACCGCCCATGTACTCCATGCTGGTCATCGAATTGTGAATGGCCCCCTTCCAAGTCTTGGGTGACATGTTTTGTTGGGTGCGGAAGTCCTGGCAGGCCTCCTCATAGTCATCTACGTAGTCGCGGTAGCCATCTTGACTGTAGCGGTTGTAGTGGAGCACCACAGGCTGTGCAGGGCGAGGACGGATCGCACTTGTACGGTTTGGGTCAGGGCGCCCCAGAGCCATGCCAAAGGTGACGAAGGCATGCTCAGGCAGGTTGATGATGCAGGCCAGCTCCTTGGCAATGTTTCGCATGACCCCCAGGTAAACAATCCCCAAGCCTATCGACTCGGCGGCAAGTGAAGCATTTTGAGCTGCCAAGGTGGCGTCCACGGATGCCATCAAAAACGAGTCCAGGTAATTCAGGACGATTGGATCGCCGCCTTGGTCGCGGGTAATTGCTGCCGAGCGTGAGGTGTCTGCTACCCAGAGCAGGAGTGCGGGAGCTTCCAAAATCCATGGGAGACCATCAACCTTCACTTCCCGTGCGACGGTGTCGTGGATCTCTGTCTTCAAGGCCACATCCGTAACAGCTACCAGGCTCCATTGGTTTAGAGCCGAGGAGGTGGATGCCGACTGGGCAGCAGCGACCATCGTCTCAATAGCTCCGTCCGGCAGCGCATCCGGTAGGAATGTCCTGACAGACTTGTGGCGGAGCATCGCTTCGACCATTGGCGTCATGATGAGCTTTTCAGGCTTCACCTGGTTGCCGTAACGTTGTTGAAGGAGGTGAGCTTGGGCATTCGTAAGCTCTGTCATCTGAAGTCTCCTGAAAAAGTTGACCACAGACTAACGTTACAAGCGACAAAGATAAGCCACTAGAAAGCGGCTACATAATTCACAGATGTGGACAATGGATCGCGCCCGGTTAGAATCACCAGATGGATCATCTGACGGCAATTCGCACCTTTCAACGGATCGTTGAGACCCGGTCGTTCACCAAAGCGGCTGCTCACCTGGGTATGCCTCGTTCATCTGTAAGCAAGGCGGTACAGGAACTCGAAGCACACCTTGGTACAAAGCTGCTTCAGAGAACGACACGTACGATTGCGCTCACCACTGAGGGCGCTGAGTATTACCGCAAGGTCGCTCAGGTAATTGCGCGGCTAGACGAGGCTGAGGCTGAGCTACGAGACATGGGCGCAGCCTCGCGCGGCAGACTACGCGTCGACCTGCACTCTTCACTGGCACAGTTGCTCTTGATACCGGTGCTCAAGGAGTTCAGAACACGTCACCCTCACATCCAGGTAGCACTGGGAGTCAGCGACCGCCCTGTCAACCTGATCGAGGAGGGAGTCGACTGCGTAATCCGGGCTGGGCAGTTAGCGGATTCTTCATTGGTTGCAAAGAGGCTTTTCATCGACAAGTTGGTGACTTGTGCAAGCCCCGAATACTTGATGGAGCATGGTACGCCGTCATCCCCGGCTGATTTGGATCACCACCAGATCGTCGGCTATTTCAGCGCTTCGAATGGTGAGGTCTGGCCATTACGCTTTCGCAAGCGAGGTGGTGATCATCTCATCTCTCGCTTCGATGTCGCCTCGAATGACAGTGCCAGCCATATCAATATGATCGTGAATGGAGCGGGAATAGGACAAACATTCGCTTCTGTGGCAGCTCGACTTGTTGAGTCCGGCCTACTCGTGCCCATTCTTGAAAAGCACACCTGCTCAACGATACCCATTTCAGTAATTTACCCATCAAACAAGCAGTTAAATGCCCGTGTCCGTGTATTCGTAGACTGGATTGTCGAGCGGCTAGGTGGGTACCCATCGATGCGGTAAAGGTGTTCGCTCTCACTGGCTTTGTGGGTTCGGCTGGGGCATGAAACATCCGCTAGATGTGCCAAAACTGGTGTCCACTTCAATTAGGTGGACATCCTAGCCTTAGGCGCGAGCTCGAGAAGATGTGCTTGCCGGAGGTTACCTAGCATGCCTATATTTTCTACGATCAACCCATTGAGAACCCTGGCATGCTGCGCTTGCGATCGATGACGCCCACGCCCAGCGTCCTGCCAGCCGTCGACCTTCGAGGTGAATATGCAAGTCGCGTCGTTTCTGGGCGCGACAGTTTTAATTCTCCAGAGCATGAAATTAAATTACGGTTTGGAGAGGTTGCGACAGTTTTGCGCTTTCTCAAGTGAAGGCTGAAGACCACTAATTCCGGGGCTTGTTGCGACAGTTTTAATTCTCTAAATCCAATGAAACGAAACCCCCGCAAGGGGGTTTCGTTGTTTCTGGCCTTTGAAGATCAGATCTGCATCGCCATCCCCTCCACATTCATCGCCGCCTGGCGCAATGCTTCGGAGCGGGTCGGATGCGGGTGGCAGGTGAGGGCGATGTCCTCGGCGGAGGCCGAGAACTCCATGGCCACGCAGAACTCGCCGATCATCTCGCTGACGCTTGGGCCAACCAAGTGCACGCCCAGTACTTCATCGGTGTTGGCATCGGCGATGACCTTGGCAAAGCCTTCGGTCTCGTGATTGATTTTGGCCCGGCTATTGGCGGTGAAGGGAAACTTGCCGACCTTGTAGGCACGGCCCTCGGCCTTGAGCTGTTCTTCCGTCTTGCCGACGCTGGCCAGCTCGGGGCGGGTGTAGATGACCCCAGGGATCAGGTTGTAGTTGACCTCATGGGGTTTGCCGGCGATGCGCTCGATGCAGGCCACCGCTTCGTCTTCGGCCTTGTGCGCCAGCATCGGGCCGGAGGTGACATCGCCAATGACCCAGACACCCGGCACCGAAGTGCGGTGATGGTCGTTGGTGAGCATGCCGCGTTTGTCAGTTTGCAGGCCGACGCTCTCGAGGTTCAGGCCCTGGGTGTAAGGGCGGCGGCCGATGGCCACCAGCACATAGTCGGCTTGCAGGGTTTCGGCGGTACCACCGGCAGCGGGTTCCAGGGTCAGGCTGACCCCATCGGCCGAGGCGGTGGCCTGCGTCACCTTGCTGCCGAGCTTGAACGCCATGCCTTGCTTGGTCAGGGCCTTTTGCAGGGTTTTGGCGGTTTCTTCATCGGTGCCCGGGCAGATGCGATCGAGGTACTCGATCACGGTGACCTGGCTGCCTAGGCGGCGCCATACCGAGCCTAGCTCCAGGCCGATGACGCCGGCGCCGATCACGATCATATGCTTGGGTACCTGGGGCAGGGCCAGGGCGCCGGTGGAGTCGATGATGCGCTGGTTATCAATGGTCACGCCCGGCAGGGGAGTAGGCTCGGAGCCGGTGGCGATGACGATGTCCTTGGCCTGCAGCGGAGTATCGCTACCATCTTCGGCCTTGACGATGACTTTGCCGAGACCGTCCAGCCGGCCCCAGCCCTTGATCCAGTCGACCTTGTTCTTGCGAAACAGATACTCAATGCCCTTGGTCAGGCCGGTTACGCTCTCGTCCTTCTGTTTCATCATCTGGGCGAGATTCAGGGTCGGCTTTACTTCGATACCAAGGTGGGCGAACTCGTCGCCGCTGGCGGCTTCGTAAAGCTCGGAGGCATGCAGCAGCGCCTTGGATGGCATGCACCCGACATTCAGGCAGGTGCCGCCGAGGGTCGAGCGGCCTTCCACACAGGCAACGCTCAGGCCCAGTTGGCCGGCGCGAATCGCCGCGTTGTAGCCGCCAGGGCCGCCGCCGATGATCACCACGTCATAGGATTTCATGGATTCAACTCCAGATGAAGAAGCGCGAGAGGGGCATAAGATTAAGCGGAGCCAGTGAAATTGTATACAATCTAGCGCGCGCATAAGATCAGTTGGTTCTAGACCTCTGTCTCGCTTAGCGGAAACTTTGCACGAATGAACTACCCTGATTCGGTGGTGTTCGAAATTTCATGCATCGAGCCCAGAAGGAGGGTCGTCCATGCTTGCGCAACTTCCGCCGGCACTGCAGAGCCTGCACTTGCCACTTCGCCTGAAACTGTGGGATGGCAACCAGTTCGACCTGGGACCAAGCCCCCAGGTCACTATCCTGGTCAAGGAGCCGCAGCTGATCAGCCAGCTGACGCATCCGAGCTTGGACGAACTGGGCACTGCCTTTGTCGAGGGCAAGCTGGAGTTGGAAGGTGATATCGGCGAAGCCATTCGAGTGTGTGACGAGCTGAGCGAAGCATTGCTCACCGATGACGACGCAAGCCCTCCACAGCGTCTGGCCCACGACAAACGTACTGACGCCAAATCCATCTCGTATCACTACGATGTCTCCAACGCCTTCTACCAACTGTGGCTCGACCAAGACATGGCGTACTCCTGCGCCTACTTCCGTGAACAGGACAACACCCTCGACCAGGCCCAACAGGACAAGTTCGACCACCTGTGCCGCAAGCTGCGCTTGCAGGCGGGCGAGCATCTGCTCGACGTGGGCTGTGGCTGGGGCGGGCTGTCCCGCTTCGCCGCGCGGGAGTACGGTGCCATAGTGCAGGGCATTACCCTGAGCAAGGAGCAGCTCAAGCTTGGGCGTCAGCGGGTCAAGGAAGAAGGCCTGGCCAAACAGGTCGACCTGCAGATCCTCGACTACCGTGACCTGCCCCAGGATGGACGTTTCGACAAGGTGGTCAGCGTCGGTATGTTCGAGCATGTCGGGCATGCCAACCTGCCGCTGTATTGCCAGAAGCTGTTCGGCGCTGTGCGTGAAGGCGGCCTGGTGATGAACCACGGCATTACCGCCAAGCATATTGACGGCCGCCCGGTCGGACGCGGCGTAGGTGAGTTCATTGACCGCTATGTGTTCCCCAACGGTGAGTTGCCGCACTTGTCGATGATCACTGCAAGCATCTGCGAGGCGGGGCTGGAGGTGGTGGACGTGGAGAGCCTGCGCTTGCACTACGCCAAGACATTGCACCACTGGAGCGAGAATCTGGAGCACCAGCTACACCGCGCTGCAGCCCTGGTGCCGGAGAAAACCTTGCGCATCTGGCGCTTGTACCTGGCGGGTTGTGCCTATGCGTTCCAGAAGGGCTGGATCAACCTGCACCAGATTCTAGCTGTGAAGCCCTATGCCGATGGGCAGCACGATCTACCTTGGACCCGCGAAGATCTCTACCGCTGACACCCAACCCAGGGCCGCACTAGCGGCCCTGGTTACGTTAGAGGATCGGCGATATCAACCGCGCGATGCGCATCCCCAATTGCTGGATACGGTGAGTATCGCGGCTATCCTCAGCGGTAATTTCCCTGGCCTGCTCGAAGTCTTCGATCAACATCGCCTCGACCTGATCGGCAAATTGTCGATCGACCGTCAGCAGGGTGATTTCGAAATTGAGCCGGAAGGATCGGTTGTCCAGGTTGGCACTGCCGATGGCGCTGACCTCGTCGTCCACCAGCACCACCTTCTGATGCAGAAAGCCTGGCTGGTACCGGAACATGCGTACGCCTGCACGCACCGCCTCGAAGGCGAACAGGCTGGAAGCGGCGTAGACGATGCGGTGGTCCGGGCGCGAGGGGATGAGAATGCGCACGTCTACACCTCGCAGCACGGCCAGGCGCAAGGCGGCAAACACGGCCTCGTCGGGAATGAAGTAGGGGCTGGTGATCCATACCCGGTGGGTGGCGGAGTGGATGGCTTCAATGAAAAACAGCGAGCAGGTTTCCTGTGGGTCTGCCGGGCCGCTGGCCAGCGCTTGGCATAACACGCCATTGTCCGGGTAGGTGTCGGGCAGGATCAGCGGAGGCAGCTGGCGCGTTGCCCAGTACCAGTCCTCGGCGAACGACTCCTGCAGGCAGGCCAGCACCGGCCCGCTGATCTGCACATGGGTGTCACGCCAGGGCGATAAAGGAGGGTGCTCACCGAGGTATTCGTCACCGACGTTGTGGCCACCGATGAAGCCGGTCACACCATCGACCACGACAATCTTGCGGTGGTTGCGAAAGTTCACTTGGAAGCGATTGAACCAGCCGCGGCGGGTAGCGAAGGCATGGATCTGCCCGCCACCATCGCGCAGCGCCTGGCTGTAGCGGGCGGGCAAGGCGTGGCTGCCGACTCGGTCGTACAGCACGAACACCTGCACGCCCTCGGCAGCTTTGCGCAGCAGCAGTTGCTGCAGCGCCTTGCCCAGAGTGTCGTCATGGATGATGAAGAACTGCACCAAAACCACTTCCCGGGCCTGCTCGATAGCGGCGAAGATGGCATCGAACGTTGCCTTGCCATTGATCAACAACTTCACCTGGTTGTTGGCCAGGCAAGGCATCCGCCCGAGCTTTGGCATGGCCCGTAACGCGGCATAGCTGTCTGATTCGCGAGCAGTGAGTGCTTCCTCTACCCAGGGCCGCCAGTTCAGGTTAGCCATGGCCACATGCATTTCCTGGTTGGCCAGGCGTCGTGCCTGGATGTAGGCATAGAACGAGCGGGCACCGAAAACCAGGTAAGGGATGAGAGTGAAGTAAGGAATGAAGAACAGTGACATGGCCCAGGCAATCGCGCCTTGGGCCGTACGCACGGTGAATACCGCATGCAGTGCGGCGATGATGCCTAGTAGATGAATGACGCCGAGCACGTAGCCGAAGAAGTAGGGGCTGTGGTAATCCATACGCATCCTGCTTGCCGAATACACAGCGGATAACAGAACACGTTCCAGGCCCGGCTTGCAACCTGAAAGCGGATTTGGCGTCTAAGCCTGAGCCCGGCCACTTGGCCGGTTTTTTCGAGGAGCGTTCGTCCATGAAGATTCGTCTGCCACTGTTGGCTCTGGCCCTTGGCCTGGGTAGCTCGCTGGCGCATGCGCAGATGTTGCAACCCGGCTTGTGGGAGCTAACCACCAGCAATATGCAGGTCGATGGCAAGCCGTTGCCCGATATGCAGTTCATGCTCGGCCAACTGAAGAACTTGCCACCGGAGCAACGGGCAATGATGGAAGGGGTGCTGGCCAAGCAGGGCGTTACTATAGGCGGTAACGGTGTTCGTTCATGCCTGACGCCAGAGCAGGTGAAGACCAATGACATTCCGCTACAAGACCCGAAGTCCGGTTGCACGCAAAAGATCACGGACCGCACTGGCAATGTCTGGAAGTTCCAGTTTAGCTGCCCGAAAGCACAAGGGACCGGTCAGGCAACCTTCCTCAGCGACAAGGAATTCACCACCCAGGTAAACGGCACTTTCAATGCATCGGGTGTGCAGCAGCAGGGCAGCATGAACACCCGTGCCGTCTGGCTGGGCAACGACTGTGGAACGGTCAAGCCTCGGACTTGAGGTTTACCATTGCCACTGGCACCTGGCGACCGCGTCGTGGGCATGCAGGCTTTCTGCATGTTCCACGCGAAGCTTGAAGGCAGTGCTCCAATCCAACTGTCGTAGCGACTTATGCAATCGTCGTGCGGCGTCTTCACAGAACATCAGGTTCTGGCCATTGGCCAAAGCGAACGCCTGCTCATCGGCGCGTTTTACGGCTGTCTGAACTGCGGTACCCAAACTCATCTCTATCGATTCGATGAGCGTGGTTGCAGGAATACTCTCTAGATTGTCGCGCAAGCGAACATGGACTTCGGCCATGCTGCGTTGACTGTGGGGCGTGGCGACAATGCCCTGGCTACTGCCCAACCAGTTCAGAACTTCCTCGCGACTCAGGTTTCGCTGGGCAAAGTCTGCCTGGAACTGTTGTTGAATCAACTGCCTGGCTAGCGCTGCGGAGCATGGGCATGTGGATGAATAGGGAACGCGTACAGATAGTTCCACGTGGAACATTTCATTTTCGATCTTCGCATCGAGACTAACCGCGTAGCTTTTCCATCCTGCTAACGGGCTGACTAGAGCCGCTCGTTTGAGCAAGTGCTCGAAACTCAGCCGCAGGTAGGCAGCATTGGATAGTCCTTCGTGGCTAACGAGAAAATCTGCAAGCAGACGGCGGATTGCCAACGGGGTGAGCGCTTCATGCTCAAGGCGCTCTAGCGAGAGGTACAGTCGCGACATGTGAATACCACGTGACGTGCCATCCACAAGGCTCACACCGGCATCGGCCTTGGCTGCCACCCTGTGCCCATCGAACTGAACGGGCAATGCGATTCCGCTCATGCCTACCCAACTGAGTGGCAACGTTTGCTGTTGTGTCTGTGCAGCGATGTCGGGGAGCGTCAGATCATTCATGGGTGATACCAGGTAGGGTATGTCAGCGGCATCCGCCGACCAAGCTGCAATGCAGATTGAAACGTTGACCGCTTGAGCTGGAAACGCGGTTCAACGTGGTCCAGCCAACGCGTCGGCTATATCCAACCCAGGCCTTTCCATCGCTGGCGAGACCTGTGAAAAACGTCAGCGTGCCGTAGCGGCTGTTGGTTTGCGCCCAGAGTCGGCGCGATGCGTTGTCGAAGCCGCGCAGGTAAAGATGGCTGTCCTCTGTCCGCACACTGTAATAACTACCGTTGCCATCCTTGCAGGCAAGCAGTGTGGCGCTCCGTGTGCACAGCGCGATTGTGTTGTTCAACGGCATCGCCAGCGTCGGAAAAGGCGCAGTGACCAGCAGCAACGCGGCTGCATGTAACAGTTTCATTTCCATCCCCCGAGAAAAACTTCCGACGAGTACGGCTTGGCGAAATTGTATTGTTACTTTATAACATTATGCAATGCATCGTTTCGAATGCGCCCGCCTGTCGAGGTTTCGCCATGTCCCATCGTCTTCCTGTCACCGTGCTGTCCGGCTTCCTGGGGGCCGGCAAAAGCACCTTGCTCAACCATGTGCTGCGTAATCGCGACAACCTGCGCGTCGCCGTCATCGTCAATGACATGAGCGAAATCAACATTGATGCCAGTGAGGTGCAACGCAATGTCAGCCTCAACCGCGCCGAAGAAAAACTGGTGGAGATGAGCAACGGCTGCATCTGCTGCACCCTGCGCGAAGACCTGCTGGAAGAAGTGGCGCGGCTGGCCGAGGAAGGCCGCTTCGATTATCTGCTGATCGAGTCCACTGGCATTTCCGAGCCCTTGCCGGTCGCCGAGACGTTCACCTTCCGAGATGAGCAGGGCCGCAGCCTGTCCGACATGGCACGGCTCGACACGATGGTGACGGTGGTCGATGGCCTGAACTTCATGCGCGATTACCAGGCTGCCGACAGCCTGGCGAGTCGCGGCGAAACCCTGGGCGAGGAAGACGAGCGCTCAATCAGTGACCTGTTGATCGAACAGGTCGAGTTTGCCGATGTGCTGTTGCTGAGCAAGATCGACCTGATCAGCCAGCATGAGCGCGAAGAGCTAATCGCCATTTTGCGCAGCCTCAATGCCCGGGCGCAGATCGTGCCGATGGTCATGGGCCAGGTGCCGCTGGCACGAATCCTCGATACCGGCCTGTTCGACTTCGAGCAGGCCGCGCAGGCGCCGGGCTGGTTGCAGGAACTGCGCGGGGAGCACATACCGGAAACCGAGGAATACGGCATTGCTGCGACCACTTGGGAAGCTCGCAGGCCGCTGCACCCGCAGCGGTTCTTCGACTTTATCCACAAGCCATGGAGCAATGGCCGCTTGCTGCGCTCGAAAGGTTTCTTCTGGCTGGCCAGCAAGTATCAGGAGGCCGGCAGCTGGTCGCAGGCAGGTGGCATGATGCGCCACGGGCTGGCTGGGCGCTGGTGGCGTTTCGTGCCACGAGAGCACTGGCCCCAGGATGAGCAGAGCACGCAGGACATTCTCAGGCATTGGGTGGCTGAAAGCGGAGACTGCCGTCAAGAGCTGGTTTTCATCGGGCAGAACATCGACTTCGCCGAGTTATCCACAGCGTTGGATAACTGCTTGCTGACCGACGATGAGATGGCGCTGGGTCAGATGGGCTGGCTGCGTCTACCTGATCCATTCGGGCATTGGCATGCTGAGGAAGTAGCATGACGCCGGTGCTTCAGCCTGTGGATATCCGTCAGATCCATGCCGATGCGCCACGCGTGTTGACCGAAATTTTCAACGATGGCGTCAATATGGCCGTCTGGCAGCGCCATTTACCTGCTCAGATCGAAGATTTCGCGGCGCTGCTGGTAGGCCTTGGCCAACCCTTGGAGGACCTGCGTGTGCTCGATGTGCATGAGCATGAAACCCCGCTGCTTCCACACCTGTTGGCCGAGGCTGCCGAGCTGCATGGCTACGAAAGTTTTGTCGCAGATGTACGCTGGTTGGTATCCGCCTTCACCTGCCTGCTTGGCGCGCGGCGTGTCGGGCTGCGGCTGCGGGTATTGCAGGGCGCCATGTGCCCTCGCTTTCATGTGGATAACGTTCCCCTGCGGCTGCTGACCAGCTACGTGGGCCCAGGCAGCGAATGGCTTGAGGAGGGCGCGATCGAACGGCATGGATTGCATCTTGCGCAAGCACCTGTGGATAACATCAAAAGACTGCAACCGGGGGATGTGGCTGTGCTCAAGGGCGAAAAATGGCTGGGCAACGAAGGTGCTGGCCTTGTCCACCGTTCGCCGGCAAGCCAGGAGCGGCGCTTGTTGCTCAGCCTTGACTGGCTGGCTTGACGGGGCATAGTGGGGTGAATTACGCACCGAAGTGATCGCATGCTGCAGAACATCCCCACCCACGTCATCGCCGGGCCTTTGGGGGCCGGTAAAACCAGTGTCATCCGGCAGTTGATGGCCCAGCGCCCGGCGGCCGAGCGTTGGGCTGTGCTGGTCAATGAATTCGGTCAGGTCGGCCTGGACGCGGCGTTGCTGAGTCGTGACGAAGGCGGCATAGCCATTGCCGAGGTGGCGGGAGGATGCCTGTGTTGCGTGAATGGCACCCCGTTCCAGGTCGGGCTCGGGCGCTTGCTGCGCACAGCGCGTCCGGACCGTCTGTTCATCGAACCCTCAGGCTTGGGTCATCCCGTTCAGTTATTGAATCAATTGCGCCAAGCTCCCTGGGTTGGCGTGCTGGCAGTGCAGCCGCTGGTAATGGTTGTGGATGCTCAGTCGCTGGCGCGTGGGGAGCGTTTACCTGAGGCGCAACGACAGGCACTGGAAGCGGCTTGGCTGTTAATCTTCAACAAAAGCGAGGCTGTTGATGAAAAACATAGGTTGTTGATAAATAAGGATTTTCCAGCAATCGCTAGTGTATGGACTGCACAGGGGGTGTTAGCAACTTCCAGTCTTCCGATTTCATCCACAGGTGTAATTTCGCAATATTCAGTGGATAAAGCCGCTATGGATAATCCATCCACAGCCCCTCTTGCCCTGTGGACTGATGTTCGTCAGCCCATTTGCCATGCTCACGAAGGTGAGGGCGGTTGGAGCATCGGCTGGCGCTGGCACCCAAGCCAACAGTTTAATCCCCAGGCTCTGCGTGAAATGCTCGAAACGTACGACTGGCGTAGAGCCAAGGGCGTTATCCACAGCAGCGAAGGCTGGCAGTCCTTCAATGGGCTGAATGGCAACTTACCTGACTGGCAGCCTAGCGCCTGGCGCAAGGACACGCGCATCGAACTGATCTTCGATCAGCCGCAGCCCCAGCAGGCGCTACAGGCTGTACTAGCTCGGTGCCGTGTGAGCTGATCAGTTGCGCCAGCGATTATGTTCCTGGCGCCACTGCTGCATCTCAATGACGTTGCCGGTGCGTGGCGGCGTATTGATCTCGAACGGGTAGGGCGCCAGCTCGATCTGCATGCTGTGGGCACCGAACTGAGTCACGGTACCTGGATGGCGCTGTTCGCCGGTCACGGTGAACTCGAAGGCATACACCCGCGCCAGCCGCTTCCTGCCATTGGCGTCACGGATGAAGCCGATGCGCTTGAGCGCGACGGCATCATCAAGCAGCTCCAGGTCGAGTTTTGCGCAGTGCTGTTTGACCCGCGCCAAGGCCTTCTCACGCAGCCCGTGGTTGTGCCATAACCACGCGCCTGCCGTGGCCAATAGCATCAGGACGAAGAGATTCTCCAGGGTCAACATTTGCATATGCTCCAAACAGGTTGATCCAGCTTAACTGTGTCCCTGGTCTGTCGTACAGGTGGCAATCGAGTTCATACTGCGCGACGCACAATCCTTGAAACAGCTTTGGAAAACGCCCGCATGAAACGTACCCCGCACCTGCTTGCCATTCAGTCCCACGTGGTGTTCGGCCACGCTGGCAACAGTGCCGCGGTGTTTCCCATGCAACGGATCGGGGTCAATGTCTGGCCACTTAATACCGTGCAGTTCTCCAATCACACTCAGTATGGCCAGTGGGCGGGCGAAGTGCTTGCTCCAGCGCAAATTCCTGCGTTGGTGGAAGGTATTTCCAACATCGGCGAACTGGGCCACTGCGATGCGGTGCTGTCCGGCTACCTGGGCAGCGCCGAACAGGGCCGGGCGATCCTGGCGGGTGTCGAGCGCATCAAGGCGGTGAATCCGAAGGCGCTGTACCTGTGCGACCCGGTCATGGGCCACGCAGAGAAAGGTTGCATCGTGCCGCAGGAGGTCAGTGAATTTCTCTTGGAGGAAGCCGTTGCCCGGGCAGACATCCTGTGCCCCAACCAGCTTGAGCTGGACAGCTTCTGTGGTCGGCGGGCGCAGTCACTGGAGGATTGCGTAGGCATGGCCCGTGGCCTGTTGGAACGTGGCCCACAGGTCGTGCTGGTGAAACACCTGGCCTACCCAGGGCGAGTGGAGGATATGTTCGAGATGTTGCTGGTCACCCGTGACCAGAGCTGGCACTTGCGCCGGCCGCTGCTGGCCTTCCCGCGCCAGCCGGTGGGTGTGGGTGACTTGACCTCCGGCCTGTTCCTTGCCCGCGTGCTGCTGGGCGACAACTGGTTGCAGGCTTTCGAATACACCGCAGCAGCCGTGCATGAGGTGCTTCTGGAAACCCAGGCCTGCACCAGCTACGAGCTGCAGCTGGTGCGGGCGCAGGACCGCATCGCTCACCCACGCGTGCGCTTCGAGGCGCAGCGCCTGGCGTTTTAAACGGCGTCGGTCTTCAGGTCCTGGTAGCGCTTTTCCAGTTCCTGACGAATCTGCCGGCGCTGCTGGCCCTGAAGGAAGCGGCGCTTCTCTTCACTGGACACTGGCTGGCGCGGTGGCACCGCCACCGGACGGCGGTTGTCGTCGACCGCGACCATGGTGAAGAAGCAGCTGTTGGAATGACGCACCGAGCGCTCGCGGATGTTCTCGGTGACCACCTTGATGCCCACCTCCATGGAGGTATTGCCGGTGTAGTTGACGGAAGCCAGGAACGTCACTAGTTCGCCGACGTGCACCGGTTCGCGGAAGATCACCTGGTCGACCGACAGGGTCACCACATAGCTGCCGGCATAACGGCTGGCGCACGCGTAGGCCACTTCATCGAGATACTTGAGCAAGGTGCCGCCATGTACGTTGCCAGAGAAGTTGGCCATGTCCGGGGTCATCAGGACGGTCATGCTCAGCTGGGCGTTTCCAGGTTCCATAGTGTGCTCACGGTGAGGTTGCGCTGAATCGGGGCGGGTATCTGTAGACACTTCTGTTTTCCCCTCTTGAAGTTTTGCCTTCCTGGTACGGGACGTTGGCCGACGCTGCGTCGTCACGCCGATCTTGCCATCGGCGGCGGATAACCGGCCGATCTGTTTCTACATATTGCGCCGCCTTTTTGCGGCGGGGTGCGATGTTAACCTGAGTACGCCCACGCAATATGGGCCATCCTGCATTCAATACAGTATGTACTTGCTGCTCGCCCGGGTTTGCCTGGGCAGAGGAGCGGTCTGCCCGGGCATCGACAAAGGAGTATCGCGCCATGCATGCCATCAGCTTCATCCAGGATCTGGCCGTGATCATGCTGGTCGCCGGGGTGGTGACGATTCTCTTTCATCGGCTCAAACAACCCGTGGTGCTGGGCTACATCGTCGCCGGGTTCATCATCGGCCCGCACACGCCACCTTTCGGCCTGATTCATGACGAAGACACGATCAAGACCCTGGCCGAGCTGGGGGTGATCTTCCTGATGTTCTGCCTGGGGCTGGAGTTCAGCCTGCGCAAGTTGTTCAAGGTGGGGGCCACGGCGTTCATCGCAGCGTTTCTGGAAATCGTCCTGATGATCTGGATCGGCTTCGAGATCGGCCGCTGGTTCGGTTGGAACACCATGGATTCGCTGTTCCTCGGCGCGATCCTGGCGATCTCCTCGACCACCATCATCGTCAAGGCGCTCAACGACCTGAAGATGAAGAACGAGCGCTTTGCCCAGCTGATTTTCGGTGTGCTGATCGTCGAAGACATCCTTGGCATCGGCATTATCGCCCTGCTTTCCGGTATCGCGGTCAGCGGCTCGGTCAGCTCTGGCGAAGTGTTCTCCACGGTCGGCAAGCTGTCGCTGTTCATGATCGTGGCGCTGGTCATCGGTATTCTGCTGGTGCCGCGCCTTCTGGCCTACGTGGCGAAATTCGAGAGCAACGAGATGTTGCTGATCACCGTGCTGGGCTTGTGCTTCGGCTTCTGCCTGCTGGTGGTAAAACTTGAGTACAGCATGGTGCTGGGTGCCTTCCTGATCGGTGCGATCATGGCCGAGTCGCGTCAGTTGCTGAAGATCGAACGGCTGATCGAGCCGGTGCGCGACCTGTTCAGCGCCATCTTCTTCGTCGCCATCGGCTTGATGATCGACCCGCAAGTTTTGCTCGATTACGCCTGGCCGATCGTGGTCATCACCCTGGCCGTGGTGCTGGGCAAGATGCTGTCCTGCGGCATGGGCGCGTTCATTGCCGGCAACGACGGGCGTACTTCGCTGCGGGTTGGCATGGGGCTTTCGCAGATCGGCGAGTTCTCGTTCATCATCGCGGCCCTGGGCATGACGCTGCAGGTGACCAGCGACTTCCTCTACCCGGTTGCCGTGGCCGTGTCGGCTATTACCACATTGCTGACGCCGTACCTGATCCGTGCGGCCGACCCGTTGTCGCTGAAGCTGGGCCAGGTGATGCCGAGCCGGCTGTCGCGCGTGTTGTCGCTGTATGGCGAATGGTTGCGCAGCATCCAGCCGCAAGGTGAAGGCGCGATGCTGGCAGCAATGATTCGGCGCATCCTGCTGCAGGTCGGGGTGAACCTGGCGTTGGTGATCGCAATCTTCTTCAGCGGCGGATATTTCGCTGAACGTATCGGCATCTGGCTCAGTGAGTGGGTGAGCGATGTCAGCCAGCAGAAGGCGGTGATCTGGGGCGCGGCGTTATTGTTGTCGCTGCCGTTCCTCATCGCGGCCTATCGCAAGCTCAAGGCCCTGTCGATGCTGTTGGCCGAGATGGGTGTTAAGCCGGAAATGGCCGGGCGCCATACCCAGCGGGTGCGCCGTGTGGTGGCCGAGGTTATTCCGCTGCTGTCGCTGCTGGTGATCTTCCTGCTGTTGTCGGCGCTATCGGCGAGCATCCTGCCGACCAACGAACTGCTGTTGATCATTGCGGTTGTGGCGGCAGTGGTGGTGGCGGTGCTGTGGCGCTGGTTCATCCGCGTGCACACGCGCATGCAGATCGCCTTGCTGGAGACGCTGGAAAACAGCCGGGAGAATACGCACTGAAGCGGTCTTGCTAAAATTGCGCAACCTCTGTGGGAGCGGCTTCAGCCGCGAACACCGGTGAAGCCGGTGCCATCCACCGCGTTGCTTGCTTCGCGGCTAAAGCCCCACAGTGATCTGCGCAAGCTTCGAGATCAGCTTTCCAGCCAGACGTCCCGCGCCCAGTGCCACACCGACTCCCAGCTGTCTTCGCCTACCAGCTCTTCGTCGGCATCCCACAGCACTACGGTGCCGTCTTCCTCGACACAGTAGTAGTTGTCACCGTCCTGGCACAGTGGGATCAGCTCACGGGGTACGCCGGTATCCCAGGCATTGGCCGCCACATCAGGCAGGTAGGTATGCGATTGCGGGTCCATCACGGTCACCGGCTCCAGCGAGCCATATACCACGTCGCTGACGGTCAACAGGAACTCTTTGAACACGAACGGAATGTTGATGAACAGTTGTTCTTCGATCTCGACCAGTTGATCTTCGTCGGGAAGCTCCAGGGGCACCGGTACCGGCTCATTGGCTTCACGGAGTTGTTCGATCACTTCTTCCACGGTTCATTTCCTCTGACCTTGATGACAACGCTGCGCGTTATACCCTAGTAGGGCGGTCTGGCAAAAGCAAAAACCCCGGGACAGGCCCGGGGTTTTTTGTGCAACGTGCGACGGTTAACCGTTTTGGCGGATACCAGCGACCAGCCAAGGCTGGTTCTCGCCTTGGGCGCGAACCATGTGCCAGCTTTCGCTGAAGGCTTCGCCCTGGTCGAAGCGCGAGGTCTTCGATACGCCACGGAAGGTCAGGGTGGCGTCGGTACGGTCGGAGCGATCGTCCACGCCGTCCAGCTGCACTTCAAGGTTGTCGATGTAGGTGGCCTGGAAGCCATCACCCAGGTCGGCACGTTCGCGCTTGAGGAACTCGAGCATCTGCGGCGTGACGAACTCGGCGATCTTGTCCATCTCGTTGGCGTCCCAGTGCTGCTGCAGCGACTGGAAGTGGCTTTGCGCTGCGGCCAGGAAGCTTTTCTCGTTGAACCAGGCCGGAGCGTTGATGGCCGGGGCGGCGGCAGCTGCAGGCGCGGCCGAACCACCGAAGATCGACGGCTGGGCAGGCTGGCCGTGGGCTTCACGCTGGAACGGTGCGTGGCCCGGAGCGGCCATTTGCGGCTGCTGCTGGCGGCGGCGCGCAGCGATGAAACGGAACACCAGGAAGGCGATCAGCGCGACGATCAGGAAGTCCATGATCTGGAAACCTTCGAAGCCGTCACCCATGAACATGGACGCCAGCAGGCCACCGGCGGCGAGGCCGGCCAGTGGGCCCAGCCAGCGCGAAGCACCGCTGGCGGCGGCCGGAGCACGGCCAGGTGCGGTCGGCGCGGCGGCAGGCGTGGTTGGCGTAGCCTGGCGAGTCTGGTGGATAGGCGCGGAGCCCGAGCTCTTGCCGCCGCCGAAGCGCTTGGCACTGGCGTCCAGGCTCAGCGTCAGGCCGACGCAGAGCGCCAGTGCGATGCTAAGAAAACGTTGCATAAATGGGATATCCCCTGTTGTGGATTGCACGCGCGTCATGGTGCACAGGTTCCCGGGCACATGACCAGCGACAAGATGTTTCTAGCTTTTGCCTGAATGTTACAAGGGCAATCATTGCCGCCCTTAGATGGCCTCGAGCTTGGCATACCCCAACATCAGCCACTTGCTGCCTTCGGCAAAGTTCACCTGCACCCGGGCCTGGGCACCGGAACCTTCGAAATTGAGGATCACGCCTTCACCAAATACCGAGTGCTGCACCCGCTGGCCCAGGTTGAAGGCTGTCTGCGGGATATTGGCATTGGCGAACAGGCTGCTGGCGCTGGTGCTCTTGGCGCCGCCGAACGGGCGGCTGACGCTGTTGGAAAGACGCACTTCTTGCACCAGACCTGCCGGAATCTCACGTACGAAGCGTGACACCTTGTTGTAGGTCTCACTGCCATAAAGGCGACGGGTTTCGGCATAGGTCATGAACAGCTGACGCATGGCGCGGGTAATGCCCACGTAAGCCAGGCGGCGTTCCTCTTCCAGGCGGCCGGGTTCTTCCAGGCTCATCTTGTGCGGGAACAGGCCTTCTTCCATGCCCACCAGGAACACATAAGGGAATTCCAGGCCCTTGGCGCTGTGCAGGGTCATCAGCTGGATGCTGTCTTCATGCTCGTCCGCCTGGGATTCGCCAGCTTCGAGCGAGGCGTGGCCGAGGAAGGCCGACAGCGGCGACAGGTCGGCATCGTCGTCGCTGCTTTCGAAGTTGCGTGCGGCGCTGACCAGCTCCTCAAGGTTTTCTACCCGAGCCTGGCCTTTTTCGCCTTTCTCTTCCTGGTGATAGATGATCAGTCCGGATTGCTCGATGACTGTCTGGGTCATGGTGTGCAGCGGCACGTCGGCGGTCTTGCCGGCGAGGTTCTCGATAAGCTCGATGAACGCGCCCAGCGCGCTGGCAGCTCGGCCTTTGAGAGCCTTGGCGGCAAGTAGCTGGCACATGGCTTCCCACATAGACAGCTGGCTGTGACGGGCGTGCTCGCGGATGGCTTCAACCGTCTTTTCGCCAATGCCGCGCGGCGGCACATTGATGACTCGCTCCAGGGCCGCGTCGTTGCCACGGCCTTCGAGCAGGCGCAGGTACGCCATGGCGTTCTTGATTTCGGCACGTTCGAAGAAGCGCTGGCCACCGTAGATGCGGTAGGGGATGCGCTCGCGCAGCAGGGCTTCTTCCAGCACCCGCGATTGGGCGTTGGAGCGATAAAGGATGGCGACTTCGTTGCGCGAGCAGCCTTGCTTGATAAGGCTCTCGATGGTCTCGACCACATAGCGCGCTTCGTCGTGCTCGTTGTAAGCCGCATAAAGGGTGAGCGGCTCACCTTCACCGAGGTCGGTCCACAGCTCCTTGCCCAGGCGCCCGCTGTTGTTGGCGATCAAGGCGTTGGCGGCCTTGAGGATGCCCCCGGTGGAGCGGTAGTTCTGCTCCAGGCGGATCATCTCGGCGTCGGGGAAGTCGGCGGTGTACTGGTGAATGTTTTCGATCTTGGCACCGCGCCAGCCGTAGATCGACTGGTCGTCATCGCCCACGGCCATCAAGCTGCCGCCGCCACTGCCCGCCAACAGACGCAACCAGGCGTACTGCACGGCGTTGGTATCCTGGAACTCGTCCACCAGCAGGTGGCGGAAGCGCCGCTGGTAGTGCTCGAGCAGGCCTGGGTGATCACGCCACAGGTCCAGGGCGCGCAGCAACAGTTCGGAGAAGTCGATGACCCCGGCGCGTTCGCAGGCCTGTTCATAGGCCTCGTAAATGCTGCGCATGGTGCCCAGGAACAAGTCGCCACTGGCCTGGATATGCTGCGGGCGCAGGCCTTCATCCTTCTGCCCGTTGATGAACCACTGGGCCTGGCGCGCCGGCCAGCGCTGTTCGTCGAGGCCCAGCTCGCGGATCACCCGTTTAACAAGACGCTGCTGGTCGTCGCTGTCGAGAATCTGGAAATTCTGCACCAGGCGCGCTTCCTGCCAGTGCGCCCGCAACAGGCGGTGCGCAAGGCCGTGGAAGGTACCCACCCACATGCCGGCCGGGTTGATACCCAGCAGTTGTTCGATCCGCTGGCGCATCTCGGCGGCAGCCTTGTTGGTGAAAGTCACCGACAGGATCGAGTGCGGCGAGGCCTGCTCGACCTGGATGAGCCAGGCGATGCGGTGCACCAGCACGCGGGTTTTACCGGAGCCGGCGCCAGCAAGCACCAGTTGACGCCCGAGCGTGGCCGCGACGGCCTGGCGTTGGGCATCATTGAGGGAGTTCAGCAGGAGGGAGAGGTCATCTGTGTGCATCCGGCCATTCTAGGGGCAGGCCGGTTACGGGGCAAACACCCACTGTATAAATATTCACCCTGTAACGGTGCCGCTCATCGGCGAGCGGCGTGAGCGCTTCAGCCGTGCCAATGTTGGCCGTGTCTGGCCAGCAGGCTGTTGGCCTGTTCAGGGCCGTTGCTGCCGGCGGCATAGTGACGGGGGGCCTGGAAGTGTTCCTCCCAGCCATTGATGATCGGGTCGATCCAGGCCCATGCCGCTTCCACTTCGTCACGCCGCATGAACAGTGTCGAGTCACCCTCCAGTACATCCAGCAGCAGGCGTTCATACGCCTCCCAACGGCGAGTCTGGCCGAACACCTGAGCCAGGTTGAGGTCCAGCTCCACCGGTTCCAGGCGCATGCCCTTGCCTGGGCTCTTGGTCATCATGCGCAGGCTGATGCGCTCTTGCGGCTGCAACTGAATCATCAGCTGGTTGACTTGACCGCCACTGAACAGCTCGTGTGGCACGGGCTTGAACTGGATGACGATCTGCGACGAGCGCCGCGCCATGCGCTTGCCGGTCCGCAGGTAGAACGGCACGCCGGCCCAGCGCCAGTTGTCGATGTGGGCGTGCACGGCAACGAATGTTTCGGTGTCGCTGTCGTTGTCCACGTCTTTTTCGAAGTAATAGGCGGGCACTTCCTGGCCGCCGATGTACCCAGCCCCATACTGCCCGCGCACGGTCTTGTCCTGCACGTCCTGGCCGGTGATCGGCTTGAGGGCGCGCAGGATCTTCACCTTTTCGTCACGCACCGCTTCGGCCTCGAACTGTGCGGGCGGCTCCATGGCCACCAGGCACAGCAGCTGCAGCAGGTGATTTTGCAGCATGTCACGGGTGGCACCGGAGCGGTCGTAGTAGCCACCACGGTTCTCTACACCGAGGGTTTCGCAGACGCTGATCTGCACATGGTCGACCTGCCCGTTGCGCCACACAGGTTCCAGCAGGGCATTGGCGAAACGCAGGGCCATGAGGTTTTGCACGGTCTCCTTGCCCAGGTAGTGGTCGATGCGAAACACCTGGTTTTCGTCGAAGACCGCGCCGATCGCTTCATTGATTGCAGTGGCCGAGGCCAGTGAGTGGCCGATCGGCTTTTCAAGCACGATTCGCGCTTCGGGGTCGGCCAGCCCGGCCACGCGCAGGTGGTTGGCAATCGGCACGAACAGGTTCGGGGCGGTGGCCAGGTAATAGATGCGAGTCAGCCCGCCAGGTTCGCCGAGGTAGCGCGCCAGGCGGCCGAAGTCGGCGCTTTGCGAGGCATCCATGGGGAAATAGTCGAGGCGTGCGCAAAAGCGTTGCCACACGTCTTCGTCGAAATCATCGCGGGCAATCTGCGCTCGACAATTGCGTTCGGCGAGCTTGAGGTAGTCGTTGCGCGAGAGGTTGCGCCTGGCCAGGGCAATGATGCGCACGGCAGTGTTCAGACGTGCCTCGCGATACAGGTGATAGAGCGCCGGCAGCAGTTTGTGCAGGGCCAGGTCGCCGGTGCCACCAAACACCAGAATGTCGCAAGGAATAGTCAAACCACTACGCTCCACCTTCGTTTAACTGGGCGGGTTGGCGTCCATGTAGTATAACTACAAGAAAGCTACATCCCGGCCAGCCGATCATAACCGAGTCCAGCCCGTGAATCTGTTGCAACATATCGCCCAATCGCGCCACCTGCTGCGCAAATCGGAATTGAAAGTGGCCGACCACGTGCTGCTCGACCCGGCTGCGGTCATGCACAGCTCGATGGCCGACCTGGCGCACAACGTGGGCATCAGCGAACCGACCATTGTGCGTTTTTGCCGGGCGATCGGTTGTTCGGGGTTCCAGGACCTCAAGCTGAAGTTGGCGCAGAGCCTGGCCGCTGGTGCCAGTTTCGGGCAGTTCGCAATCCATGAAGACGACTCGGTTGCCGACTATAGCCTGAAAATTTTCGACACCACGTTGCACACCTTGATGGAAGTGCGTGAACACCTCGACCCGCACGCGTTGCAGCAGGCGGTGAGTGCCATGGCCAAGGCGCAACGCGTGGAATTCTACGGGTTTGGTGCATCTGGGGCGGTGGCGGCCGATGCGCAGCACAAGTTCTTCCGCCTGCTGCTCAGTGCGGCCGCTTATTCCGATCCGCACATGCAGGCGATGTCGGCGGTCACACTCAAACCGGGTGATGTGGCGGTGTGCATTTCCCAGTCGGGGCGTTCCAAAGACCTGCTGATCACCGCCAACCTCGTGCGTGAGAGCGGCGCCAACCTGATTACCCTGTGCCCGAGCCAAACGCCATTGGCCGAACTTTCGACCGTCAATCTGGCGATCGATGTGCACGAGGACACCGAAATCTATACCCCGCTGACCTCGCGCATTGCCCACTTGGTGGTGATCGACGTGCTAGCCATGGGTGTGGCAATGGCGCGCGGGCCAAGCCTGGTCAATCACCTCAAGAGCGTCAAGCGCAGCTTGCGCAGCCTGCGCTTGTCGCCCAAGTCGATCAAGGCGATGGATGACTGATCCTGGATGCAGTCATAAGCTGCGTCTTTCACTGATTTGTAACCATTGCTCAGCAAAACGGTAAAACATTGCAGTCAGTCTGAAGCTCCCCGCACTCGATCAGGGAGACAGACATGGCTCGTGACTTCGATGGCTCGTACCAACCCAACGCCAAAGCTCGCAAACAGCAGGAAAAGGATCAGCGTCGCATGGAGTACCGCCGCGCGATCGAAAGCTATTGTGACCAACGCCAACTGCTCCGCGACTTGGCGGATTACCCCGAGTTGGAAGCACTTACGGTGTGGCAGGCTTCAGCGGCAACTTCCCCGAAAAACGCTCAACAAGCGCGCTGATCAGCGCACGTTCGCTGCGGATGAATGCCAAAAATGCCAGGGCCACCGGTGACTGCCGCTTGGCCTTGGACTGCACTACGCACCAACTGCGGTACAGCGGCAGTTCTTCCACCGGCAGCTCCCTGAGCACCCCTGCGGCCAGCTCCATGTTGACGGCATGGCGGGTCAGCAAGGCAATACCGAGACCGGCGATCACGCATTCGCGCTGGGCATCGGCCGAGGCCACTTCCAGTGTTTGGGTGAAGTGCACGCGCTTGTCCTTGAAGTATTCCTCGCAGGCCTTACGCGTTCCCGAGCCCTGTTCGCGGACCAGCAGGGTATGAGGCTCAAGGTCCTGCAGGCGCAGCTGCTCAAGCTTGCACAGCGGATGTTCAGGTGGTGCCACGGCGATGATCGGGTTGTTGAGAAACGGCAGAAACTCCAGGCCCATGTCCTGCGGCACCATGGACATGATGATCAGGTCGTCACGGTTATCGGAAAGGCGCCGGATCGCCTGGGCGCGATTGACTACCGTAAGGGTCAGGTTGACCTCCGGGTGACGTTGCTTGAAGGCGGCGAACAGGTGTGGCACGAAGTACTTGGCGCTGGATTCGATCGCCAGTTTCAACTGCCCTTGCAGTGAGCCCTGCATGTCCGACAACTGCATGTCGAGGCTTTCCAGGCGTCCGAAGATGTCCCGGCTGGCGCGCTGCAGCGCTTCGGCTGCCTCAGTCAGGTAGAGCTTCTTGCCCACGTATTCGAACAGCGGCTGCCCGACCAGCTCTTCGAGCTGACGGATCTGTAGACTAACCGCGGGTTGCGTCAGCGCCATCTCCTCCGCCGCACGGCTGTACGAGCGTAAATCACACACCTCGTTAAAGATCTGTAATTGACGCAAAGTCATACGCATCAATGACTTACGCATTTTTCTCCAGCCTTTGGCAATACCTTGTAACCGAACTATAAGCTTTTGCTAATACAGCCCCTAACAAATATTGATTTTTGTTTATCGACCTACAGCGCTAGGGTGAATGTGCGACTGGCCAGCGACGTCTGGTCACGCGCCGACCGGTGAAACCGGCTCGACTGTTCCTACGGCTTTGGGAAAACTCCAGTGATAAAAAAAATCCTGATCGCCAACCGGGGTGAAATCGCAGTTCGCATTGTGCGTGCTTGCGCCGAGATGGGCATTCGCTCTGTCGCGATCTATTCCGACGCCGACCGTCACGCCTTGCACGTCAAGCGTGCCGACGAGGCCTACAGCATTGGCGCCGAGCCGCTGGCCGGTTATCTGAACCCGCGCAAGCTGGTCAACCTTGCTGTGGAGACCGGCTGTGACGCACTGCACCCGGGCTACGGTTTCCTGTCGGAAAACCCTGAACTGGCAGAAATCTGCGCCGAGCGCGGGATCAAGTTCATCGGCCCGGCCGCCGAGGTGATTCGCCGCATGGGCGACAAGACCGAAGCGCGCCGCACCATGATCAAGGCCGGTGTACCGGTGACGCCAGGCACCGAAGGCAACGTTGCCGACATCCACGAAGCCCTGAGCGAAGGCGAGCGCATCGGTTACCCGGTGATGCTCAAGGCCACCTCGGGCGGTGGCGGGCGTGGTATTCGCCGTTGCAACAGCCGTGAAGAGTTGGAACAGAACTTCCCCCGGGTCATTTCCGAGGCAACCAAGGCTTTCGGTTCGGCGGAAGTGTTCCTGGAGAAGTGCATCGTCAATCCCAAGCACATCGAGGCGCAGATCCTCGGTGACAGCTTCGGCAACGTCGTGCACCTGTTCGAGCGCGACTGCTCGATCCAGCGCCGCAACCAGAAGCTCATCGAAATTGCCCCGAGCCCGCAGCTCACCCCGGAGCAGCGCGCCTACATCGGCGACCTGGCGGTGCGTGCGGCCAAGGCGGTGAACTACGAGAACGCCGGTACCGTGGAGTTCCTGCTCGCCGATGGCGAGGTGTACTTCATGGAGATGAACACCCGGGTGCAGGTGGAACACACCATCACCGAAGAAATCACCGGTATCGACGTCGTCCGCGAACAGATTCGCATTGCCTCGGGCCTGCCGCTGTCAGTCAAGCAGGAAGATATCCAGCATCGCGGCTACGCGTTGCAGTTCCGCATCAACGCCGAAGACCCGAAGAACAACTTCCTGCCCAGCTTCGGCAAGATCACCCGCTACTACGCCCCCGGCGGCCCGGGTGTGCGTACCGACACGGCAATCTATACCGGCTACACCATTCCGCCGTTCTACGACTCCATGTGCCTGAAACTCGTGGTCTGGGCATTGACCTGGGAAGAAGCCATGGACCGCGGCCTGCGTGCCCTGGACGACATGCGCGTGCAAGGGGTGAAGACCACCGCCGCGTACTACCAGGAAATCCTGCGCAACCCGGAATTCCGTAGCGGCCAGTTCAACACCAGCTTCGTCGAAAGCCACCCTGAACTGACCAACTACTCGATCAAGCGCAAACCCGAAGAGCTGGCCCTGGCCATCGCCGCCGCCATCGCCGCCCACGCAGGCCTGTGAGGAACCTAATAATGTCCAAGAAAATCTTTGTTACCGACACGATCCTGCGCGACGCCCACCAGTCCTTGCTGGCCACTCGCATGCGCACCGAAGACATGCTGCCGATCTGCGACAAGCTCGACAAAGTCGGCTACTGGTCGCTGGAAGTCTGGGGTGGCGCCACCTTCGACGCCTGCGTGCGCTTCCTCAAGGAAGACCCGTGGGAGCGCCTGCGCAAGCTGCGCAATGCCTTGCCCAACACTCGCCTGCAGATGCTGCTGCGCGGCCAGAACCTGCTGGGCTATCGCCACTACAGCGACGACGTGGTCAAGGCGTTCGTGGCCAAGGCCGCGGTCAACGGTATCGATGTATTCCGCATCTTCGATGCGATGAACGACGTGCGTAACCTGCGCGTCGCCATCGAGGCGGTGAAGGCTGCCGGCAAGCACGCCCAGGGCACCATCGCCTATACCGTCAGCCCCGTACACACCATCGACGCCTTCGTCGCCCAGGCCAAGCAGATGGAAGCGATGGGTTGCGACTCGATTGCGATCAAGGACATGGCCGGCCTGCTGACCCCGTTCGCCACCGGTGAGCTGGTCAAGGCGCTGAAGGCCGAGCAGTCGCTGCCGGTGTTCATCCACTCCCATGACACTGCTGGCCTGGCTGCAATGTGCCAGCTCAAGGCCGTTGAGAACGGTGTCGATCACATCGATACCGCCATTTCCAGCTTCGCCTGGGGCACCAGCCACCCGGGTACCGAGTCGATGGTCGCCGCGCTCAAGGGCAGCGAGTTCGACACCGGCCTGGACCTGGAGCTGCTGCAGGAGATCGGCCTGTACTTCTACGCCGTGCGCAAGAAGTACCACCAGTTCGAGAGCGAGTTCACCGCCGTGGATACCCGCGTGCAGGTTAACCAGGTGCCGGGCGGGATGATTTCCAACCTGGCCAACCAGCTCAAGGAGCAGGGCGCGCTCAACCGCATGAACGAAGTGCTGGCGGAAATCCCGCGGGTGCGCGAGGACCTCGGCTTCCCACCGCTGGTGACCCCGACCTCGCAGATCGTCGGTACCCAGGCGTTCTTCAACGTGCTGGCCGGCGAGCGCTACAAGACCATCACCAACGAGGTGAAGCTGTACCTGCAAGGCGGTTATGGCAAGGCCCCGGGTGTGGTCAACGAGCAACTGCGCCGCCAGGCCATCGGCAGCGAAGAGTTGATCGACGTGCGCCCGGCCGACCTGCTCAAGCCGGAAATGGCCAAGCTGCGGGGCGATATCGGCGCGCTGGCGCGCAGTGAAGAGGATGTACTGACTTTCGCCATGTTCCCGGACATTGGCCGCAAGTTCCTCGAAGAACGCGAAGCTGGCACCTTGACCCCCGAAGCCCTGTTGCCGATTCCGGAAGCCGGCGCAGTCGCCGCCCCAGGCGGTGAAGGCGTTCCGACCGAGTTCGTCATCGACGTGCACGGCGAGACCTACCGGGTCGACATCACCGGCGTTGGCGTCAAGGCCGAGGGTAAACGTCACTTCTACCTGTCGATCGACGGCATGCCGGAAGAAGTGGTGTTCGAGCCACTCAACGAGTTCGTCGGCGGCGGCAGCAGCAAGCGCAAGCAAGCCAGCGCCCCGGGCCACGTCAGCACCACCATGCCCGGCAACATCGTCGATGTGCTGGTCAAGGAAGGCGACGTGGTCAAGGCCGGCCAGGCCGTGTTGATCACCGAAGCGATGAAGATGGAAACCGAAGTGCAGGCGGCCATCGCCGGCAAGGTCGTGGCCATCCATGTGGCCAAGGGCGATCGCGTGACGCCGGGCGAAATCCTGATCGAGATCGAAGGCTGACAGAAGCCTTCATCTACAAGCGGTTAACCTCTGGGGGGCGGATGCTCCCCTTTTTTTGTGCCGAATCTACCGGCCTCTTCGCGGGCAAGCCCGCTCCCACAAGGATTGCGCTGAGCCCTGTGGGAGCGGGCTTGCCCGCGAAGGGGCCGGTAGCATCAATACACTTTTCAGCCTTTGCGACAGGCTTCCAAGGTCTCTACTTGGCCTCTCGGTTGCTGGTTCACATCGCTCAACCACCGCTCGAACCCCGCCGCCACCTGCGGCCATTCATCATCGGTAATCGAATACCACGCCGTATCGCGGTTATGGTCCTTGACCACCAGATGCTTGCGGAACACCCCTTCGAACTGGAAGCCGAACCGCTCCGCCGCACGCTTGGATCTGGCATTGGCGTTATTGCACTTCCATTCCAGGCGCCGGTTGCCCAGCGCAAAGCCAAGCTTGGCCAGCAGGTACACCGCCTCGGTGCTCTTGGGCGTGCGCTGCATGGGGGCGCCGAAGGCGATGTGTCCGATCTCGATGCGGCCGTGCTCCGGCACGATCGACATTAGCGTCAGAACGCCTTGTGCCTGGCCGTTCGCGCGGTCGATCACGGTGTAGTACTGCGGATCGCGGCCAGCAGCGTTGCCCTCCAGCCAGCGGTCGAAGGTGGCGCGCTCGGTGAAGGGGCCGTAGGGCAGGTAATCCCACAACACTGGATCGGAGTCCGGGCCCTGCAATGCTGCCCACAGATCATCCGCATGGCGTGCCGGGTCGAGCTTCTCCAGGCGAATGAAGCGGCCATCAATGGGCTCGGCTTGCGGCGCAGTGGCAGGTTTCCAGTTCAAGGCATCAGTCATGATCGGCCTACAGTCCTTTGCGAAATTGAATGAAGCCTGGCCGCTCGGCAACCTGCTCGTACAGGCTGATGGCGGTGGCGTTGGTTTCATGTGTCAGCCAGTGCACCTTGATGCAGCCAGCGGCTTTGGCGGTGGCGTAGACGTGTTCGATCAGCTGGCGGCCAATGCCCAGGCCGCGCTGGTTACTGTCGACATACAGATCCTGCAGGTAGCAGGAGTTTTCGATGCTCCAGTTGGAACGATGGTAGATGAAGTTGACCATCCCAACTGCCTTGCCATCGACCCAGGCGAGGGTCGAGTGAGTGGCTTCATTGGGGTTAAGCAGGCGTTGCCAGGTACTGAGGCTGACTTCTTCGGCCAGTTCGGTCTGGTAGAAGCGCAGGTAGGCCTCCCACAGTTCGAGCCAGGCGGCGTGGTCTTGGGCGCTGACGGGGCGCAGGGTAACGCTGGGCATGGGGTTTTCCTTCAGAGCTGGCGCATCTGCGCTGCGAGTTGGTTGTCCACGAAATCGGTGCTGGCGCTCAAGCCTTCGCGCACGCCGGCGATGTCTTCTGCCGAACGGTTCTGGCTGAGCTTGCGCGCACCCTGCAGGCGAGCGATGGGCAGGCGGATGCCGACGATGGCGCGGAGCATGCCGTCGAGATAGTCGCGGGGGGCGTCTGTCACCTTCCAAGGCACATCGCGACCTTGTTCGTGACGTTCGGTCAAGCGGCTGACGATGTTCAACAGAGAAGCCGCGTCGTGGATCACCTCGACTGGGCCATAGGCATGTACGGCCAGGTAGTTCCAGGTCGGCACTACCTTGGAATTCTCGGCCTTGCTCGGGTAGTAACTGGGGCTCACATAGGCGTCGGCGCCGGGGAACACCAACAGCGCTTCACCGCCTTGCTCCAGGTCCTGCCATTGACGGTTAGCGCGCGCCAGGTGCGCGTAGACGGTGCCAAATTCGCCTTCATGGGTATCGACCAGCACTGGCAAGTGGGTGGCCAGCAAACCGTGTTCGCCCTGGCTGACCAGCACGGCCAGGCGGGTGTCGAACATATGCTGGTGCAAACGCTCGCGGTCGTGTTCCTGATGGGGCTTGCTGTTGTACATGCGCGGGTTCCTTGTCGAATGGCTCCATCCTAGGCAGGCTATTGGTTCTGTGTAAGATCCATTCATGACTGTTTTGATAGGTCCAATGCCATGAGCGAACGTCCCCTCATGCTGCCCTTCGACCCTGCCGGGCTGGTCCTCGACCGCCGCCGCGGTCTGAGTCAGCAGCTCTATCAGGCACTGCGTGCGCGGGTACTGGACGGGCGGCTGAGCAGCGGCACGCGCCTGCCCGCCACACGAGATCTGGCGTCCATGCTGGCGCTGTCGCGCAACAGCGTGGTGCGGGCCTACGATCAGCTGTATGCCGAGGGCTACATTGAAAGCCGGGTAGGAGACGGTACATACGTGAGCCAGCTGGATAAACTATCCACACAACTATCCACAGGGTTATCCCGGGGTTTATCAACAGGATTATCCACAGTTTCTTCGGAAAATACTGAGGATTTATCCAGCAACACGCTGTCCAGTGAGCCTTTGGAGCGTCTGAAAAGTAATCATCTACCGCTGCCAAGAACCGGCGCACCGCGGGCTTTTCGCGTCGGCATTCCAGCCTTCGACCTGTTCCCGTTCGACGTGTGGGCCAAGCTTCATGCGGGTTTCTGGCGTAATCCGGATCCTGCACAGCTTGGTTATGGCGACCCGGCTGGCGAGCGCACGCTGCGCGAGTTGATCGCGGCCTACCTGCGCCGCTCACGTGGCCTGTCCTGCACCGCTGAACAAATTGTGATCACCAGTGGTGCGCAGCAGGCCATCAGCCTTTGTGCACAGTTGCTGTTGCAACCGGGCGACGGCGTGGCTGTGGAAAACCCTGGCTATCGAGCCGCCGGCCATACCTTCGCCGTGGCCGGTGGCAAGGTGTCGGGCATACCTGTGGACGAGGAGGGCATGGACTGCGCGCGTCTGGAGCAGCTGCAGGATTGTCGCTTGGCCTACGTCACGCCCGCCCACCAGTACCCCACGGGTGTGACCATGAGCCTGGCCCGGCGCCTGGCGCTACTGGCCTGGGCCGAGCGCCGCGATGGCTGGATCATCGAGGACGACTATGACGGCGAGTACCGCTACAGCGGCGCACCCTTGGCGCCGTTAGCGGCGTTGGACCGCCAGGGGCGGGTGTTGTACGTCGGCACCTTCGGCAAGATTGCGTTCCCCGCATTGCGCCTTGGCTACTTGGTGCTGCCCACGCGGCTGGTGCAGGCATTCAGCCAGGGCAGGGCGCTGGCGATGCGGCATTCCGAGGTCGGTACCCAGTGCGTGATGGCTGAGTTCATGGCTCAAGGGCACCTCCAGCGGCATATTCGGCGCATGCGCAAGGCAGCGTTGAGTCGGCGCAATGTGCTGAAGGCTGGTTGGCCTGTGGATGTTCCTGGGCTCGGCGGTATGCCGGAGGTTGCTGCCGGGCTGCATGTGAAGGTGGATGTGGATAACTTTGCGCGGGAGCAGGAATTGGTGGCCAAGGCTGAAGAGGTGGGGGTGGAGGTGAATCCGCTGAGCAGTTATTGGCTGGAGGACAGCGAGGTGCCTGTGGATAAACGCGGGGGGCTGGTACTGGGGTTTGCGGCGGTGCCGGAAGGGGCAATTGCCGAGGCCTTGATGCGCTTGCGCAAGGCTTGGCGGCCTCTTCGTGGCTGAAGCCGCTCCTACAGGAGTACTGCGTAACCTGTAGGAGCGGCTTTAGCCGCGAAGAGGGCGGCTCAGGTCCCGGACTTGATCCGGGTCCAGGCCCGTGTCCGCGCCCGCTCCGCATCACGCGGCAACGGCTTGAGCGTATACAGCTTGGCCATCGCCTCCGCCGTCGGATACAGGTTGGGGTTGTTGCGAATCGCCGGGCTGACTTTCTCGGTCGCATCCTTGTTCGGGTTCGGGTACCCGACAAAGTCGCTGATCGGCGCAATCACCTCCGGGCGCAGCAGGTAGTTGATGAACGCATGCGCATCTTCCGGGTTGGCTGCCCCCTTCGGAATGGACAGCATGTCGAACCAGATGGGCGCGCCTTCCTTGGGCAGGCGCATGTCCACCACTACACCATTCTTCGCCTCCCGGGCGCGGTTGGCGGCCTGGGAGAAGCTGCCGGAATACCCGACGGCTACGCAGATGTCGCCGTTGGCGATATCGGCCATGTACTTCGAGGAATGGAAGTAGGTGATATGTGGGCGGATCTTCAGCAGCAGCGCCTCGGCTTTCTTGTAGTCCTCAGGCTTGCCGCTGTTGGGGTCCAGGCCCAGGTACTTCAGGGCCAGCGGCAGGATCTCCGAAGGCGAATCGAGCAACGCCACGCCGCACTGCTTGAGCTTGGCGATGTTCTCTTCCTTGAAGATCAGGTCCCAGCTGTCCACCGGCGCCTGGTCGCCGAGCACCGCCTTGACCTTGGCCGGGTTGAAGCCGATCAGCACGGTGCCGTACATGTAGGGCACGGCGAACTTGTTGCCCGGGTCGTTGGCCTCGATCAGCTTCATCAGTGCCGGGTCCAGGTGCTGCCAGTTCGGCAGCTTGCTGCGGTCCAGCGGCTGGAACACACCGGCCTCGATCTGCTTGGCGAGGAACACGTTGGACGGCACCACCACGTCATAGCCGGAGTTGCCGGTTAGCAGCTTGGCCTCCAGCGCTTCGTTGGTGTCGAAGATGTCGTAGACCAGCTTGACGCCGCTGTCCTTCTGGAAATCGGTCAAGGTCTGCGGGGTGATGTAGTCGAACCAGTTGTACACACGCAGGGTGCGCTGTTCGGCCTGGGCCTGGAGCGCACCTGTGAGCAGAGTGGCAGCGATGAACGGGGCGAGCAGACGCTTGAGTCGGACCATTACCGGGCTCCTGGCTGGGCGCGCTGGAAGCCTTCCAGCACATTGACCGCGTTGATACCGATTTCCTCCACAGCGTAGCCGCCTTCCATCACGAACAGGGTCGGCTTGCCGAGCTGGGCGATGCGCTGGCCCATTTCCAGGTAGTCCGGGCTGTCCAGCTTGAACTGGGAGATCGGGTCGTCCTTGAAGGTGTCCACGCCCAATGAGATCACCAGGACGTCGGCGTCGTAGTCGGCGATGCGCTGGCAGGCAGCTTCCAGGGCCGCGCTCCAGGCTGCCCAGTCACTGCCGGCCGGCAGCGGGTAGTTGATGTTGCAGCCTTCACCTGCGCCTTCACCGGTCTCGTCGGCATAACCGAGAAAGAATGGGAATTCGGCCTGCGGGTCGCCGTGGATCGAGGCGAAGAACACGTCGTCTCGCGCGTAGAAGATATCCTGGGTGCCGTTGCCGTGGTGGTAGTCGACGTCGAGGATGGCCACCTTGCTGCGACCCTGGTCGAGGAAGGCCTGGGCGGCGATCGCGGCATTGTTCAGGTAGCAATAACCGCCCATGACTTCGGCGGCGGCGTGGTGTCCAGGCGGGCGGCACAGGGCAAACGCCGAGTGGGCGCCCTGCTGGATTGCAGCCTGGGCGGTGAGGGCGACTTGTGCGGCGCTGTAGGCGGCCTGCCAGGTGCCGGCAGTGATCGGTGCACCGGCATCGAAACTGTAGTAACCCAGTTCACCATGCAGGCCGCTCGGTTTGACCTGGCGCAGCGTGCGGGCCGGCCAGGTGAAGGGCAGCAGGTCGCCGTCGTGACCCAGTGCAGCCCAGCGCTCCCAGGCGCCTTCGAAGAAGTCGAGATAGTCGGCGCTGTGGATGCGTTGCAGCGGGGCGCGGCCAAAGTCGGTCGGGCCCTGGACATCGCCGAGGTTGCGCTTTTTCACCTGGTCGAGCACATGGTCGGCGCGCGAGGGCATCTCGAAGCAGGGCATCAGCTTGCCGTCGATCAGCTCGCAGCGGCCGTGGTGCAGGCGGTGATCATCGGAATAGATCGTCAGCATTGTTGTTCTCCGGGGGGACTGGCGTAGGCCCATTTTCACGGGCTGGCACGTGTGAGAGAACGTCGAGAACGGCCAGAAGGGGATCGATATGGCCAAGATGGGTCTTCCGGGCCTCTTCGCGGGCAAGCCCGCTCCCACAGGATTACCACAGCTTTCGAGAACCGCGCTGTATCTGTGGGAGCGGGCTTGCCCGCGAAGAGGGCCTAAAGGTCAGCCCCGAAAATGGCTCGGCGCCACCCCGCTCCAGCGCTGGAAAGCATGCCGGAAACTGGCCGTCTCGCTGAAGCCCAGCGTTTCAGCTATGCGGTAGATCGGCATCTGCTCATCGGCCAGCAGTTGCTTGGCGCGCTCGAAACGCAACTCATCGAGCAGCTGTTGATAACTGCTGCCCAGCGCCTGCAGGTGTCGGCGCAAGGTCCGCGACGAGCAGTTCATCTGCCGCGCCAAGCCTTCCAGGCCCGGCGCCGCATCCAGTTGCTGCAGCAGCAACTGGCGAATCCGCCCCAGCCAAGCCTGGCGTCCGGTGAACTCCAGGTTCAGGCGCCGGCAGCGTTCGCTCATGGCCTTGTGGGTGATCGGGTCGGCCAGCGGCAGCGGCGCGTCCAGCCAACGGCGCTCGAAGGCAAAGGCGTTGTCTTCGGCATCGAAACCGAGCGGGCAAGGGAATGCACCGGTATAGCGCGCGTGGTAACCGGGCCGGGCATGTTCGAAACGGGCGCCGAGCAGCGGCAGCGGGCGGCCCAGCAAGTCATCGCAGATGACTTTCAGCGAAACCAGGCAAAACTCGGCATTGAACGCGGCCAGCGCCGGGGCGTCGCGGTAATCGTTGGCACTGAACCAGACCCGCTGGCCATCGTCGACCAGGCGCAGCTGGAAAACTGTTCCCAGCAGTGCCGGATACTGTAGCGCCAGGCGCAGGGCGTCACCCAAAGTGGCACTGGAGAGCAGCGCGTAACCGAGCATGCCGTAGCACGACACATGCATGCGCTGGCCCAGCTCCAGGCCAATGTCCTCGCGCCGGGCCACGGCATTGGCGCACACCTGCAACTCTTGCTGGGTAGTGATGCGCGCATCGGCATGGCCCAGGTCGGCCGCGCCTATGCCGCTGCCAGCCAGCAGCGTCGAAGCTTCGCAGCCCTGTTCCTGAAACAGGTTGAGGATCAGCGATACCGCATTGAGGGTGGTCAAGTGGCTATGCAGCATGCTCGGTATTCCCGTGGGGCTGGGAGGCATTATGGAGCAAGTTGTGTGCCGGTATCGTACGGCCAAAAAAAAGGCCCGGAGCGTGCGCTCGGGCCTTTGAAAGGTTGAGAGGTGTCTAGTCCCTCGACCTGGTGAGACTGTTTGCAGCCGTCGGGTTACGCCTTGAGCGGAACCAGACGCGGAGCGATCATGTTTTCCGGACGCAAGATGTCGTTGAGCATCGCTTCGTCCAGCAGCTTCTCTTCGCGCACCAGTTCCAGAACGCCGCGGCCGGTTTCCAGGGCAACGCGGGCGATACGGGTGGCGTTTTCGTAGCCGATGTAAGGGTTCAGGGCAGTGACCAGGCCGATCGAGTGCTCGACCAGTTCACGGCAGCGCTGTTCGTTGGCAGTGATGCCGACGATGCAGTGTTCGCGCAGCATGTCCATGGCGCGCTGGAGCAGGCGGATCGAGTCGAAGATCTTGTAGGCGATCAAAGGCTCCATCACGTTCAGCTGCAGCTGGCCACCTTCGGCGGCGACGGTCAGGGCCAGGTCGTTACCCATGATGGCGAAGGCCACCTGGTTGACGGCTTCCGGGATTACCGGGTTGACCTTGCCTGGCATGATCGAGCTGCCTGGCTGACGCGCTGGCAGGTTGATTTCATTGATGCCGGTGCGTGGACCGCTGGACAGCAGGCGCAGGTCGTTGCAGATTTTCGACAGCTTGACTGCGGTACGCTTGAGCATGCCGGAGAACAGCACGAAGGCGCCCATGTCCGAGGTGGCTTCGATCAGGTCGGCAGCCGGTACCAGCGGCTGGCCGCTGATGGTTGCCAGGCGCTGTACGGCCAGCAGCTGGTAGCCCGGGTCGGCGTTGATGCCGGTACCGATGGCGGTACCGCCCAGGTTGATTTCGGTCAGCAGTTCCGGGGCCAGCGAGCGCAGGCGCTGCAGGTCTTCGGTCATGGTGGTGGCGAAGGCGCGGAATTCCTGGCCCAGGGTCATTGGCACGGCGTCCTGCAGCTGGGTACGGCCCATCTTCAGTACGTGGTCGAACTCTTTACCTTTGGCAGCGAAGGCCTGGATCAGGCTGTCGAGGCTGGCCAGCAGCGCGTCGTGGCCCAGCAGCAGGCCCAGGCGGATGGCGGTCGGGTAGGCGTCGTTGGTCGACTGCGCCATGTTCACATCGTTGTTCGGGTGCAGGTACTGGTACTCACCCTTCTGGTGGCCCATGGCCTCCAGCGCGATGTTGGCGATGACTTCGTTGGCGTTCATGTTGGTGGAAGTACCAGCACCGCCTTGAATCATGTCGACCACGAACTGCTCGTGGTAGTCGCCCTTGATCAGTCGTGCGCAGGCTGCGCTGATCGCGGCGTGCTTGGCATCGCTCAAGTGCCCCAGCTCACGGTTGGCGTCAGCAGCGGCCTGCTTGACCATCGCCAGGCCGACTACCAGTTTCGGGTAGTGCGACAGCGGAACACCGGAGAGGTGGAAGTTGTTGGCAGCGCGCAGAGTCTGGATGCCGTAGTAGGCATCGGCAGGGACTTCAAGGGTACCAAGCAGATCTTTTTCGACGCGGAACGATGCAGCGGAGGACATGATGGATATCATCTCGATTTGGGCCCGGCACATGCCGGAATGGCGCCAATCCTAGGCCTGAAGGCGATTTTGCGGCCAATGCTGTTGCACGCTAACCTATGCACAAACGGCATAGTGTTTCGTGTGACGCCAATTGACATTCGAGCGTGTTCCATTTTGGTGCATGCCGGGAGAAATGCTTCTTGAACCTGGAAAGCAAATGGCTGGAAGACTTCAGTGCTCTGGCCTCGACCCGCAGTTTTTCCCAAGCCGCAGAGCGGCGTTTCGTGACGCAGCCGGCCTTCAGCCGGCGCATACGTAGCCTGGAAGCAGCCCTGGGGCTGACCTTGGTGAATCGTTCCCGCACGCCGATTGAACTGACCGAGTCTGGCCAGCTGTTTCTTGTCACAGCACGTACCGTTGTCGACCAGTTGAGCGAAGTTCTCCGCCACTTGCATCATCTTGAAGGGGGGCAGGGCGAGGTCATCCAGATCGCTGCGGCGCACTCCCTGGCGTCGGGCTTTTTCCCACGGTGGGTTGCCCAATTGCGCAATGACGGTCTGAACATCGCCACCCGCCTGGTTGCGACTAACGTAGGGGATGCCGTGCATGCATTACGTGAGGGGGGGTGCGACTTGATGCTGGCGTTCTACGACCCCGATGCGGCACTGCAGATGGACGCCGAGATTTTTCCGTCGCTGCACATGGGCACCACGGAAATGCTGCCGGTGTGCGCCGTGGACGCCAATGGCCAGCCATTGTTCGACCTCGAAGGCGACAGCAGTGTGCCATTGCTGGCCTACAGCGCCGGCGCGTTCCTCGGGCGTTCAGTGAACCTGCTGCTGCGCCAGCGTAACCTGCGCTATACCACGGTCTACGAAACAGCCATGGCCGACAGCCTCAAGAGCATGGCGCTGGAGGGCATGGGCATCGCCTGGGTGCCGCGTTTGTCGATGCGCGGTGAACTGGAGCGTGGCGAACTGGCGATCTGCGGTGGTAGCCAGTGGCATGTGCCGTTGGAAATCCGCCTGTATCGTTGTGCGCTGGTGCGCAAAGCCAACGTGCGCCTGCTGTGGCGCAAGCTGGAGGGGGGCGTTGCGGTTGACCCAAAAGTCAGCCAAGGCCCCGAAAAATAAGGCCGACAGTTGGTCGCCAGGGGTGCCAGCAACGCCTTGGGTTACGCTATACTGCGCGGCCTTTCGACCGGGCAGCTCCGGTCCGGATCAGCAAACAAGCCACGCCGGTCGTCCCGCGTGGCTTGTTGTTTTTTGACGCGCCTGCGGGCGCACAAGCGAAGAGGCTCGACGATGAGTGCACTGGTTGGCGTGATCATGGGCTCCAAGTCCGATTGGTCCACCCTTAGCCACACCGCCGATATGCTGGAAAAACTCGGCATTCCCTACGAAGTGAAGGTGGTTTCCGCCCACCGCACCCCGGATCTGCTGTTCCAGTACGCTGAAGAAGCCGAAGGCCGTGGCATCGAGGTGATCATCGCGGGCGCCGGTGGCGCTGCGCACTTGCCAGGCATGTGCGCCGCCAAGACCCACCTGCCGGTGCTCGGCGTGCCAGTGCAGTCGTCGATGCTGTCGGGTGTCGATTCGCTGCTGTCGATCGTGCAGATGCCCGCCGGTGTGCCGGTTGCCACCCTGGCCATCGGCCGTGCCGGGGCGATCAACGCCGCGCTGCTGTCGGCGAGCATCCTCGGCGCCAAGTACCCGCAGTATCACGCGGCGCTCAAGCAGTTCCGCACCGAGCAGACCGACACCGTGCTGGACAACCCAGACCCACGTCAGGCTTGAGGCAGAACCCATGAAGATCGGTGTAATCGGTGGCGGCCAGCTGGGCCGCATGCTGGCCTTGGCGGGCACTCCGCTGGGCATGAACTTCGCCTTCCTCGACCCGGCGCCGGACGCCTGCGCCGCGCCCTTGGGCGAGCACCTGCGTGCCGACTACGGTGACCAGGACCACCTGCGCCAGCTGGCCGACGAAGTCGACCTGGTGACCTTCGAGTTCGAAAGCGTCCCGGCCGAGACCGTGGCCTTCCTCTCGCAGTTCGTCCCGGTCTACCCGAGCGCCGAAGCGTTGCGCATCGCCCGTGATCGCCTGTTCGAGAAAAGCATGTTCCGCGACCTGGGTATCCCGACCCCGGCCTTTGCCGACATCCTCTCGCAGGCCGACCTCGACGCCGCAGTCGCCAGCATCGGCCTGCCGGCCGTGCTGAAGACCCGCACCCTGGGTTACGACGGCAAGGGCCAGAAGGTCCTGCGTACTCCTGAAGACGTGGTGGACACCTTTGCCGAGCTGGGCAGCGTGCCGTGCCTGCTGGAAGGCTTCGTGCCGTTCACCGGTGAAGTGTCGCTGGTGGCCGTGCGCGCCCGCGATGGCGAAACGCGCTTCTACCCGCTGGTGCACAACACCCACGAGAGCGGCATCCTGAAGCTGTCGGTGGCCAGCGCCTCGCACCCGCTGCAGGGCCTTGCCGAAGATTACGTTGGTCGTGTGCTCAAGCAGCTGGACTACGTCGGCGTGATGGCCTTCGAGTTCTTCGAGGTCGACGGTGGCCTCAAGGCCAACGAAATCGCCCCGCGCGTCCACAACTCCGGGCACTGGACCATCGAAGGCGCCGAGTGCAGCCAGTTCGAGAACCACCTGCGCGCCGTTGCCGGCCTGCCGTTGGGTTCGACCGCCAAGGTCGGCGAGAGCGCCATGCTCAACTTCATCGGTGAAGTGCCGGCAGTGGACAAAGTTGTCGCCATCGATGACTGCCACCTGCACCACTACGGCAAGGCCTTCAAGGTCGGGCGCAAGGTCGGCCACGCCACCCTGCGTTGCCAGGACATGGCCACCCTCAAGGCCAAGATTGCCGAAGTAGAGGCGTTGATCAGCAACTGATCGAACTTCTGCATGCGCCTTGCCCTCTGAACATGGCAACACGCCAAAGCCCGTCTAGGCTTTGGCTTGTTCCATTTTTCACTGCAGAGGGAATGCCATGGGCATCATTGGAACCATCTTCATCGGCCTCATCGTCGGCCTGTTGGCGCGCTTCATCAAACCGGGCGACGACAGCATGGGCTGGATCATGACTATCCTGCTCGGTATTGCCGGCTCTCTGCTCGCCACCTATGGCGGCCAGGCGCTGGGGATCTACCAGGCCGGGCAGGCGGCGGGCTTCTTCGGCGCGCTGGTCGGTGCCGTGGTCCTGCTGGTGATCTACGGATTAATCAAGAAACGCTGAATACTGGTTAGAATGCCGGCAATTCATCCGAGTTGCCGAGCATTTCCATGCGTGCCTTTTTCCTCATTCCACTGCTCCTGGCCAGTACCTTGGCCCATGCCGAACTGCCTGAAACCGACTGGCTGGAGCTGATGCCCAAGTCGGACCAGAAAGCCCTCGAGCAGATGCCTGAAATCGACCACAACTCGCCGGAGGCGATGGGCACGTTCACCGACAAGGGTGGCCTGAAGCAGAGCAAGGGCCTGCCGGCGGTGATGTACTCCACCAAGACCGTGGCGGCCATGAACGGTAAGGATATCCGCTTGGGCGGCTATCCGGTGCCGCTGGAAAGCGATGCCAAGGGCAACAGCACGCTGTTCTTCCTGGTGCCGTACCCGGGCGCCTGCATCCACGTGCCGCCGCCGCCGCCGAATCAGCTAGTGTTGGTGCGCTATCCGAAGGGGTTGAAGATCGATGATATCTACACGCCGCTGTGGGTCAGTGGGACGTTGAAGGTTGAGAAGGTCAGCAATGACCTGGCCGATGCGGCGTATGCACTGGATGCGGGGCAGGTGAGGGTGGTGGAAGACGCTGACCTTTGATGTGCCCATACCTGCCTCTTCGCGTGCAAGCCCGCTCCCACAGGTATTGCACTGCCCTAAGGTCCGGTGGGGTACCTGTGGGAGCGGGCTTGCCCCGCGAAGAGGCCCGTTGGATCACTAAAACGGATGAATCAGAGCGATGCGCTACTGATCGACACGGTTAGCGCAACCTGCTTCCCAGGCTCCAAGGTCACCACATCCTCCCAGACATTCGCCGTCTCGATGCACAGCATCCGCTGCCAGCCATCATCGGCCATGTCCGCCAGTTCCCTGGCCCGCTCGGTCCATGGGTTCCAGACCACCGCCGAGCGCGAACCGCTGCTGGTCAGTGTGATGCGCCGGCTCCAGTGTGGGTCGACGATGCTCAACGTTGCAGGCGTATTCAGGTAGATGCGGTCGGTTTCACCGGTAAATGCCAGCGCACCCTGCTGCTGGCGCTGTTCCCAGTCAGCCAGGGTTTCGATGTAATCCAGCCCCTCGACACCCTCGACCCGCGCCTGGCGCACATCACTGACGGCGAAATAGCTGTGCAGGGCCTGGCTGATGGTGACCGGACTGTTGCCCATGTTGCGACTGATCAGGCTCAAGGTCAGTTGATCCCCCAGTGCCACGTGCAGCTTAAGTTCCACATCATGTGGCCAGTCCGGCAGCTCGCCGTTGGCCTCAGGCAGCACGAATTCGATGTGCAGGTCCGCACCTTTTTCCTCTACTGCCAGCAACTGCCAGTCGCGCGTGCGCGCCAGCCCGTGGGCAGGCGCCTGCTCGCCCCGGTACATGGCCTGGACCGACGGCGGGTTGCGCTGCAGATTGCCAAACCACGGCCAACACACCGGCACACCCGCGCGCACCGACTTGCCCTGGCGGAAGATGGCCTGGTCGCTCAGCCACAGCAGAGGCGGCTCGCCAATACGCTGATAGCTGAGGATCTGCGCACCCTGCTGGGCGATCAGTAAATCGACGCGGTCGCTGGTGATGCGCCAGCAGTTGAGTTCGCCGTGTAGCTCGGTTTCGACCTTGTAGGTAGCCATTGCGCTTATCTCATTGATTGCCCGTGGACCTTCGACCCGGTGACGTGCAATGAGTTTAACGCCCGCAAGGCTCAGCGACGAGGCACCGAGCGTGTGCGGCCACTGCCATCGATGGCGACGAACACGAACAGCGCTTCGGTGACCTTGCGCCATTCGCTGGACAGTGGGTCATCGCTCCACACTTCGACCATCATGCGGATCGAGCTGCGGCCGATTTCCAGGGTCTGGGTATAAAACGACAGCTGCGCGCCCACGGCCACCGGCACCAGGAAGGCCATGCGGTCAATGGACACCGTGGCCACCCGGCCACCGGCGACGCGGCTGGCCATGGCGGTGCCAGCCAGGTCCATCTGGGCGACCAGCCAGCCGCCGAAGATGTCGCCGAAACCGTTGGTTTCGCGGGGCAATGCGGTGATCTGCAAGGCCAGGTCGCCTTGCGGGATGGGATCTTCTTGTTCGAGCTCAATCATGCGGTGGGGCCTCTGACCCGTGACGCTTTCGTTGGTGTGGCGCAAAGGCCGGGTAAACGATTCAGCTGGAAACATACTACGCCGATTTCGTTTTGCTGGACGGCCGTAGGGAAATTCTGCGAAACCGTCTGACATCAAGACCGGCGTTTTCGCGCAATATCCCACTTGAGCTGCGTCTTTTTCCTACGAATGGCCAGTATATATAGCCGAAGGCTTAGCGACGACCGCGCATTCATGAATATCTGTATGGATTTTGTATCGCTTTCGGCACGGCTCGGCAATTTGCTATCTTCGCCTGTCCAAGCAATCCAGAAGCCGCGTGCCAAGCGGCCTGCATCACTTACAAGAGAACAACGAGCGATGACTTCCGTGCCGAGCAGTATCGAGCAGCCTTCGCGGCCGCTGACCCGCAGTGACTACAAGACCCTCTCACTGTCCGCCCTGGGCGGAGCCCTGGAGTTCTACGACTTCATCATTTTTGTGTTCTTCGCCACGGTGGTCGGCAAACTGTTCTTCCCGGCCGACATGCCTGAGTGGCTGCGCCTGATGCAAACCTTCGGCATCTTCGCCGCCGGCTACCTGGCGCGACCGCTGGGCGGGATCATCATGGCGCACTTCGGTGACCTGCTCGGGCGCAAGAAGATGTTCACCCTGAGCATCTTCATGATGGCCCTGCCGACGCTGATCATGGGTTTGCTGCCGACGTATGCGCAGGTTGGGCTGTGGGCGCCGATTCTGCTGCTGCTGATGCGTGTGATCCAGGGCGCGGCGATTGGTGGTGAGGTGCCGGGCGCCTGGGTGTTCGTCTCCGAGCACGTGCCAGCGCGCAATACGGGTTACGCTTGCGGCACCCTGACCGCCGGCCTGACGGCGGGCATTCTGCTGGGCTCGCTGGTGGCGACGCTGATCAACACCCTCTACAGCCCGGAAGAAGTCGCCGACTTCGCCTGGCGTATTCCGTTCCTGCTCGGGGGGGTGTTCGGCCTGTTCGCGGTGTACCTGCGCCGCTGGCTGCATGAAACCCCGGTGTTCGCCGAGATGCAGCAGCGCAAGGCGCTGGCTGAAGAACTGCCGCTGGCCACCGTGCTGCGTGATCACCGCGGGCCGATCATCCTGTCGATGCTGCTGACCTGGCTGCTGTCGGCGGGTATCGTCGTGGTCATCCTGATGACCCCGGCGCTGCTGCAGAGCCTCTACCACGTCAGCCCGACCGACTCGCTCAAGGCCAACAGCCTGGCGATCGTGCTGCTCAGCCTTGGCTGCATCGGTTCCGGCAGCCTGGCCGACCGCTTTGGCGCGGGCCGTGTGTTCGTGATCGGCAGCCTGTTGTTGCTGGTGTCGTCCTGGACCTTCTACCACAGCCTGCCGACCCATCCGGAACTGCTGTTCCCGCTGTATGCCATCACTGGCTTGTGCGTGGGTGTGATCGGTGCCGTGCCTTATGTGATGGTCAAGGCGTTCCCGGCGGCGGTGCGCTTCAGCGGCCTGTCGTTCTCCTACAACGTGGCCTATGCCATCTTCGGGGGACTGACGCCGATGGTGGTGACTGCGCTGCTCAAGGTGAGCCCGATGGCGCCGGCCTATTATGTTGCAGGATTGTGTGCGGTTGGCCTGGCTGTGGGCCTGTATCTGCTTGCTAAAAAGCGCTGATTTGCGTCGCTTCTGCTGGCCTCTGCGCGGCTGAAGCCGCTCCTACAGGGAATGCGCTACGCCTGTGGGAGCGGCTTTAGCCGCGAAGAGGCCACATGATGGCCTTTCATCCAATTGTCACATTGGGGTCATATCGTGTTCATGCGGCCTGCTGATACTTGGGCCCGTTCCATCCAACACCCACAATATTCCTGCTAGGAGCAAGGCATGAAACTGAAGCGTTTGATGGCGGCCCTCACCTTCGCCGCCGCTGGCGTTGCAACCGCCAATGCGGTAGCCGCTGTCGACCCAGCCATCCCGACCTACACCAAGACCACCGGTGTTTCGGGCAACCTCTCCAGCGTAGGTTCCGACACCCTCGCCAACCTGATGACGCTGTGGGCCGAGGCCTACAAGAAGGAATACCCGAACGTAAACATCCAGATTCAGGCTGCCGGCTCTTCCACCGCGCCACCCGCGCTGACCGAAGGCACCGCCAACCTCGGCCCGATGAGCCGTAAGATGAAGGACGTCGAGCTGCAGGCTTTCGAGCAGAAGTACGGTTACAAGCCGACCGCCATCCCGGTCGCCGTCGACGCCCTGGCCGTGTTCGTGCACAAGGACAACCCGATCAAAGGCCTGACCATGGCCCAGGTCGATGCAATCTTCTCCTCCACTCGCCTGTGCGGTGCCAAGGCCGACGTCAAGACCTGGGGCGACCTGGGCGTGACCGGCGACCTGGCCAACAAGCCCGTGCAGCTGTTCGGCCGTAACTCGGTATCGGGCACCTACGGCTACTTCAAGGAAGAGGCCCTGTGCAAAGGCGACTTCAAGCCTAACGTCAACGAACAGCCTGGCTCGGCTTCTGTCGTGCAGTCCATCAGCTCCTCGCTGAACGGCATCGGCTACTCGGGCATCGGCTACAAGACCGCCAGCGTCAAGACGGTCGCCCTGGCCAAGAAAGAAGGTGGCGAGTTCGTCGAAGACAACGAAGCCAACGCCCTCAACGGTACCTACCCGCTCTCGCGCTTCCTGTACGTCTACGTCAACAAGGCCCCGAACAAGCCTCTGGCCCCGCTGGAAGCTGAGTTCGTCAAGCTGGTGCTGTCGCAAGCTGGCCAGCAGGTCGTGGTGAAGGATGGCTACATCCCGCTGCCGGCCAAAGTTGCCGCCAAGGCCCTGGCTGACCTGGGCCTGGATCACAACGGTAATGTTGCAAAGAAGTAAGTAACTGAGGAAGGGGCCGGTGCTGATGCCCGGCCCACTCCACGTATTTTCAGCCCGAAGCCAGGGTATCTGAGCGGCGGGCTTTGTCGCGTCAACTCTCTGTCATGTTTTTGTCATACGGGACCGCTAGGGTGTGCGCATGAATGATTTGGCCAACTCCACAATGACCCCAAATTCCCCGCCCGTGCGGATTGATTTCAATACGCCCGAGTTGCAACGCAAGCGCCGCATTCGCGCACTCAAGGACCGCCTGACCCGCTGGTATGTACTGGTGGGCGGGCTTGCCGTGCTGGCAGCCATCACCCTGATCTTCTTCTATCTGGCCTATGTGGTGCTGCCGCTGTTCCAGGGCGCCGAGCTGACCAGCAAGAAGGCCCTGGAGCCGACCTGGCTGCAGCAGGATGCCGGCAAGCCACTGATGATTGCGCTTGAAGAGCAAAACCTGGTCGGCATGCGTGTTTCGGACAAGGGTCAGGCACTGTTCTTCGACACCAAGACCGGTAACGAACTCAAGCGAGTCGACCTGCCGCTGCCAGAGGGCACCCAGGTCAGTTCGATCAGCACCGATCAGCCGGGCAGCCCGATGGTGGTGCTGGGCTTGTCCAACGGTAAGGCGCTGGTGTTCCACCACACCTACAAGATCACTTACCCGGACAACAAGAAGACCATCACCCCCGGCATCGATTACCCGTATGGTCAGGAGCCGTTCGCGCTCGATGACCAGGGCCGTGCGCTGGAGCACGTCAGCGTCAACGTCAATGGCGATACCCTGGTGCTGGCCGGCTCCACCGGCGCGCACCTGCAGGTTATCCAGCTGACGCGCACTGAAAACATGATGACCGAAGAGGTCACCACCGAGCAGAACCGCATCGAGCTGCCGCAGATGACCGAGGTGGTGAAGAACATCTTCATCGACCCGCGCCAGCAGTGGCTGTATGTGATCAACGGCCGCGCCACCGCTGACGTCTTCAGCCTGCGCGACAAGAGCCTCAATGGCCGCTACAAACTGTCCGAAAACGCCGACACCGAGATCACCGCCAGCGCGCAGCTGGTCGGCGGCATCTCGCTGATCATCGGTGATTCCAAAGGCGGCCTGGCCCAATGGTTCATGGCCCGCGACCCGGACGGCGAATCGCGCTTCAAGCAGATACGTACCTTCCAGATGGGCAAGGCGCCAATCGTGCAAATCGATGCCGAAGAGCGCCGCAAGGGCTTCATCGCCCTGGACAGCGAAGGCAAGCTCGGTGTGTTCCACAGCACCGCGCACCGTACCCTGCTGGTCGAACCGGTTGCTGAAGGTGCCGGCACCCTGGCCCTGTCGCCACGTGCCAACCGCATCATCATCGAACAAGGCGGCAAGCTGCTGCCGCTGAGCCTGAAGAACCCGCACCCGGAAGTGTCCTTCAGCGCGCTGTGGGGCAAGGTCTGGTACGAAAACTACGACGAGCCCAAGTACGTCTGGCAGTCCACCGCGTCGAACACCGACTTCGAGCCCAAGCTGAGCCTCTCGCCCCTGACCTTCGGTACCCTAAAGGCCGCGTTCTACGCGATGATCCTGGCGGCCCCGCTGGCCATTGCCGCTGCCATCTATACCGCCTACTTCATGGCCCCGGGCATGCGCCGCAAGGTCAAGCCGGTGATCGAACTGATGGAAGCGATGCCGACGGTGATCCTCGGCTTCTTCGCTGGCCTGTTCCTGGCGCCGTACCTGGAAGGGCACCTGCCGGGTGTGTTCAGCCTGTTCCTGCTGATGCCGTTCGGTATCCTGCTGGCCGGCTTCACCTGGAGCCGCCTGCCTGAATCGCTGCGCCTGCGGGTGCCGGATGGTTGGGAAGCCGCGATCCTGATCCCGGTGATCCTGTTCACCGGCTGGTTCGCCCTGACCATGAGCCCGTACCTGGAGACCTGGTTCTTCGGCGGCGACATGCGCCTGTGGATCACCAACGACCTCGGCATCACCTACGACCAGCGCAACGCTCTGGTGGTCGGTATCGCCATGGGCTTCGCAGTCATCCCGAACATCTACTCGATCGCCGAAGACGCCGTGTTCAGCGTGCCGCGCAGCCTGACCCTGGGCTCCCTGGCCCTGGGCGCAACGCCGTGGCAGACCCTGACCCGCGTGGTCATCCTCACCGCCAGCCCGGGTATCTTCTCGGCGCTGATGATCGGCATGGGCCGTGCGGTGGGCGAGACCATGATCGTGCTGATGGCCACCGGCAACACCCCGGTGATGGAGATGAACCTGTTCGAAGGCATGCGCACCCTGGCCGCCAACGTGGCGGTGGAAATGCCCGAATCCGAAGTCGGCGGCAGCCACTACCGTGTGCTGTTCCTCGCCGCCCTCGTGCTGCTGATGTTCACCTTCGTCATGAACACCTTGGCCGAGCTGATTCGCCAGCGTCTGCGCAAGAAATACTCGTCGCTTTGATAGAAAGGTAGCGATCCGTGAAAAAGGATTCCCTCAAAGGCTGGTTCAAGAGCGGCGCCCCCGGCGTCTGGATCAGCGGTGGCGCAGTCGCCATGGCGGTGATCATGACCGTCGGGCTGCTGGCGGTGATCGCCGTGCGCGGCCTCGGCCACTTCTGGCCGGCCGACCTGGTCCAGGCCACTTATAAAGTGCCGGGCCAGGCAGATCACATCGTCATCGGTGAAGTGGTTCAGAAAGAACAGGTGCCGCGCGCGCGCCTCAAGGGTGCCGGACTGCCGGTCCCGGATGTTGGCCCGGAGTTCATGACCCGCGAGCTTATCAAGGTGGGTAACCGCGACCTCAACGGCAGCGACTTCACCTGGGTGGTCGGCGATTGGCTGGTCGACGAGCAGCGCCCGGCCGACTTGATCGCTTTGGAGCGCCGCGAGTGGGGCAACTTCTATGGCCGCCTGGTCAGCGTCAAGGAAGAAGGCCGCGTGGTCGCCGAAGGCCCTGGCGCCTGGAACGAGCTGCAGGCCCGCCTCAAGCGCGCCAACCAACTCAACGGTGAACTGCAGCAGCTCGAAAAGAAAGACATCGGTGCCATCAACCATGGCCTCGAACGCTTGCGCCTGCAAAGCCGCAAGCTGGAACTGCACGGCAAGCTGGACGCTGCTGCCCAGGCCGACATGGACGCCGAGCGCGCCGAACTGAACAGCCGCTACAAAGCTATCGAAGAGCGCCTCAGCGGCCTGCACCAGGCGTTCTCTCGCGACAGCCTGGTGGCTCGCGACGGCAACGGCCGCGAAGTTGAGATCAACCTGAGCAAGGTGGTGCACGCCATCCAGCCGAACGGCATGTCCGGGCTGACCAAGATGGGCACCTACTTCGCCAAGGTCTGGGAATTCCTCAGCGACGACCCGCGTGAAGCCAACACCGAGGGCGGTATCTTCCCGGCCATCTTCGGCACGGTGATGATGACCCTGATCATGGCCGTGATCGTCACCCCGTTTGGTGTGCTGGCGGCCGTGTACCTGCGCGAATACGCCAGGCAAGGCACGGTGACCCGGCTGATCCGCATCGCCGTGAACAACCTGGCGGGCGTGCCGGCGATCGTCTACGGCGTGTTCGGCCTGGGCTTCTTCGTCTACGTGCTGGGTGGCTCGATCGACCGGCTGTTCTTCCCCGAGTCGCTGCCGGCGCCTACCCTGGGTACGCCGGGCTTGCTGTGGGCTTCGCTGACCCTGGCGCTGCTGGCCGTGCCGGTGGTGATCGTCGCCACTGAGGAAGGCCTGGCGCGTATCCCGCGCACGGTGCGTGAAGGTTCGCTGGCGTTGGGCGCGACCAAGGCCGAGACGCTGTGGAAAATCGTCCTGCCGATGGCCAGCCCGGCGATGATGACCGGCATGATCCTCGCCGTGGCCCGCGCCGCTGGCGAAGTGGCGCCGCTGATGCTGGTGGGTGTGGTGAAGCTGGCGCCATCGCTACCGCTGGACGGCAACTACCCGTACCTGCACCTTGACCAGAAGATCATGCACCTGGGCTTCCACATCTACGACGTCGGCTTCCAGAGCCCTAACGTCGAGGCCGCGCGGCCGCTGGTGTACGCCACCGCGCTGCTGCTGGTGATGGTGATCGCCACCCTCAACCTTTCGGCGGTGTGGATCCGTAACCACCTGCGCGAGAAGTACAAGGCGCTCGACCACTGAGCCTGATTTGCAAGCGTGCCGCCCGCATCCGGGCGGCCCTTTGAAACGAATTGATAGCGTATGGAGATGACCATGCAGCAAGACTCCCACACCCACGGCATCGACATGTCTGCCTTGGGGCGCGACAAGCAGGGCCTGCGCCTGGCCGAAGAAACCGTGGCCATCGAAGTACCGGGCCTGAGCCTGTTCTACGGCGACAAGCAAGCGCTGTTCGACGTCAGCCTGAATATCCCCAAGCAGCGCGTGACCGCCTTCATCGGCCCGTCCGGCTGTGGCAAGTCGACCCTGCTGCGCACCTTCAACCGCATGAACGACCTGGTTGACGGCTGTCGTGTGGAAGGTGCCATCAACCTGTACGGCAACAACATCTACCGCAAGGGCGAGGACGTGGCCGAGCTGCGCCGCCGCGTGGGCATGGTGTTCCAGAAGCCCAACCCGTTCCCCAAGACCATCTACGAGAACGTGGTCTACGGCCTGCGCATCCAGGGCATCAACAAGAAGCGCGTGCTCGACGAAGCCGTGGAGTGGGCGCTGAAGGGCGCGGCGCTGTGGGACGAAGTCAAAGACCGCCTGCATGACTCGGCCCTGGGCCTGTCCGGCGGCCAGCAGCAGCGGCTGGTGATCGCCCGTACCATCGCCGTCGAGCCCGAAGTGCTGCTGCTCGACGAACCCTGCTCGGCACTCGACCCGATCTCGACGCTGAAGGTCGAAGAGCTGATCTACGAACTGAAATCCAAGTACACCATCGTTATCGTCACCCACAACATGCAGCAAGCGGCTCGCGTTTCCGACTACACCGCCTTCATGTACATGGGCAAACTGGTCGAATTCGGTGATACCGACACTCTGTTCACCAACCCGGCGAAGAAGCAGACCGAAGACTACATTACCGGTCGCTACGGCTAAGCCTGCAGCCAGGGCACGACACGAACTACTTGCAGCTGCTTCGCGGAGCGAAACGATGATCAACAAAGAAAGCCTGACGCACCATATTTCCCAGCAGTTCAACGCCGAGCTGGAGGAGGTGCGCAGCCACCTGCTGGCCATGGGCGGCCTGGTCGAGAAGCAGGTCAACGACGCGGTCACCGCGCTGATCGAGGCCGACTCCGGTCTGGCCCAGCAGGTGCGTGAAGTCGACGAACAGATCAACCAGATGGAACGCAACATCGACGAGGAGTGCGTGCGCATCCTCGCCCGTCGCCAGCCGGCGGCCTCCGACCTGCGCCTGATCATCAGCATCTCCAAGTCGGTGATCGACCTTGAGCGTATCGGCGACGAGTCGACCAAGATCGCCCGTCGCGCCATCCAGCTGTGCGAGGAAGGTGAGTCGCCGCGCGGCTACGTCGAGGTACGCCACATTGGCGACCAGGTGCGCAACATGGTCCGTGATGCACTCGATGCCTTTGCCCGCTTCGACGCCGAGCTGGCGCTGTCGGTGGCGCAGTACGACAAGACCATCGACCGCGAGTACAAGACCGCCCTGCGCGAGCTGGTGACCTACATGATGGAAGACCCGCGTTCGATCTCGCGGGTACTGAGCGTCATCTGGGCCCTGCGCTCGCTGGAGCGTATCGGCGACCACGCGCGAAACATCTCGGAACTGGTGATCTACCTGGTACGGGGCACCGACGTGCGCCACATGGGTCTCAAGCGCATGAAGGCGGAAGTTCAGGGCACGGCTATCGATGATGCCGAAAGCGCTAATGTTCCGGCTGAACCGGACGATAAATAAGATTGCTCCCGAGCATCGACGCCCGGCATTCGCCGGGCGTTTTCGTTTGCGCCAGAGCAGTCAGCAGGCACCCGCGAACGATGTAAAGAAGTCCCGGCGTGGCCCAGTTATCGGCAAATGGCCACCCATCGACGGTCGGCTAGTCGGGGTTCAAGAGGAGTATCGATGAGTAAAGTCAATGTGCTGGTCGTGGATGATGCGCCGTTCATCCGTGATCTGGTAAGGAAGTGCCTGCGTAATGCCTTCCCGGGCATGGTCATCGAAGACGCGGTCAACGGCCGCAAGGCCATGACCCTGTTGGCCAAGGAACCATTCGACCTGGTCCTGTGCGACTGGGAAATGCCGGAGATGTCCGGCCTGGAACTGCTGACCTGGTGTCGGCAGCAGCCGGAGATGAAGAATTTGCAGTTCATCATGGTGACCAGCCGTGGTGACAAGGAGAACGTTATCCAGGCCATTCAGGCCGGCGTCTCCGACTTCGTCGGCAAGCCGTTCACCAACGAGCAGCTGCTGACCAAGGTGAAGAAAGCCCTGACCAAGATCGGCAAGCTCGACAGCCTGATGGCCGGTGGCCCGGCGCGGGTCAACTCGGCATTCGCCAACGACTCGCTGAGCGCACTGACTGGCGGCAAGCCCGAAGCGGTCAAGCTGGCAGCACCTGCAACTGCCCCGGCCAAGCCGCTGATCAACGCCCCGAAACCCCAGACGGCCGCTGCTGCGGCTGCGCAGACCGGCCGTGGCCAAGGCCAACTGCGCCTGTCCAGCGGCACCCAGCCCTGCGTGATCAAGGCACTGAGCCTCAAGGAGGCGCTGCTGGTGGTGCGCCGCAGCGCGACGTTGCCGCAGGTGCTGGAAGGGGCCGTGCTTGATCTGGAGCAGGGCGAGAACGCCGAAGTGGCCCGCCTCAACGGTTACCTGCATGCCATCGCGGCGCTGGAGCCGAAGCCGGAAAGCGACTGGTTGCAGCTGACCTTCAAGTTCGTCGATCAGGATGCGCAGAAGCTCGACTACCTGTCGCGGTTGATTGCCCGTGGTACGTCGCAGAAGCACTTTACCCCGGGCGCCTGATTCGACCTACAACGAACCCTGTGGGAGCGGGCTTGCCCGCGAATACGATGGTGACTCCACCCTCGCTTTCGCGGGCAAGCCCGCTCCCACAGGGTCAGCACAATCCCGCCACAATCTTCCGACCAACTGTAATACCACTCCCAGATCCCGCTGCTAGGCTTCGACAGAATACTACCTGTCAAAAAGCCACTATCATGCCCGCCATCGCCCGCTTGCTGCTTTGCTGTGCCTTGCTTTCGGCCTCAGCGTCGACTCTGGGCATGACGCTCTACAAAACCACCGACAATTTCGGCGTGGCCTCCTATTCCGATCGCCCCAGCCCAGGCGCAAAAGCCTTCGAGCTGCGCGAGCCGATGTTCGAGCGGTTGGATAGCCAGGTGCGCCTGCAGACCGAAACCTTCCCCGGCGGCGTCCGCTTCATGGTGCGCAACGAGCTGTACGTGCCGATGCAGGTCGAACTGCGAATCGACAAGCTGGCCAACGCCTTCGGCGGCAATGCTCCACGCACCATAAGGGCGGTGATCGGGCCGCGCTCGACCAAAGTGCTCAGCTCGGTGCTGGCATCTCCCAGCGGGCCGCTCAAGTACGCGAGCAACTTCCAGTACGCCATGGGCGACCCCGGCCAGCGTTCGCAGGCCTACCGTTATCCGTTCCCGTGGAAAGGCGGGCCGTTCCGCCTGACCCAAGGCCCCAACGGCCGTTTCAGCCACTTTGGCCCTCGAGGCCGCTACGCCATGGACATCGCCATGCCCGAAGGCACGCCGATCATCGCGGCACGCGGTGGCATGGTGGTGAAAGTCGAGAACACCCAGAGCGGGCGAGGGACCAACCCTTCGGGCAACTTCGTGCGCATTCTGCACGCGGACGGCACCATGGGCGTATACCTGCACCTGATGCGCGGCTCGGTGGTGGTGGCGGAGGGGCAACAGGTGGCGCTGGGGCAGGCGCTGGCCAAGTCGGGCAATACCGGCAACAGCACCGGGCCGCACCTGCACTTTGTGGTGCAGCGCAATGTGGGGTTGGCGCTGGAGTCGATACCGTTTCAGTTCGACCGGCCGATTGGCGGGTTGCCGGACTTTACCGCCGGCAACCCTTGAGCAAGGTCAGTCCAGCTTCAGCACCTTGGCCAGCACGATCTTCGGCCCTTTCATCTTCTTGATGATGATGCGCAGGCCTTCGACCTCCAGCACTTCCTCTTCTTCAGGCACGCGCTTGAGGGTCTCGTAGATCAGCCCGGCGAGGGTTTCCGCCTCGATGTGGTCCAGGTCGATACCCAGCAGGCGCTCGACCTTGAACAGCGGTGTGTCGCCGCGCACCAGCAGCTTGCCCGGCTGATAGGCGAGGATACCGCGCTCGGTCTTGCGGTGTTCGTCCTGGATGTCGCCCACCAGCACTTCCAGCACGTCTTCCATGGTCAGGTAGCCGATCACCTTGCCATCGGCTTCCTCGACCAGCACGAAGTGCGCGCCGCCCTTGCGGAACTGCTCCAGCAGCTGGGACAGCGGCATGTGCCGGGACACGCGTTCCAGCGGGCGGGCCAGGTCTTCGAGGTCGACGGTCTCGGGCAGGTGTTCGAGCTCGGCCAGCTCCAGCAGCAGGTCCTTGATGTGCAGCAGCCCGGTGAACTCCTCACGCTCGGCATCGTACAGCGGGTAGCGGCTGAACTTGTGGCGGCGCACCAGGGCGAGGATTTCCTTGAGCGGCGCATGGGCGTCGATGCTGACCATGTCCTCGCGCGAATTGGCCCAGTCGACCACTTCCAGCTCGCCCATCTCCACGGCCGAGGCCAGCACGCGCATGCCTTGATCGCTCGGGTCCTGGCCACGGCTGGAGTGCAGGATCAGCTTGAGTTCTTCGCGGCTGTAGTGGTGCTCGTGGTGCGGGCCAGGCTCGCCTTGCCCTGCGATGCGCAGGATGGTGTTGGCGCTGGCGTTGAGCAGGTAGATGGCCGGGTACATCAGCCAGTAGAACAGGTACAACGGCACGGCGGTCCATAGCGACAGTAGCTCGGGCTTGCGGATCGCCCACGACTTGGGCGCCAGTTCGCCGACCACGATGTGCAGGTACGAGATGACGAAGAAGGCGACGAAGAACGAGACGGCCTTGATCAGCTCGGGCGTGTCGACGCCAAAGTAGGCCAGCAGCGGTTCGAGCAGGTGGGCGAACGCCGGCTCGCCGACCCAGCCCAGGCCCAGCGAGGCCAGGGTGATGCCCAGCTGGCAGGCCGACAGGTAGGCGTCGAGCTGGTTGTGTACCTTGCGCAGGATGCTGCCGCGCCAGCCGTGCTGTTCGGCGATGGACTCGACGCGCGTGGAGCGCAGTTTGACCATGGCGAACTCGGCGGCAACGAAGAAGCCGTTGAGCAGCACCAGGAACAAGGCAAAGAGGATCATGCCGAAATCGGCGAAGAGCGAGGTGAGGCTGATACCAGGGGAAGGGTCCATGATGGAGTTTTTACGGGGTCCGTCTTAGAAAAGGTAGAAAGAAAAGTGCCAGCGTTTGCTGGCACAGGGGATCCAATGTAGCGGCTGGGGCGGCAAAAGCAAAGTGGCCCTTGGCATCAGCCCCTGTCGTTGGCCAATTGTGCCGGCGTGAAATGACAGGTGAATGTACTGCCATGCCCCGGCACGCTGCTGATTTCCAGGCGCCCGCGATGGCGCATCAGCACATGCTTGACGATCGCCAGCCCCAGCCCGGTGCCGCCGGTGTTGGAGGCGCGGCTGGAGTCGACCCGGTAGAAACGCTCGGTCAGGCGCGGCAGGTGCTTGGCGTCGATGCCGACCCCCGAATCCTGCACCGACAGGTGCGCGCCCTGGTCGTCGGCCCACCAGCGGATGCGAATGTTGCCTTCGTCCTGGGTGTACTTCACTGCGTTGAACACCAGGTTGGAGAAGGCACTGCGCAGCTCCGATTCACTGCCCTTCAAGCGCAGGCCCGGCGTGGCTTCCAGGGTGATGCGCTGGTTGCGCGGACCGGACAGCGCCTGGGCATCGTTTTTGATCGCGTTGAGCATGGCGTCCACCGCCACCGGCTGGTTGTCCGACGGGTAGTCGGTGGCTTCCAGCTTGGCCAGCAGCAGCAGGTCGTTGAGCAGCGTCTGCATGCGCGAACCTTGCTGGGTCATCTGCTGCAATGCCCGTCTCCAGCGCGGATTCACGTCTTCGACGTTGTCCAGCAGGGTTTCCAGGTAGCCGGTGATCACCGTCAGCGGCGTGCGCAGCTCGTGCGAGACGTTGGCGACGAAATCCTTGCGCATCTGTTCCAGCTGGTGGATGCGGGTGACGTCACGCACCAGCATCAGGTGCTCGTTGTTGCCGTAGCGGGTGAGGTGCAGTTGCACGCGCAGGCGGTCATTGATCGGCGAAGGGATTTCCAGCGGTTCGGCGTAGTTTTCCGACTCGAAGTATTCCTTGAAGCGCGGATGGCGTACCAGGTTGGTGACCGGCTGGCCGCCATCCTGTGGCGTCTTGAAGCCCAGCAGGGTTTCCGCAGCGCGGTTCCACCACTCCAGGTTGCCGTCGCTGTCGAGCATGATCACCGCGTCACGCAGGGCGGCGGTGGACTCTTGCACACGGTCGATCACCGCTTGCAGGCGGCCGCGCACGCGCTGGTCGCGGCGTTGCAGGTGATAGATGCTGTCGAATACCTCGCCCCACAGGCCGTAGCCGTCGGGCGGAGCTTCGTCGGGCTGATGGTTGCGCAGCCAGTCGTGCAGGCGCAGCAACTGCTTGAGGGTCCAACCCAAGTAGAAACCCAGCCCGATGGCCAGGCTCCAGCCGTAATAGCCGCTGACCAGGCCGCCGATCAGGCAGACAGTGATCAGCAGCAACAGGTGGCGAATCAGGGTCGCGTGCCAGTTCTGGTTCAATTGACGGTCCTTGTACAACGACGTGCCGCTAGACGCTTGGGTGCTCGATCAGCTCTTGGTCGAGAAGCGGTAGCCAGTGCCCCGGACGGTTTGTACCAGATTTTCGTAGGCTTCACCCAGTGCCTTGCGCAGGCGACGGATGTGTACATCGACGGTGCGTTCTTCGACATAGACGTTGCCGCCCCATACCTGGTCGAGCAACTGGCCGCGGGTGTAGGCGCGTTCCTGGTGGGTCATGAAGAACTGCAGCAGGCGGTATTCGGTCGGGCCCATTTCGGCCGGCTTGCCGTCGATGGTCACGCGGTGGCTGATCGGATCGAGCAGCAGGCCGCCAACTTCGATCGGTGCTTCGCTGTCACTGGGGCCGGTGCGACGCAGCACCGCCTTCAGGCGCGCCACCAGCTCGCGAGGCGAGAACGGCTTGGTGATGTAATCGTCGGCGCCGACTTCCAGGCCCTGGATCTTGTTGTCCTCTTCGCCCTTGGCGGTGAGCATGATGATCGGGATATCACCGGTCAGCTCGTCGCGCTTGAGGCGGCGCGCCAGCTCGATGCCGGAGGTGCCGGGCAGCATCCAGTCGAGCAGGATCAGGTCCGGCTTGCGGTCGACGATGATCGCGTGGGCCTGTTGCGAGTTCTCAGCTTCCAGGCAGTCGTAGCCGGCCATTTCCAGGGCAACGGCGATCATCTCGCGGATAGGCGCTTCGTCGTCGACGATCAGAATGTTTCTGCCAACCATGCTCTCAACCTCTCCTGGAATATCGTGTCTGGCCCGCATTAGATAACGGAATTATTGCAGCTGTGTGACAAGGCGTTGGCCGTTCTGGCGACATTGCATGACTGGGCTAGGCTTGAGATGGCCGCTGCGGCGGCGCGCAGAACTCATTCCACCCCCGAATTTATGGTGATTCCAATGACACGACACACGCTGAGCTGGATGGCCCTTTTCGCTGCACTGGCGCTGCCCGGGGTAGCGTCTGCCCACCATGCGATGGAGAAGGATGGCATGTGGGTCGATCACAACGGCATGACGCTGTATACGTTTGACAAGGATGCTGGCGGCAAGTCGATGTGTAATGGCGAATGCGCCACTAACTGGCCGCCGCTGCTGGTGAAGGCAGATGACGAAGCGCCCAAGGACAAATGGACCACGGTGATGCGTGATGATGGTCAGAAACAGTGGGCCTATGACGGCAAGCCGCTGTATACCTTCGTCAAGGACAAGAAGGCCGGTGAAACCACCGGCGATGGCATGAAGGACGTCTGGCACGTCGCCAAGCCCTAACGGCCACCCCCTAACCCTGTGGGAGCGGGCTTGCCCGCGAATGCGGCGGTGGATTCGCCATTGCATTCGCGGGCAAGCCCGCTCCCACAGGTTTAGCTGTGATCAACGGAAGGCGTAATCCAGCACCACTCCGATAAACATCAACAGCCCCGCCCAATGATTGTGCAAAAACGCCTTGAAGCACGACTCGCGGTCCAGCTTGCGCGTCGACCAGTACTCCCAGGCAAAGCACAGCGCCGCGCCCAGCAGCCCGAGGTGGAACCAGCCACCCAGCTCGAAGCGGCTACCCGCCAGCAACAGGCAGCCCAGGGACAGCAGCTGCAGGGTCAGGATGATCGCCCGGTCGGCGTCGCCGAACAGGATCGCGGTCGACTTCACACCAATCTTCAGGTCATCGTCACGATCGACCATGGCGTAATAAGTGTCGTAGCCCACCGTCCACAGCAGGTTGGCGATGTACAGCAGCCAGGCACTGGCCGGCAGCTCGCCGCCAGCGGCGGTGAAGGCCATGGGAATGCCCCAGGAATACGCGGCACCCAGCACCACCTGCGGGTAATAGGTGTAGCGCTTCATGAACGGATAGCAGGATGCCAACGCCACTGCGCCGAACGACAGCCACACGGTCTGGGTGTTGGTGCACAGCACCAGCAGGAAACTCACCGCCACCAGCAGGGCAAACAGCGCCAGTGCCTCGCGAGGCTTGACCCGGCCACTGGCCAATGGGCGGTCGGCAGTACGTTTGACGTGGCCATCGACCTTGCGGTCGGCGAAGTCGTTGATGCAGCAGCCGGCGGCGCGCATCAGCACCACACCCAGAGCGAAGATCAGCACATTGGCCACGGTCGGTGAACCCTGCCCGGCGATCCACACCGCCGTCAGGGTCGGCCAGAGCAGCAAGTAGATGCCAATCGGCCGATCCATGCGGCTGAGCTGGACGAAGTCCCAGGCACGCGGGTGCACGCGGTTGAGCGACTTGAGCAGGTTGAGGTACATCAGCGGTTTTCCTCCTTGGCCGCTTGCCACAGGGTCGGCAGGAATACTTCGGCCACCAGCAGGTCGAGGCCGTCGCGCTCGAAGCGCGAGCGCCGCCCCCACAGGCCTTCATGGGCGGCCTCCGAGGGCAGCCAGCCCTGTGGGTAAGTGCACACCTCGATCGGGTGGCGGACGAAAGCCTGGTCGCAGAACAGTAGCTCGCCCAGCGAGCGGCTGCCCAGGGTTTCCAGGTCCAGGCCACCGCGCTCCAGCGCGCAGCGGCTGGCCACGCTGCGGGCGAACACCCAGGGCTGGCCATGGCCGCGCAGGTACACCTCGCGCACCCAGCCTTCGGCGCCTGGCGCGATGCCCAGTGCCAGGCATTCGTCATCGCGCAGCGGCTGCCAGCCCTCGAACAGAGGGGTGACGCTGAATTGATCGTGGGAGAGGCGGGTCAGGCGGCGCGTCAGGGAGCCTTCGTCGAACAGCCAGTCGAGAGTAGGCTGGTCGATATCGGTCGCCAGCTGTGAATACGGCAGCCACGCGACAGCGGCTGCTTGCGGGGATTCGTACGACACGTCGGTATGCTTTGTTACAGCCAGAGAGGCGGCGAGCTTAGCATGATTGCCCCGACTGCTTGCATAATGCCCGCATAACAAAGCCTGACCGAGGAAGTACGACCGATGAAGAAGTGGCAATGTATTGTCTGTGGCCTGATCTATGACGAAGCCGAAGGCTGGCCGGATGACGGTATCGCTCCGGGTACCCGCTGGGAAGACGTGCCGGAAGACTGGCTGTGCCCAGACTGCGGCGTTGGCAAGAGCGACTTCGAAATGATCGCCATCGGCTGATCGCACCAACGTCAAAGAGGAAAGCACGACATGACGTCCCCCGTGGTCATCATCGGTACCGGCCTCGCCGGCTACAACCTGGCTCGCGAATTTCGCAAGCTCGATGGCGAGACGCCGCTTCTGCTGATTACCGCCGACGACGGTCGGTCCTATTCCAAGCCCATGCTCTCCACGGGCTTTGCCAAGCACAAGGACGCCGATGGCCTGTGCATGGCCGAGCCGGGGGCCATGGCCGAGCAGCTCAAGGCCGAGATTCGCACCCATACCCTCATCAGTGGCATCGATCCGGGCCACAAGCGCCTGTGGATCGGCGAAGAGGCGGTCGAGTACCGCGATCTGGTGCTCGCCTGGGGCGCGCAGACTGTGCAGGTGCCGATCGAAGGCGACGGCGCCGGGCAGGTGTTCCCGATCAACGACCTGGAAGACTACGGCCGTTTTCGCGCTGCCGCGGCTGGCAAACAGCGCGTGTTGATCCTTGGCGCCGGCCTGATCGGCTGCGAGTTCGCCAACGACATGAGCCTGGGAGGTTTCCAGGTCGATGTGGTGGCACCGTGCGAACAAGTCATGCCCACGCTGTTGCACCCCGCTGCGGCCGCTGCCGTGCAGGACGGGCTGCATGGTCTGGGTGTGCGCTTTCACCTCGGCCCGGTGCTCACGCGCCTGGAGCAAGCGAACGAAGGCCTTGAAGCGCATCTGTCCGATGGCAGCGTGATCGCCTGTGACCTGGTGGTGTCGGCCATCGGTCTGCGCCCTCGCACTGATCTGGCGGCGGCAGCCGGCCTGCAGATCAATCGCGGCGTGGTCGTCGACCGTCAACTGCGCACCTCCCACGGCAATATCTTCGCCTTGGGCGATTGTGCCGAGGTTGAGGGTATCAACCTGCTTTACGTGATGCCGCTGATGGCGTGCGCGCGTGCCCTGGCCCAGACCCTGGCCGGCAACCCCACCCAAGTCAGCTATGGCCCGATGCCCATTACCGTTAAAACCCCGGCCTGCCCGCTGGTGGTATCGCCACCGCCTGCTGGGCGTGAAGGTAATTGGCACGTCGAAGGGCAGGGCAGTGATCTGAAAGTGCTCTGTCGCGATGCCAACGGTCAGCTGCTGGGCTACGCCCTGACCGGCACCGCTGTCATGGAAAAACTGGCCTTGAATCGGCAGTTACCGCCGCTGATGGCCTGAATAGCGGGCGTTCTGTCGGATTTACCCTGTTGTTGCCCCCACAATGGCCGCCCAGACACTGGCGCGGCCCCGGAGGGCGTGCCATTCTCACTTCCGTCTGCCGCAGATTAGAGCCTGCGGTGCCTTGAACGCTGCTTTCATGGCAGCACGGCAATAACAACAAAAAATTCCGTCAAAGAGGCTTCACTATGCGTAAACCAGAACTCGCCGCCGTCATCGCCGAAAAGGCCGATCTGACCAAGGAAAAGGCCAATCAGGTGCTGAACGCGATTCTCGACAGCATCACCGGTGCCCTGGACAAGGACACCGTCACCCTGGTCGGCTTCGGCACCTTTGAAAAACGCCATCGCGGCGCCCGCACTGGCAAGAACCCGCAGACCGGTGAACCGGTGAAAATCAAGGCCAGCAATACGGTCGCCTTCAAGCCGGGGAAGAACCTGCGCGACAGCGTCAACGTCCCCGCCAAACCGGCCAAGAAGGCCAAGTGATCGACGCCTGACACCCTTAGCCTCTCTTCAAACGGGCGCCCCAGGGCGCCCGTTGTGCTTTCTGCGTTTAACGTGCAGCGAACTTGCGTAATTAGTTCAGGAAAAGGCTAAACTGCGCGCCTCAGTCATTTTTCATTCGAGGCGCGTTGATGAAGTTTCGCTTTCTTCTCTGGGCCATGGGGCTGTTGATGGCCAGGGCCAGCCGCAACAACCCGGCATTCCAGCAGCAGCTGAAGGACAAGGATCTGGTGTTCCAGATGCAGACCCTGGACGGCAAAGTAGCCCGACATTTCACTGTCAGCGGCGAACGCATCAGCAGCAAGGGTGGCAGCCACCCACAGCCGGCCTTCGCCATTGCCTTCAAGGATGCCGCCTACGGCTTCGCCACGCTGCAGGCGAGCAACAAGCAGCTGGCATTCATGCAGGGCATTCAGGACAAGAACATCCAGATCAAGGGCAATCCGGCGCTGGTGATGTGGTTTCAGGGCTTGATGAAGTACCTGAAGCCTAGAAAGAAGAAAGGCTGAAGCGCTGCCTGGGCAGACAGGAGTTGCTTCTGTGGGAGCGGGCTTGCCCCGCGAACACCGGCGTAGCCGGTGCCATGCTCTGAGGTGCCTAATTCGCGGGGCAAGCCCGCTCCCACAGGTTTGGCGAAAGCTTCAGTGGGGCGCGTTGAACTGCGAAGCCAGTTCGCGCAGCAGGCTCTCGGCCTCAAGCACCTTGTTCACCACATCCTCGGCTTTATCCCGGGTAATCCCCAAGCGCTCCAGCAGCGCGTCGGGAATGGCTTCCTGAGGCCCCGAGCCAATCCCGCGCGAGCGCAGCAGGCGCGTGGCCAGGCATACCAGGTTGGGGTAGGCCGAGTAACTGCCTTCGTATGAAGGGTCGTGCTGGAAGCGCAACGCGGTCTGCAGCTCTTCCGGCATGTCCCACAACTTCATCAGCCAGGCGCCGATCTGTTCGCGGCTGATACCCAACAGGTGCTGCTCCACATAGGTGTGGCACAGGTGCGGGTTGACCTCCAGGTGGCGGCAGATCAGCGAGAAGTGCGGCGGGAACACGTGCGCCAGCAGCAGGTAACCGAAGTTGTGCAGCAGCCCGGCCAGGTAGGTCAGGCCGGCTTCCGGGCGTTCTGCGCGCGGCATGGCGCGGGTCAGGCCTTCGATGATCGCGGCGGTGTAGATCGACTGCTGCCAATACGGCGTGGCCTGCTGCGGGTGATCCTTGGGCAGGCTCAGGGTCTTGCCCAGCGCCAGGCCCAAGGCCAGGTTGATCACCAGGTCGAAGCCCAGCACGCGGACGATGGCATCTTCCACCGAACGGATCTTGCCGGGGGAGGCGTAATAGGGTGATGCGGCCCAGCTGACCACCTGTGCAGCCAGCGCCGGGTCAGTTTCGACCACGCCGGTGATGTCGTCGATACTGGCGTTGGGGTCGACGCGCAGCTTGATGATCTTCTGCGCAGTGTCGGCCAGCGGCGGAATCTCGATGGTTTCTTCCAGGCGCTTCTGGATGCGTCGGGCGGTGAACGCCTGGACGGCCTGGGTGATCTCTTTGGAGTCGTCATCCGGGCGGTCGAGGTTGGGGCGGATTTCCCGGATCGGTTGGCCGAAGCTGCCAGCGCTTGCCTTTGTCATCATGCGCTTGAAGTCTTTCTGCTCGATTTCCAGCAGCAGCCCGGCTTCGCCGGATTGGATCAGCAGGCGGTCAGCTTCGAGCAGCTTGCCTTCATACAGGCAGGGCGAGCTGGTCAGCGCCGGAATGGCCGGCAAGGCTTTGAGCTGGTGCTTGTCGAGCATTTGCTTCAGGCGTGCCACCGGTACGGCCTTGAGCTTGCGGCCAGTCAACTCTTCCAGGCGGTTGAGGTCCAGCAGCTTGCTTTGCGGGAACAGCACCATCAAAGCGCCGATCTCGTCGTCCAGCAGGATCGCCTGTACCCGCGAGGCAGCAGGCGCTTGCGGGTGTTCGGAGACCTCGCGATAGGCCACGCCCAGTTTATCGAGCAACAGCCGGATGACAGACGGTGCGTGTGGGGTTGCGGTGTCCAGGGCAACTTCAGTCATGGTCCGTATCCACTGATTCTTTTAAATGCGAAGTATAACCAGTCTGGTCGCAAAGCTGGATCCATTCTGGTACTGGCGTCACACTTGGCCATATTGCTGGCCGTGGCGCAGCCAACGGTCGAGTAGCGGGCTGACGTGGTCCGGCCAGCGTGCGATCAGGGCCTGGGCGGCGTCGCGCACGGCTGGCAACAAGTCGGCATCGCGCATCAGGTCGGCGACCTTGAATTGCAGCAGGCCGGTCTGACGGGTGCCGAGCATCTCGCCAGGGCCGCGCAGCTCCAGGTCCTTTTCGGCGATGACGAAGCCATCGTTGGTTTCCCGCATGATCCCCAGGCGTTCACGGCCGATCTGCGACAGAGGCGGGTGATAGAGCAACACGCAGTGGCTCACCGCGCTGCCCCGACCAACCCGGCCGCGCAACTGGTGCAGCTGGGACAGGCCCAGGCGTTCAGGGTTTTCGATGATCATCAGGCTGGCGTTGGGCACGTCCACGCCGACTTCGATCACGGTGGTCGCGACCAGCAACTGCAGGTCACCTTGCTTGAACTCGGCCATCACCGCGGCTTTTTCCGCAGGCTTCATGCGCCCGTGGATCAAGCCCACGCGCAGCTCGCCCAAGGCGCTGCCGAGATCTTCATAGGTGCTCTGCGCGGCCTGGCAGGTGAGCTCTTCGGACTCTTCGATCAGCGTACACACCCAGTAGGCCTGGCGCCCCTCGGCACAGGCAGCGCGGACCCGCTCGACCACTTCGAAGCGGCGGCTGTCGGCGACCAGTACGGTGTTTACCGGGGTACGCCCTGGCGGCAGCTCGTCGAGCACCGAGGTGTCGAGGTCGGCGTAGGCGCTCATGGCCAGGGTCCGCGGGATCGGCGTGGCGGTCATGATCAGCTGATGGGGGCACAGCTCGCCTGCCACGCCTTTCTTGCGCAGGGCCAGGCGTTGCTGCACGCCGAAGCGGTGTTGTTCGTCAATGATCGCCAAGGCCAGGTGCTTGAACTGTACTTCTTCCTGGAACAGCGCGTGGGTGCCGACCACCATGGGTGCGCCGTTGGCGATCTGCTCCAAAGCGCTGACGCGGGCCTTGCCTTTGAGTTTGCCGGCCAGCCAGGCAACTTCCAGGCCCAGCGGTTCGAGCCAGCGCTTGAAGGTGATGTAGTGCTGTTCGGCGAGAATCTCGGTGGGCGCCATCAGCGCCACCTGGTAGCCGGCCTCCAGTGCCTGCAGCGCGGCGAGCGCGGCCACTACTGTTTTGCCAGCACCAACGTCGCCTTGGACCAGACGCATCATCGGTTCGTGCTGGCTCAGGTCATAGGCGATTTCGTTGGCCACACGCTGCTGTGCACCGGTCGGCTGGAAGCCCAGGTTGGCCAGGTACTGCGCCTGCAGGCGCTTGACCTTGGGCAATACCGGCGCGCGCAAACTGCGCAGGCTTTCACGCAGGCGCTGCTGCGACAGTTGGTGGGTCAGCAGCTCTTCGAAGGCCAGGCGATGCTGGGCCCAATGCTGGCCTTCGGCGAGCTCGTCGAGGTCGGCGTCCGCCGGAGGGTTGTGCAGGTAGCGGATGGAGTCGTCCAACGGCGCCAGGTGGTAGTCCCGGGCCAGTTCGTCCGGCAGCCAGTCCGGCAAGCTGCGTGGGCCAAGCATGCCCAGGCTCTGCTGGCAGAGCAGGCGCAGGCGTTGCTGGGTCAGGCCTTCGGTTGACGGGTAGATTGGTGTCAGGGTCTGTTCCACCGGGGGCGGCGGTTCGTCGCCATTGAGCGCGCGGTACTCCGGGTGGTAGATCTCCAGGCCCGAGGCACCGGGGCGAGCCTCGCCATAGCAGCGCACATGGGTGCCGCGCTTGAGGCCTTCCTTCTGCGCATTGCTGAAGTGATAGAAGCGCAGGCTGAGCACGCCGGTGCCATCACCCAGGCGTACCACCAGGCTGCGGCGCTTGCCCATGGTGACATCGGCGCCACTGACCACACCTTCGATCACCGCATCCTGGCCCGGGCGCAGGGCGCCGATCGGCACCACGCGGGTACGGTCCTGATAGCGCAGGGGCAAGTGGAACAGCACGTCCTGCAGGTTTTCCAGGCCGACCTTGGCAAGCTTTTCCGCCATGGCTTCGCCGACACCCTTGAGCGCAGTGACCGAGACCTTCGACAGCTCAGTCATGGCTCAGGCCGGTTGTTCCACCGGCGGCTTGGCCACCGAGCAGAGGCGGATCGAGTCGGCAAGGATCTCGATGGCCTTCGGCCGCGGGAAGCTGGCGCGCCAGGCGATGGCTACGGTACGGAAGGGTGCTGGCGCGGTCAGCGGACGGACCTCGATCACGCCCGGCGCGTAATGGTGGCTGTGCACCGCCGACAGCGGCAGGATCGACACGCCCAGGCCCGAGGCGACCATGTGACGGATGGTTTCCAGCGAGCTGGATTCGACCGTGGTGTGCTTGGCACCATCACCGCCCTTGTTCAGCGTCGGGCAGGCTTCCAGGACCTGATCGCGGAAGCAGTGACCCTCGCCGAGCAGCAATAGGCTCTTGTCGTTGAGCATGGCGGTGTCGATTGTCTTTTTCGCCGTCCACGGGTGGTCGGCGGGCATCAGGGCACAGAACGGTTCATCGTACAGCGGCAGGGTCAGCACGTCGGCTTCGTTGAACGGCAGGGCGATGATCACCGCGTCCAGTTCGCCATTGCGCAGCTTTTCACGCAGCACGTGGGTGAAGTTTTCTTCGATGTACAGCGGCATCTGCGGCGCCACGCGGTGCAGCTGCGGGATCAGGTGCGGGAACAGGTAGGGGCCGACGGTATAGATGGCGCCGACCTTGAGCGGGGCGGTCAACTGGTTCTTGCCGGCTTGGGCCAGCTCGCGGATGCCTTGGGCTTGCTCCAATACCTTCTGCGCCTGGGCAACGATGCCTTCGCCGACCGGGGTCAGGCGCACCGCGCTTTTGCTGCGCTCGAAGATCAGCACGCCAAGCTCGTCCTCAAGCTTCTTCACCCCGACGGACAGAGTCGGCTGGCTGACGTGGCAACGCTCAGCGGCATGGCCGAAGTGCTGCTCCTGGGCGAGGGTGACGATGTAGCGGAGTTCTGTGAGGGTCATAACGTGCGTCCATGAAGTTGCGAGCCCAGCATAGCGGCTGCAATTGATAGACGCACGTTATCAGACTTGCCGATTTGTGACAGAAACAAAAGTATCAGCGACGGTCCAGTGAGTAGACGAACGGCGCCACGACTTCGATCGTGCCGTTGTTCAGCAACTCCGCAGGCGGCTTGGGTACGGTGCCGGCCCGGCGGATCATTTCCAGGGTTGCCCGGTCCAGTGCCGCGCTGCCCGAACCGCCTGCCATCGAGTACGACACCACCTTGCCTTCGGCGTCGACCACGAAACGCAGGCGGTTGATGCCCTGCAGGCCGCGACGGCGTGCGTCTTCCGGATAGCGCTTGTACTTCGCCAGGTGGCGCAGCAGGTCGCTTTGCCAGGTCGGCAACGCTTGGCTGTTGGAGGCGATGCTCGGCGCCGGTGCCGCCGACTTCTGCGGTGGCGTATTGCTTGGCGGCGTGTCGACCACTTGTTCCTTGGCCGGTGGCTCATCCTTGGGCGGCTCAGGCTTCTTCTCAGGCTTCGGTGGTTGAGGCTTGGGCTTCGGCTTGGGCGGCTTGGCGATGGCGATTTTAGGTTTCGGCGCCTCTACCAGCTTGGGCAACGGCGGTTCTTCGACCGGTGCCGGCGGCTGTGGAGCGGCCTTCGGCGGTGGTGGTGGCGCGGGTTCCGGCAGCGGTGCCAGTTCGACCATCATGGCTGCCGGGGGCAGCTCGATGGCCTGGGGCACCGACCAGTTGAGCGTCAGCACCACGGCGACCACGTGCACACCCAGCACGATCGCCAGGCTGCTACCGTAGCGCGCCATGTTTGAGCGCGTTTTCGTCATTTCTTGGCTGCCGTCTCGAGTCCGACCAGGCCGACCTTGAGGTAGCCGGCCGCACGCATGGTGTTCATCACTTCCATCAGGTCACCGTAATCCACGCCTTTGTCGGCCTGGAAGAAGATGGTGGTTTCCTTGTCACCCTTGGTCTTGGCGTCAAGCATCGCGCCAAGCTGTGCGGGGGCAGGCACCTGATCGTCGCCGACGTACAACTTCTGGTCGGCCTTGACGCTGACGAACACCGGCTTCTCGGGCCTCGGCGCCGGCTTGGCGGTCGAAGCCGGCAGGTCGACCTTGATGTCGACCGTGGCCAGGGGTGCAGCAACCATGAAGATGATCAGCAGTACCAGCATCACGTCGATGAACGGCGTGACGTTGATTTCGTGGTTTTCGGCGAGGTCGTCGCCACCTTCGTTGAGATGCAGGCCCATGGCTTACCCCACTTTCACCATGTGCGGGGCGGCGCGGTCGCTGCCCTGGTGGTCGAGGTCACGGCTGACCAGCAGCAGCACCTGCGCCGAAGCGTCGGAAACCTGTGCTTTGTAGCCAGCGATGGAACGGGCGAAGACGTTGTAGATGACCACGGCCGGGATCGCGGCGACCAGGCCCAGGGCGGTCGCCAGCAGGGCTTCGGCGATACCGGGGGCAACCACGGCAAGGTTGGTGGTCTGAGTCTTGGCGATGCCGATGAAGCTGTTCATGATGCCCCATACGGTACCGAACAGACCCACGAACGGTGCAGTGGAACCAATGGTGGCGAGCACGCCGGTGCCACTGCTCATGTTGCGACCGCTGGCGTGGACCAGGCGTTCAAGGCGGAAGCTGACGCGTTCCTTGATGCCTTCCTTCTCGCGGGCGTTGGCCGACAGGCGCATCTCTTCGAGGGCGTCGTGGACCAGGGTGTGGGCCAGGGTACCTTCCTTGTTGGAGACGTCGCTGGCTTCCTTGAGGCTTGCCGACTTCTTCAACTGGGCGATCTCACCGCGCAGGCGACGCTTGGCGCCCATCAGCTCGAAGCCTTTGGCGATCCAGATGGTCCAGGTGATGATCGAGGCGATGGCCAGGCCGATCATGACGATCTTCACCACGATGTCGGCGTTCTTGTACATGCCCCATGGCGACAGGTCATGGGCCATGCCCAGCGAAGTGTCTTCGACCAGCGCTTCGACGCTTGGGTCTACTGCTGCAGGTGCATCGACCGGCGTGGCAACCTGCCCGTCTGCCGCTGGAGCCTGGCCTTCTGCGGCCGGGGCAGCTGGAGCGGTTGCGGCAGCGGGGGTGCTGGCATTGGCAGTAGGCTCATCGGCCATGGCCACTGGGGCCAGCACCAGGCTGAACATCAGCGCGGCGATGGCGCGCCAGGCGCGCGACGGGGTTGGCGAAGCGGAAGGTTGAGTACGTGTCATGCTGGCCGGACCTGATGAAGAAAAAAAGTGAGCGTTCTCCAAGGCCTCGAGATAGGCCGAGAACAGATAGGGGTGCCATTATTGCAAGTAATTCTTGTTAACAAAAGTAATCTTGTTGCTTTTTTCGCCCATGGTCTAGCCGCCTATCGTGTAATCCGGCTAGCCTGATCCTTTGGTCTAGGGAGTTTAGTGATGTCAGACCTTTCCGCTTTGATAGTAGGTTGCGGTGACGTAGGGGGCCGGTTAGCCCGCCAATTGCAGGCTGAAGGCTGGCATGTCAGCGGCCTGCGGCGCTCGGTCGAGCACCTGCCTGCAGGTGTTGAACCGATAGCGGCCGACCTTTCCGACTCACGCATTCCATCCTCATGGCCGCAGCATTCGCCGGACTATCTGGTGTACTGCGTGGCCGCCAGTCAGCATGATGAGGCCGGTTACCAGGCCGCGTATGTTGACGGTTTGCGCCATGTGCTGGGGTGGCTTGCCGAGCGTGGCCAGCACCCGCGGCGCTTGCTGTTCGTGTCCAGCAGCAGCGTCTTTGCGCAAAAGGCAGGTGAGTGGATCGACGAGACTGCGGCCACCGAGCCTGAAGGCTATTCAGGGCGTGTGATGCTGGAGGCCGAGCGATTGGCACTGGCCAGCGGTGTTCCGGCAAGCGTAGTGCGTTTGACTGGCATCTATGGGCCGGGCCGGGAGTGGTTGCTGAGCCAGGTACGCCAGGGGTATCGAGTGGCCGAGCAGCCACCGTTGTATGGCAACCGCATCCATGCCGAGGACGCTGCAAGCCTGTTGGCTTTCCTGCTGCAAAAGGACGCAGAAGGCGCGGCGCTGGACGATTGCTATATAGGCGTGGATGACGACCCGGCGCCGCTGGCTGATGTGGTCGGCTGGTTGCGGGGCTACCTGGACGTTACCGAATGGTCCGATGAGCAGCAGGTGCGCCGGACCGGCAGCAAACGTTGCAGCAATGCGCGGGTGCGGGCGTTGGGCTGGGTGCCGGAGTATCCGAGTTACAAGGAAGGGTATGCGGCGATTCTGAACGAGAAGAGTTGATACGACCGGCCTCTTCGCGGGCAAGCCCGCTCCCACAGGCACACCACTGTTCTCAAGGGCAGTGTTGTGCCTGTGGGAGCGGGCTTGCCCGCGGAGACCGGTGAGGCCTAATCCTTCTCCAGCACCCACTGCCGAGCACCGGCCGCCAGCGCGGGCATCTCATCCGGCTGCGCACGGTTCACCGCACGGAAAATCTCCAGCTTGTCGTCATCGCGCTTGAAGATGAACGGCGCACCACGCTGGTTGCGCTCCAGCCATAGGCTGTCGTTACTACCGCCCATGCTGGCGCAGTCGCCCGCCAGACACAGGGCATAACGGTCCGGACCGGGCAGGCCGGTTACGGTGCCGTTGTCGGCGAAGCGCACCACGCCGCCCTTGCCTTCACCTTCGACGATCTTCCATTCACCACCCAGGTAAGCCTGGTACAGCGCCTTCTCGAAGCTGCCACCCAGCGGTGTGTTGCCAGGTTGCTTGCTGCGCTCGAAGGTCTGCTCGGCACCGCTCTGGTCAGTGGTCTTCAGCTCATTGCCATCGAGCGCAAGCTGTTCGGTCTGGCCGCCCTGGAAGCTGGCTTGCCATTGCTTGTCATTGGCACTGAACTGGCCGTCGGCGGCCTCGAAACCGTTGCTGAAGCTGGCCCGCTGGTTGGCCACATCGAGTTTCCATTCGAACACCGGGCCGTGTTCGTTCAGGGCCTGTCGCAGGCTGCCACCTTTGACGGCGGCATTGATGGCGTCCTGATTGATCCAGGTGCCGTTTAAATCTTCGGGTTTGTGGCTGGCGCAGCCGCTCAGAAGCAGGGCTGCCAGCGCGAGGGGCAGTGCTTGACGCATGGTGGGGGTAACCTTGAACAGGAGGGTGACGGGCAGGGGCCCGTCACCGGCGGCATCACTCGATGACCAGGATGGCGTCCATTTCGACCTGGGCGCCTTTCGGCAGCGCGGCAACGCCAATGGCGGCGCGGGCTGGGTACGGCTGCTCGAAGTAGCGGCCCATCACCTCGTTGACCTTGGCGAAGTGGCTCAGGTCGGTGAGGAAGATGTTCAGCTTGACGATGTCCTTGAACGAACCGCCAGCAGCTTCGGCGACCGACTTGAGGTTCTCGAACACTTGGACGGTCTGGGCTTCGAAGCCTTCGACCAGCTCCATGGTTTTTGGATCCAGCGGAATCTGGCCCGACATGTACACGGTGTTGCCGGCCTTGATCGCTTGCGAGTAGGTACCGATGGCGGCAGGGGCTTTGTCGCTGTTGATGACGGTCTTGCTCATGATGACTCCTTGCGGTTGGCGGACTACGTACGCATGCGGGTGATGCGGACTACGCCGGTCAGCGTACGCAGCTTCTTGATCACACGAGCCAGGTGCACGCGGTCGTGCACGCTGACCACCAGTTGGACAACGCTGATGCGGCCGTCGCGTTCGTCCATGCTGATCTTTTCGATGTTGCCGTCGGCGGCGTTGACGCTGCTGGCCAGCAGGGCGATCAGGCCGCGCTGGTGTTCCAGCTCGACGCGCAACTCGACATTGAATTCGCCGGTGATGTCCTTGGCCCAGGAGAGCTGCACGCACTTCTCCGGATTGTGGCGGACTTCACTGATGTTGCGGCAGTTCTCCAGGTGCACGACCATGCCCTTGCCCGCCGACAGGTGGCCGACGATCGGGTCGCCGGGGATCGGCGTACAGCACTTGGCGTAGCTCAGCACAAGGCCTTCGGTGCCGCGGATCGCCAGCGGGCCTTCCGGCGCCGGCAGCTGTTCGCCTTCGGCCGACAGCAGGCGACGGGCGACCACGTAGGCCATGCGGTTGCCCAGGCCGATGTCTTCGAGCAGGTCTTCGATCAGCTCCAGGCGGTATTCGGCGAGGATCGCGTTGATACGTTCCTGAGGAATCTTCTCCAGGCTGCTGTCGAAACCGGTCAGCACCTTGTTCAGCAGGCGCTCGCCGAGGCTGATCGACTCGGAGCGACGCTGCTGCTTGAGCGCGTGACGGATGTGTGTACGGGCCTTGCCAGTGACCACGAAGTTGAGCCAGGCGGGGTTCGGCCGTGCCCCAGGGGCGCTGACGATCTCGACCGTCGAACCACTTTGCAGCGGCTCGGACAGTGGCGCCAGACGACGGTTGATGCGGCAGGCGATGCAGCTGTTGCCGACGTCGGTATGCACTGCGTAGGCGAAGTCGACGGCCGTGGAGCCTTTGGGCAACTCCATGATCCGGCCTTTGGGCGTGAATACGTAGACCTCGTCGGGGAACAGGTCGATCTTCACACTCTCGATGAATTCCAGCGAGTTGCCGGCACGCTGCTGCAGTTCGAGGATGCCCTTGACCCATTGGCGGGCACGAGCGTGGCTGCCTTTAGGCTGCTCGTCGTCATTGGACTTGTACAGCCAGTGAGCGGCGATGCCATTGTTGGCCATCTCTTCCATCTCACGGGTGCGGATCTGGATTTCGATGGGTACACCGTGCATGCCGAACAGCGTGGTGTGCAATGACTGATAGCCGTTGGCCTTGGGGATCGCGATGTAATCCTTGAAGCGCCCGGGCAGCGGCTTGTACAAGTTGTGCACGGCGCCGAGCACGCGGTAGCAGGTATCGACCTTGTCGACGATGATGCGGAAAGCGTACACATCCATGATCTCGGTGAAGGCGCGGCGCTTGCCGCGCATCTTCTTGTAGATGCCATAGAGGTGTTTCTGTCGGCCGCTCACTTCGCCCTGGATGCCGTCGGCGGCCAGGCAGTTGGCCAGCGAGTGCTCGATCTTGGCGACGATCTCTTTGCGGTTGCCGCGTGCGCTCTTGACCGCCCGGTGGATCAGCGACGAGCGCATCGGGTGCATGGCCTTGAAGCCGAGGTCCTCGAACTCCACGCGCACGGTGTGCATGCCCAGCCGGTTGGCGATGGGGGCGTAGATTTCCAGGGTTTCCTTGGCGATGCGCCGGCGTTTTTCGCCCGACAGCACTTCCAGCGTGCGCATGTTGTGCAGGCGGTCGGCCAGCTTGACCAGGATCACGCGGATATCGCGGGCCATGGCCATGGCCATCTTCTGGAAGTTCTCGGCCTGCGCCTCGGCCTTGGTCTCGAAGTTCATCTGGGTCAGCTTGCTGACGCCATCGACCAGCTCGGCCACGGTCTCGCCAAATTGCTGGCTGAGGGCTTCCTTGGCAATACCGGTGTCTTCAATCACGTCGTGCAGCATGGCTGCCATCAGGCTCTGATGGTCCATGTGCATGTCGGCGAGGATGCTGGCCACGGCCAGCGGATGGGTCACGTAGGGCTCGCCGCTGCGGCGGCGCTGCCCGTCGTGCGCCTGTTCGGCGTAAAAGTAGGCCCGGCGAACCAGGTTGACCTGTTCGGGGCCCAGGTAGGTCGACAGCCGTTCGGCTAAGGCTTCTATGCCCGGCATGGTTTCACCTCTTGCCGAGGAAGAGGACCTTGTGCCGCGCGACGTCGACCAGGCATGGCTTAGACGGCCTCGTTGGACTCGTCCTCGAACGCGGCGAAGACCGGATCCTCGGTGACGATCTCTTCAGCGGCGATGAATTCGTTGGTGACGATGCCTTCAGCGATTTCACGCAGAGCAACGACGGTCGGCTTGTCGTTTTCCCACGCTACGCGTGGCTCTTTGCCGCCGGTCGCCAGCTGACGGGCGCGCTTGGTCGAGAGCATGACCAGCTCAAAACGGTTATCCACGTGTTCCAGGCAGTCTTCAACAGTTACGCGGGCCATGGTCTTCCTCAGTAGCAAATGCGATGGGCGTGCAGCCCAATATGGGCAGGCGGACTCGATAGTTTAAAAAATCACCAGCCAATAGGGAAGCGCTGTTTTGCCAGTGGGAACGGCTTCAGCCGCGAAAGGGCCGGAACAGACGCCCTCATCTTGTATCTCACAACATCGCGCCACGCAACCGCGGGGTCAACTCTTCGAACAATGTCTGCACCGAGCGCAACGCCCGGCAATCCGGCCGGGTCAGCAGCCACAGCTGGGTGTCGCAACCGGCCAGCGGCCCGCTCAGCGCATCGACGCCGGGCAGGGCGTGGACCATGTAGTCAGGCAGCGCCGCCACGCCGAGCCCGGTGCTCACCAGCTGGGCGATGGTCGACATGCTGCTGCACTGGTAGCGCGGGCTCAGCCCCGGATGCTGCTGGTTGCGCCAGACCACGGTGGGGTGGTCCTGCATCGAGTCGTCGGGGGCAATCCACGGCACACTGGTGTGCGCCTCGGCCAAGCGTTCGCGCCACTGTGGCTGACCGCAGATCACGTAGGAAGTCGAGCCCAGACAGCGTCCGACAAGGTGTTCCGGTGGCGTGTTGGTCAGCCGCAGGGCTATGTCGGCATCACGCCGACTGAGGTTGGCGAAGGTGTTCGAGGTGCCCATTTCCAGCGACAACGCCGGGTAGTTCGGCATGAACTCGGCCAGTGCCGGCAGCAGCAGGCTGTGCATCACCGCTTCGGTACAGGTCAGACGAACGGTACCGCTGACCACCTGCTCGCCACTGGTCATCGCGATGCGCGCGGCATCCAGCGCCTGCTCGGCGCGTTCGGCCTGTTCGGCCAAGGCCTGTGCGGTGTCGGTCGGCAAGTAGCCTTTGCGGCTTTTGACGAACAGCGCGGTACCGAGCGCTGACTCCAGCCTGCGAATCGAGCGGAACACGGTCGAAACGTCGACCTTGAGCAGTTCGGCGGCCTTGGCCAACGAGCGCCCGCGCTCCAGGGCCAGGACCAGGGAAAGGTCGGCATGGGTGATCTGATATTGCATTGGTGCACGCTCTGCTTGCCGAAATGCCAATGTCTGTTGCGTTGAGGCCATTTTATAGTGGAACCGCCCCTGGGAATCAATGCGCCCGGTCGGGTAACCAATCCCCACGATGGGAAAGTGAAAAGAACAACAGCTGCAACCATCGTCGCCCGTTAGGCGCCAGCCGTATCCCCACATCGCCGCAGCAAATCAAAGGATGTACACCATGACGTCGGTCACCCCGTGCGCCAGTTCCTCCAGCGAGATGAAAGACTTCCTCCAGGCCCATCCGGACACCCAGTACGTCGATCTGCTGATCTCCGACATGAACGGCGTGGTACGCGGCAAGCGCATCGAGCGGGCCAGCCTGCACAAGGTGTACGAGAAGGGAATCAACCTGCCGGCGTCGTTGTTCGCCCTCGATATCAACGGCTCCACCGTTGAAAGCACCGGCCTGGGCCTGGACATTGGCGATGCCGACCGCATCTGCTACCCGATCCCCGGCACGCTGTGCAACGAACCCTGGCAGAAGCGCCCCACCGCCCAGTTGCTGATGACCATGCACGAGATCGAAGGCGAGCCGTTCTTCGCCGACCCGCGTGAGGTGCTGCGCCAGGTGGTGAGCAAGTTCGACGACCTGGGTCTGGATATCTGCGCCGCGTTCGAGCTGGAGTTCTATCTGATCGACCAGGACAACCTCAACGGCCGCCCGCAGCCACCGCGTTCGCCGCTCTCCGGCAAACGTCCGCAGTCGACCCAGGTCTACCTGATCGACGACCTCGACGAATATGCCGACTGCCTGCAGGACATGCTGGAAGCGGCCAAAGAGCAAGGCCTGCCCGCCGACGCCATCGTCAAGGAAAGCGCCCCGGCACAATTCGAAGTCAACCTGCACCACGTCGCCGACCCGCTCAAGGCGTGCGACTACGCGATCCTGCTCAAACGCCTGATCAAGAACGTCGCCTACGACCATGAAATGGACACCACCTTCATGGCCAAGCCTTACCCGGGCCAGGCGGGCAACGGCCTGCACGTACACATCTCGCTGCTGGACAAGAAGACCGGCAAGAACATCTTCAGCCATGAAGACCCGCTGCAAAGCGACGCCCTGCGCCATGCCATTGGCGGCGTGCTTGAGACCATGCCGGCGTCGATGGCCTTCCTCTGCCCGAATATCAACTCGTACCGCCGCTTTGGCGCGCAGTTCTATGTGCCGAACGCACCGAGCTGGGGCCTGGACAACCGTACCGTGGCCGTTCGTGTGCCGACCGACAGCAGCGAAAACGTGCGCATCGAACACCGCGTGGCGGGCGCCGACGCCAACCCCTACCTGATGCTCGCGGCAATCCTCGCCGGCATCCACCACGGTCTGACCAGCAAGGTCGAACCTGGCGCGCCGATCGAAGGCAATTCCTACGAGCAGCTGGAACAGAGCCTGCCGAACAACCTGCGCGATGCCTTGCGCGCGCTGGATGACAGCGAAGTGCTCAACCAATACATCAGCCCGGACTACATCGACATCTTCGTGGCCTGCAAGGAAAGCGAACTGGCCGAGTTCGAAGTGTCGATTTCCGACCTCGAGTACAACTGGTACCTGCACACGGTGTAAGCCCATGAGCGCAACTGCGGTCCCTTTGATCGGTGTCAGCGCCTGCCGCCAGCAGGTGGGAAAGAACTCGTCGCACACGGTGGGCGACAAGTATGTCGAGGCCGCCGGCTTTGCCGGGCTGCCGCTGATCCTGCCAGCCCGCGATGGTGGCAGCGACACGCAGGCGCTGCTGGCACGGCTCGATGGCATTCTTTTTACCGGCTCGCCTTCAAATATCGAGCCGCATCATTACAATGGCGCCCCCAGCGCGGAAGGGACCCGGCACGACCTTGCACGTGACCGCCTGACCTTGCCGCTGCTGCAGGCAGCGATAGACACCGGCGTGCCGGTGTTCTGCATTTGCCGTGGTTTCCAGGAACTGAACGTGGCCCTTGGCGGTAGCCTGCACCAGCGTGTGCAGGAGCTGCCCGGCTACCTGGACCACCGAGAACCTGAGGACGCACCCCTGGAGGTGCAGTACGGCCCTCGTCACCCTGTCGGCATTGCGCCGGGCGGGGTGTTCGAGCGCCTGGGCCTGGCTGCGCAGTTTGAGGTCAACTCGCTGCACAGCCAGGGCATCGACCGCCTGGCCCCTGGCCTGCGTGTCGAGGCACGGGCCCCGGATGGCCTGATCGAAGCGGTGTCGATGCCTGATGCGCCGGGCTTTGTGCTCGGCGTGCAGTGGCACCCGGAATGGCGTTTTGCCGACAACCCGGTCTCGCTGCGCCTGTTCCAGGCCTTCCGCGAGGCCTGCATTGCCCATGCTGCACGGTAGGGTCTTACCCAAAGGTCTTGGATGACCAACACCGATTCGCAAGCTTTCAATGAGTGAAAGCGCCTTGTTCGCAAGGCCTGTGACAACAATTCCAATAGTTACGGCAAATACTCATGAGCAATTACACAGAAGCTGGCCGCCCACCCGATGCGGCCGGCTCGGGCAGCACTCAGCGCAGCAAAGGCCTGGCAAAGGGCCGCCTCGGCCTGTTGGCCAGCGTGGTGCTGGGCATTTCCACGATCGCCCCGGTCTACACCTTGACCGGCGCCCTTGGCCCCACCGTGCGGGAGGTCGGTGCGCACCTGCCTGCCGTGTTCATCGTCGGCTTCCTGCCCATGCTGCTGGTCGCGCTGGGCTATCGCGAGCTGAACTCAGCCGAGCCGGACAGCGGCACGTCCTTTACCTGGTCGGCCCGTGCATTCGGCCCGATGATTGGCTGGATCGGCGGTTGGGGGTTGGTCGTCGCCACCACCATCGTGTTGTCCAACCTGGCGGGAGTCGCCGTCGACTTCTTCTACCTGTTCCTCAGTCAGATCACCGGCAACCCTGAGCTGGCGGCCCTGGCGGACAACCTGTTGATCAATATCACCACCTGTTGCGTGTTCATTGCCATGGCGGTGTGGATCTGTTGCCGCGGCATGGCCACCACCATGACCGTGCAATATGGTCTGGTGGCGTTGCAGCTGTTGGTGTTGATCGGCTTTGCCTTCGCCGCCTTCAGCGAGACCACCGCGCCACCGCCGCTGGCCTTCGATCTGGCCTGGTTCAACCCGTTCGGTGTCGAGTCGTTCTCGGCCTTCGCTGCCGGCCTGTCGTTGTCGATCTTCATCTTCTGGGGCTGGGATGTGTGCCTGACCGTCAGCGAAGAATCCATTGGCAGCGAAGAGGTGCCGGGCAAGGCGGCGACCTGGACCGTACTGCTGATTCTCGGCCTGTACCTGGTCACTGCCATCGCCACTCTGCAGTTCGCGGGTATCAGCGAACATGGCCTGGGCCTGAACAACCCGCGCATCCAGGAGAACGTCTTTGCCCACCTGGCCGGTCCGGTGATGGGGCCGCTGGCAATCCTGATGTCCATCGCAGTACTGGCTAGCACCGCTGCGTCGCTGCAGTCGACCTTCGTTTCGCCGGCGCGCACGTTGCTTGCCATGGGTTACTATGGCGCAGTTCCGCAGAAGTTCGCCAGTGTTTGCCCGCGTTCGCAGACGCCGCGCTATGCGACCATCTGCGCCGGTGTGGCTGCGGGCCTGTTCTACGTGACCATGCGCAGCCTGAGCGAGAACGTGCTGGCTGACACCATCACCGCGCTGGGCATGATGATCTGCTTCTACTATTCACTGACCGCGTTCGCTTGCGTGTGGTACTTCCGCCACAGCCTGTTCGCCAGCCTGCGCCACTTCTTCATGCGCGGGGTGTGCCCGCTGCTGGGTGGAGTGATTTTGTCGGTGATCTTCGTGCGCACCGCCATCGACAGCGCCTCGCCGGACTTTGGCAGTGGCTCGCATGTGGCCGGATTGGGCTTGGTGTTCGTGATTGCGGCGATCATCTCGGCACTGGGGATCGTGCTGATGATGCTGTCGCGGATGCGCGCGCCGGCTTACTTCCTGGGGGCGACCCTGCGTCAGCAGGCGACTTTGCAGCTGCAGGAATAAGTCATTGGGGCTGCTTTGCAGCCCTTCGCGGGCAAGCCCGCTTCCACAGGTAAGTCACTGCACGAAAGACTTGTGCTTTTCTTGTGGGAGCGGGCTTGCCCGCGAAGGGCCGCAACGCGGCCCCAATAAATCAGGCAAGCAGTTCTTTCAGCAGCCCGCTGTTGCGCTGTTGCTGCTTCTTCAACAGCAAGCGGTTGGCCACGAACACCGCCTTCAACTCCTCCAGCGCCACGCCGAAGTCATCGTTGATGATGACGTAGTCGTACTCGTCGTAGTGCACCATCTCGCTGACCGCTTCTTTCATGCGGCCGGCGATGATCTCTTCGCTGTCCTGGCCACGGCCATCCAGACGCTGGCGCAGGGCTTCCTGGCTCGGCGGCAGGATGAATACCGACAGCGCGTCGGGCATCAGCTTTCGTACTTGCTGGGCGCCTTGCCAGTCGATTTCCAGGATCAGGTCAAAGCCCTGGTCGAGGGTCTGCTGCAGTGCGCTGCGCGAGGTGCCGTAGAAGTTGCCGAAGACCTCGGCATGCTCGAGGAAGTCACCTTGTTCGATCAGTGCCTTGAATTCCTCGTGAACGACGAAGTGGTAGTTCACTCCGTGTTGCTCACCCGGGCGCATGGCGCGGGTGGTGTGCGAGACTGAGACGCGGATCTGCTGGTCGTCCTTGGTCAGGGCGGTTACCAGGCTGGTCTTGCCAGCACCCGAAGGTGCCGAAACGATGTAGAGGGTGCCGCTGCTGTGATTCATGGTCGGGGTGGCCTTACTCGATGTTCTGTACTTGTTCACGCATCTGTTCGATCAGCACCTTCAGGTTGACCGCCGCTTGCGTGCTACGCGGGTCGAAGGCCTTGGAGCCCAGGGTGTTGGCCTCGCGGTTGAGTTCCTGCATCAGGAAGTCCAGGCGCCGGCCGGCAGCGCCGCCGGACTTGAGCACCCGGCGCACTTCGTTGACGTGAGTGCTGAGTCGGTCGAGCTCCTCGGCAACGTCGCTTTTCTGCGCCAGCAGCACCATTTCCTGCTCCAGGCGCTGCGGGTCGAGCTCGGCCTTGAGGTCGCCGAAGCGGTCGACGATCTTCTGCCGCTGAGCCGCCAGCATCTGCGGCACCAGGGCGCGCAGGGTGGTGACCTCGGTGGCCATGTTGTCCAGCCGCTCGTTGATCAGCCGGGCAAGCTCCTGGCCTTCGCGCTGACGCCCGGCCTTGAGTTCGGCCAGGGCTTCGTCGAACAGTGCCAAGGCTTCGGCGTTGAGCGCCTGCGGGTCGCTTGCATCGGCCACCAGCACACCCGGCCAGGACAGCACTTCCAGCGGGTTGAGCGGCGCTGGCTGCTTGATCAGGCCGGCCACCTCTTCGGCGGCGGCGACCAGTTGCGCGGCGCGCTCGCGGTCGACTTTCAGCGGTTTGCCATTGCTGTCTTCGTGCAAGCGCAAGGTGCATTCGACCTTGCCGCGCGACAGACCCTGGCGCAGGCCTTCACGCACTGCGCCTTCGAGGTCGCGCAGGGCGTCGTGCAGGCGCAGGTGCGGTTCAAGGTAGCGGTGGTTGACCGAGCGCAGTTCCCAGACCAGGGTGCCTTGGCTGCCGGCGCGCTCGACACGAGCAAAAGCGGTCATGCTGTGCACCATGGAGAGTACCTCGCGTAATTGAATGGAAGGCGCGGGATTGTAGCGCAGTGCGCCCTCCGGCGCCCAATCCGACCATGTTACAGAGCACCTGCTTGCAGGTCAGAAAAAGCGACGGGCTGCCGAGGGCGCGACAATAGGCATGTCCTCTGCGGGCAGCGGGCTCTATAATGCTGGGCAGATTCAAAGTCCCAGTACAGGTATCCCAGATGAAACGTCCAAGTGGTCGCGCCGCCGATCAGCTCCGCTCGATCCGCATCACCCGCAACTACACCAAGCACGCCGAAGGGTCGGTACTGGTCGAGTTCGGTGACACCAAGGTCATCTGCACGGTCAGCGTCGAGAACGGTGTGCCGCGCTTCCTCAAAGGCCAGGGCCAAGGTTGGCTGACCGCCGAGTACGGCATGCTGCCGCGCTCCACTGGCGAGCGTAACCAGCGCGAAGCCAGCCGTGGCAAACAAGGTGGTCGCACCCTCGAAATCCAGCGTTTGATCGGCCGCTCGCTGCGTGCCGCGCTGGACATGAGCAAGCTCGGTGACATTACCCTGTACATCGACTGCGACGTTATTCAGGCCGATGGTGGCACCCGCACCGCGTCGATCACTGGCGCCATGGTCGCGCTGGTCGATGCCCTGGCAGTGATCAAGAAGCGCGGCGGCCTGAAGGCCGGCAATCCGCTCAAGCACATGATTGCCGCTGTCTCGGTGGGCATGTACCAGGGCGAAGCGGTGCTTGACCTCGACTACCTGGAAGACTCCGCCGCCGAGACCGACCTGAACGTGGTCATGACCAGCGCCGGTGGCTTCATCGAAGTACAGGGCACCGCTGAAGGTGCGCCGTTCCAGCCTGAAGACTTCAACGCCATGCTGGCGCTGGCGCAAAAGGGCATGAACGAGATCTTCGAACTGCAGCAGGCCGCACTGGCCGACTGATCGTTCGCGTAGACACGAAAAAGCCGACAGTGATGTCGGCTTTTTTGTGTCTGAGCAGGACTCAGATGGTCAACGTCCAGTCATAGTCGACGATCAGCGGCGCATGTTGCGAGAAGCGCGGCTGGCGCGGCAGGCGGGCATTGCGCACGAAACGGCGCAGGCCCGGGGTGAGGATCTGGTAGTCGAACCGGTAGCCCAGGTTGAGCATTTCGGCCTGCTCGTTGTCTGGCCACCAGCTGTACTGGTCGCCTTCACGGCTGACTTCGCGCAGGGCATCGACGTAGCCCATCTCGCCGGTAATCGCATCCATCCAGGCCCGCTCCGGCGCCAGGAAACCCGGCGACTGCTGGCTGTCACGCCAGTTCTTGATGTCGAGCTTCTGCTGCGCCACATAGAACGAACCGCAGTAAATGTACTCGCGGCGCTTGCGGCGCTGCTTGTCCAGGTACTTGCCGAAGTCGTCCATCAACTTGAACTTCTGGTTCAAGTCTTCGTCGCCGTTCATGCCCGAAGGCAGCAGCAGGCTGGCAATACTGACTTTGTCGAAATCTGCTTGCAGATAACGCCCGTAGCGGTCGGCTGTCTCGAAGCCCAGGCCGGTGATGACTGCCTTGGGCTGCATGCGCGAGTAAAGTGCCACGCCACCTTGGGCGGGCACCTCCGCGTCGCAGGCATAAAGGAAATAGCCATCGAGCTGGAAAGCTGGGTCGTCGAGTTCAAAGGCCGAGGCGCGGGTATCCTGAAGGCAGATGACGTCGGCATTCTGGGCTTGCAACCAGCTGAGCAATCCACGCTCGGCTGCAGCCTGAATGCCATTCACGTTCACACTGATGATCCGCATAAATGGCCCCAAAAATCTCGTGCGTGTATGATACCCGAGCTCAACCCATTTAGCTAAATCCGTGGTGTCCGGGACCTTACATGCAGCCGTATCAGCGCGACTTCATCCGTTTTGCCATCGATCGCGGCGTGCTGCGCTTCGGTGAATTCACCCTGAAATCGGGGCGTACCAGCCCGTATTTCTTCAATGCCGGCCTGTTCAACACAGGTTCCGCCTTGGCCGAGCTGGGGCGTTGCTACGCTGCAGCCATCGTCGACAGCAAGATCCCGTTCGACGTGCTGTTCGGCCCGGCCTACAAGGGTATTCCCCTGGCGGCGACCACCGCAGTGGCCCTGGCCGATCAACACCAACTCGACGTGCCATGGTGCTTCAACCGCAAGGAAGCCAAGGATCACGGCGAAGGCGGCAGCCTGGTCGGCGCGCCGCTGGCCGGTGAGGTGCTGATCATCGACGACGTGATCACGGCTGGTACCGCCATCCGTGAAGTCATGCAGATCATCAACGCCCAGCAGGCCAAGGCCGCCGGCGTGTTGATCGCACTCAACCGCGAAGAGCGCGGCAATGGCGAGCTGTCGGCGATCCAGGAAGTGGAGCGCGACTTCGGTATTCCGGTAGTCAGCATCGTTTCGCTGACCCAGGTACTGGAGTTCCTGGCCGATGACCCACAGCTCAAGCAGCACCTGCCGGCTGTGGAGGCCTATCGGGCACAGTACGGGATCTGATCCTGGCCCGGTAACGAAGAAGGCGACCTCGAAGGTCGCCTTTTTCATTTGCAGTCGGTCAATCGGTGCCGTATTTCGGCGAACGAGGCCCGTAGAGGATGCCGCCATTGGCGTGCGGCGACAGCAGGCGAGCGCTGGTCATGCCCGCGATCGGGTAGCCTGCATCGTCCTGCACACTGCTGATGATCTGGTTCACCGCCGCCGTGATCAGCATACCGATGAGGCCGCCCTGCGCCTGCTGGTTTTCCTGGCTGGAGGCGGTGGCGCTGCCGGTCCACAGGGTGGTGCCGGTCTTCAGGTCGATCAGCTTGGCGTTGGCGGTAACGATGGTCGCGCTGCTCAGCACCATGTAGCGGGTGCCGTAATCCGACACGGTGACGTACAGGCCGGCATCGGCGCCGAAGATCTCATGCAGCTTGGTGGTCGGCAGCTGATGGATGTCGGCAGGGGTGGTCATGCCGTTCTGGCGGAAGGTTTCGTCCACCAGTGCTACCGGCATCACGTAGTAACCGGCTTCCGCCAGCGGGTAGGTGACCTGCGACAGCATGCTGTAGGTCGCCTTGACGTCCGGCGACTCGTTCAGCGGTGGCAGGATCAGGATCGACTTCGGCCGGCTCTGCTTGTAGGCCGAGTAGTCGATGGTCTTGCGCTCGGCGCAGCCAGCGAACAAGGCCAGCACGCAGGCGCCGACCAGCAGTTGGGTGATGCGCTTGATCATTTCACGGCCCCCTTGCTGGCGTTGCTCATGAGGAAGTCCATGTAGGCGGCCGATTCCGGGAACAGGGCCTTCTCGGTGCGCAACTGCTGGATCATCTGGTCATCCTTGCCCAGGCTGGAGTACAGCAGGCCTAGCTGGGCGTGGTAGCCCGGCGGCACGGCGCCGTTCTTGGCTTTGATCTTCTCCAGGTCGCGCTCCAGGGCGGTGACCTGTTCTTCTTTCGCATCGCCTTTAAGGTAGCCGTAGACCTGGGGTTGGTAGCTTTCCCATTGGTACAGGGTCTTCGGGCCGCTGCAGCCGGTCAGCAGCAGGCCGCCCAGCAGCAGGCCCGCGCAGCTGCGCAGGGCCGGGAGGGTGATAAGCATGAGTACGTCCTTCCTGGAATGAACTGGTTACTGAGCCTTGGGGTTCCACTGGCCACTTTCTACTGCGCCCACCAGCTTGTTTACGGCTTCGCGCATGGCCAGGTCGAGGACCTTGCCGTTGAGCGTCGAGTCGTAGCTGGCGGTGCCGCCGAAACCGATGATTTCGCGGTTGGACAGGGCGTACTCACCTGCGCCCTGGCTCGAGTAGACCACTTCGGAGGTGCTGATATTGACGATGTTCAGTGCCACTTTGGCGTAAGCGATCTGGGTCTTGCCGCGGCCGAGGATGCCGAACAGCTGGTGATCACCGACTTCCTTGCGGCCGAACTCGGTGACGTCGCCGGTCACCACGAAGTCGGCGCCCTTGAGGCGCTGGGCCTGGCCCTTGATCGCTGCTTCCTGCTGGATCTCGCTCATGTTGTCGCGATCGAGCACGCTGAAGCGGTTGGTCTGCTGCAGGTGGGTGATCAAGATGGTCTTGGCCTGGCCGCCGAGGCGGTCGACGCCGTCCGAGAAGATGCCGCGCATGTAGCTTGAGCGGTTGTCGAACTTGCCGACGGCAATCGGCGCACGCAAGCCGCTGTAGGGGCGGTTGACGCTCTCGCCCTTTTGCACGGCAACGGCGGTGGATGTTTCGGTGGCGCAGCCGGCGATGGACCCGACAGCCAGGGCGGCTGCCAGCACGAGTCCGTGTGATGCGTATTTCACGCGTTTTCTCCAAAAGACAGAACACAGTTCAGCGAGCAGGCATTGTGCCATGACTTTTGAAAAAAACATCGCCGGCAAGCCGGCGATGTGCATGAATCAGGTGAATCAGTGACGCTTGCGGTTGCTGATAAGGGTGCCCACGCCGCTGTCGGTGAAGATCTCCAGCAGCACCGCATTCGGCACGCGACCGTCGATGATATGCGAGGTCGTCACGCCGCCCTGGACGGCATCCAGCGCGCACTTGATCTTCGGCAGCATGCCACCGTAGATGGTGCCGTCGGCGATCAGTTCGTTGACCTGCTCGGTGGTCAGGCCGGTCAGGACCTGACCTTGCTTGTCCATCAGGCCGGCAATGTTGGTCAGCAGCATCAGCTTCTCGGCTTTCAGCGCCTCGGCTACCTTGCCGGCAACCAGGTCAGCGTTGATGTTGTAGGACTCACCGTTGGCACCCACGCCGATTGGCGCGATCACCGGGATGAAATCACCCTTCACCAGCATGTTCAGCAGGTCGGTGTTGACACTGACCACCTCGCCGACATGACCGATGTCGATGATCTCCGGCTGGGTCATCTCTGGCGTCTGGCGGCTTACGGTGAGCTTCTTGGCGCGGATCAGCTCCGCGTCCTTGCCGGTCAGGCCGATGGCGCTGCCGCCGTGGCGATTGATCAGGTTGACGATGTCCTTGTTGACCTGGCCACCCAGGACCATTTCAACCACGTCCATGGTCGCCGCGTCGGTGACGCGCATGCCATCGATGAAGTGGCTTTCGATCGACAGGCGCTTGAGCAGGTCGCCGATCTGCGGGCCGCCGCCGTGCACGACCACCGGGTTGATGCCCACGGCCTTCATCAGCACGATGTCCCGGGCGAAGCCGGTCTTGAGCTCTTCGCTCTCCATCGCGTTGCCGCCGTACTTGATCACCAGCGTCTTGCCGACAAAGCGGCGAATGTAAGGCAGCGCCTCGGACAAAACTTCGGCTACATGGGAAGCGGCATCGCGATCGAGGGTCATGCAGGGCTCCTGTAAGGAACAGATAGTCGGTCAGAACGGCAGTTGCAGCTCAGGGGCAACCCGCAGCAACTGCGCGCGGAAAACATCCTTGATACGTTGCAATTCGGCGTCGCTTTCGGCCTCGAAGCGCAGCACCAGCACCGGCGTGGTGTTGGAGGCGCGCACCAGGCCCCAGCCTTGGGCATAGTCAACCCGCACACCATCGATGGTGGTCAGGCTGGCTTCGCCCCAGTCGGCGTCGCGTTGCAGTGCATCAATGATGCTGAATTTACCCTCGTCGGTCACATCAATGTTGATTTCCGGCGTGGAAATATCGTTCGGGAACGCGGCGAACAGACTTTCGGCATCCTGATTGGCCTTGCTGAGGATCTCCAGCAGGCGTGCGGCACTGTAGATGCCGTCGTCGAAGCCGTACCAGCGCTCCTTGATGAAGATGTGCCCACTCATCTCGCCGGCCAGCAGCGAGCCAGTCTGCTTCATCTTCTTCTTGATCAGCGAGTGGCCGGTCTTCCACATCAGCGCACGGCCGCCGTGCTGTTCGATCAGCGGAGTCAGGCGGCGGGTGCATTTGACGTCGAAGATGATCTCGGCACCCGGATTGCGCGCCAGCACGTCCTGGGCGAACAGCATCAGCAGGCGGTCGGGGTAGACGATGTTGCCGGTATTGGTCACCACGCCGACGCGGTCGCCGTCACCGTCGAAGGCCAGGCCGATGTCAGCGTTGGTTTCCTTGACCTTGGCGATCAGGTCTTCGAGGTTTTCTGGTTTTCCTGGGTCCGGATGGTGGTTGGGGAAGTTGCCATCCACCTCGCAGAACAGCGGGATGACTTCGCAGCCCAGGGCGTCGATCAGCTGTGGCGCGATCACGCCGGCCGCGCCGTTGCCGCAGTCCACCACCACCTTGAGTTTTTTCGCCAGTTTCACGTCGGCGACGATCTGCTGGTAATAGCGTTCAAGGATCTCGACCTTCTGCACGCTGCCTTCGGCACGGGTCAGGTCGTCTGTTTTCAGGCGGGTCAGCAGGGCCTGGATCTGTTCGTTGGCCAACGTATCGCCGGCGATGACGATCTTGAAGCCGTTGTAATCCGAAGGGTTGTGGCTGCCGGTGAGCATCACCCCCGACTTGCCGGCCAGCACGTTGGCGGCGTAGTACAGCGCGGGGGTCGGTACCAGGCCGACGTCGCTGACCTGGCAACCGGCGTCGACCAGGCCTTTGATCAATTGCTCGACCAGCATCGGGCCGGACAGGCGGCCGTCACGGCCAACGGAAATCTGTGGTTCGCCCTGGGCGAGGGTCTGCGCGCCGATGGCTCGGCCGATCCAGTAGGCAGTTTCAGCGTGCAGTGTCTTGCCGACCACGCCGCGGATGTCGTAGGCGCGGAAAATGCTGTCAGGCAAAGCAGGGACCAGTTGGGCCATGTCGTTCATCTCGGGAGCTCCAGTAGTCAAGGGCTGCCTGGGGAGGCGTAAACTGAACGCTTGGACGGTGGTTTCGCCAGAGAGTTCGCCATCCATGGCCTGAAACGGCCGCCGGGCGGCTCAGTGGCTGCCGGAGTGGCCGAAGCCGCCGGTGCCGCGTTGGCTTTCATCGAAGGCCTCGACGATATCGAAATGCGCCTGTACCACCGGCACGAGCACCAGCTGGGCGATACGCTCGCCAACGGCGATGGTGAATGGCGTGTTGCCGCGGTTCCAGCACGACACCATCAACTCGCCCTGGTAGTCCGAGTCGATCAACCCGACCAGGTTGCCCAGTACGATGCCGTGCTTGTGGCCCAGGCCCGAGCGCGGCAGGATCATGGCCGCCAGGCCCGGGTCGCCGATGTAGATCGACAGGCCGGTCGGGATCAGCAGGGTCTGGCCCGGCTCGAGGACGGTGTCCTCTTTCAGCAGGGCGCGCAGGTCGAGGCCAGCGGAGCCAGGGGTGGCGTATTGCGGCAGCGGAAATTCGCTGCCCAGGCGTGGGTCGAGGATCTTGGCTTGAAGAGCGTGCATGTAACTTATTGAACCTTGTTGAGCCGTTCGGCGATGAAGGCGACCAGTTGCCGGGCGATCTTGCCCTTGCTGGTCTGCGCGAAGAGGGTCTGGTGCTGCTGGCGGTCGATCACGGTCAGGGCGTTTTCTTCGCTGTTGAAGCCGATGCTGGGGTTGGCCACATCATTGGCGACGATCAGGTCGAGGTTCTTGTCCTTGAGCTTGCGCGTGGCGTAATCGAGCAGGTGTTCGGTCTCGGCGGCGAAGCCGACGCTGAACGGGCGGTCGGCGCGGCCAGCAATGGTGGCAAGGATATCGGGATTGCGCACCATCTGCAGCAGCATGCCGTCGCCGGTCGTAGGATCCTTCTTGAGCTTTTGCGCAGCAACCACTTCTGGGCGGTAGTCCGCGACCGCTGCCGAGGCGATGAACAGGTCGCAGGGCATGGCGGCTTCACAGGCGGCGAGCATGTCCCGCGCGCTGACCACGTCGATGCGGTTGACCCGGTCGGGCGTCTGCAGGTGCACCGGGCCGGTGACGAGGGTCACCCGAGCCCCGGCTTCGGCGGCCGCTTCGGCCAGGGCGAAACCCATCTTCCCGGAGCTATGATTGGTGATGTAGCGCACCGGGTCGATGTTTTCCTGGGTCGGGCCGGCGGTGATCAGCACGTGTTTGCCGGTGAGCGCCTGGCGCTTGAAACTCTCGGCGGCGCACCAGGCCAGGTCGGTGGCTTCGAGCATGCGGCCCAGGCCGACGTCGCCGCAGGCCTGGCTGCCGGAGGCCGGGCCAAACACCTGGATGCCGCGGGTCTTGAGCAGTTCAAGGTTGGCTTGTGTCGCCGGGTCGCGCCACATCGCCTGGTTCATCGCAGGCGCCACGGCGACCGTGGCGTCGGTGGCCAGCACCAGGGTGGTCAGCAGGTCGTCGGCCATGCCTTGGGCCATGCGCGCCATGAGGTCGGCAGTGGCCGGGGCGATGAGCACCAGGTCGGCCCACTTGGCCAGCTCGATGTGGCCCATGGCCGCTTCGGCGGCAGGGTCGAGCAGGTCCATGTGCACCGGGTGGCCGGACAATGCTTGCAGGGTCAGCGGGGTGATGAATTCAGCGCCACCACGGGTCATGACGACGCGCACCTGCGCGCCGTGCTCCAGGAGACGGCGGATCAGCTCGGCGCTCTTGTAGGCGGCAATGCCGCCCCCCACGCCGAGAACGATGCGCTTGCGATACAGCCGCTGCATAGGCTTGCCTTATTCCAGTGAGAGCGGGCGGCGACGTTGCACGAATGCCTGCGGCACAACGTCGCATGTACGAGGCGAAATAGATTAACACAGGGGCCAAACGGGCCGCAGCAGGACCAGGGAGCAGGGATGAATATCAGGGAGTGGCCGGCGGATGAACGGCCGAGGGAAAAGTTGTTGTTGCGTGGGGCAGGCAGCCTGACTGATGCGGAGCTACTGGCCGTGTTTCTCGGCTCGGGCGTCCGCGGCCGCAATGTCGTGGAGCTGGCACGAGGGCTGCTGGTTAAGTTTGGCGGGCTGCGTCAGCTGCTGGAGGCCAGTCGGGAAGCCTTCGTTGGTGAGCTTGGACTAGGGCCGGTGAGGTACAGCCAGTTGCAGGCCCTGCTGGAGATCGGGCGACGGCACTTGGCAACCACCATTGAGCGCGAGTCGGTCATGGACAGCCCGGCGGCAGTGCGCAGTTATCTGAAAGCCATGTTGCGACATGAGGCGAGCGAGGTGTTCGGCTGTCTGTTTCTGAACACCAAACATCGACCGTTGGCGTTCGAGATTTTGTTCAGAGGCACGATAGACAGGGCAAGTGTCTACCCTCGGGAGGTAGTGCGGCGGGCACTTCAACACAACGCGGCGGCGCTGATTCTGTGCCACAACCATCCTTCGGGTAACAGCGAGCCGAGCCAGGATGATGTGCACCTGACAGTGTCGTTGAAGCGAGGGCTGGCGCTGATCGATGTGCGGGTGCTGGATCACATCATCGTTGGCGACGGGGAGCCGTTGTCGATGGTGGAGCGGGGGTGGATCGTGGTCTAGGGCTTTGTGCTGACAGTACCGGCCTCTTCGCGGCGGTCCGACGTCTCGGCAAGCCCGCTCCCACAGGGACCGCACAGCACTTGAGGCGGGTGCGATACCTGTGGGAGCGGGCTTGCCCTCGAAGAGGTCGGCACAGGTTCAGCGGTTCACCGAAACCTTACTGAAATCCAATCGCCCAAACGGGCTCGCCTGATACCCCTCGACTCCTTCCCGCAACAACGTCGCCGCCGTAGGATGCGCCAATGGCACCCACAGCGCCTGCTGCTGGATCAACGTCTGCGCCTGCTGGTACAACCGGCTGCGCACGCTTTGATCGTTGGTCGTGCGCCCGGCGCTGATCAACTGATCCAGGCGGTTGTCGCAGAACCGCGCGAAGTTGGTCCCCGACTTGACTGCCGCACAGGAAAACTGCGGGCTGAGGAAGTTGTCTGGGTCGCCATTGTCACCGGCCCAGCCCATGAACAGCAGGTCATGCTCGCCGGCTTTGGCGCGGCGAATCAGCTCGCCCCATTCAATCACGCGAATCTCAGCCTTGATGCCGATCTTGCCCAGGTCCGCCTGCAACATCTGCGCGCCGAGGCTCGGGTTGGGGTTGAGCAGGCTGCCCGAAGGGCGGGTCCAGATCGTGGTGCTGAAACCCTCGGCCAAACCGGCCTTGGCCAGCAGCGCCTTGGCTTTTGTCAGGTCCAGCGGGTAGCCGGGCAGGTCCTTGGCATAGCTCCAGGTGTTGGGCGGGTAGGGGCCGTTGGCGGCAGTGGCGGTGTCTTCGAACACGGCCTTGAGGTAGGCCTGCTTGTCGAAGGCCAGGTTGATCGCCTGGCGCACCTCGGGCTTGTCCAGCGGTGGGTGTTCGCTGTTGATGGCGACGAACGCGGTCATGAAGGCCGGCGTGGTGGCGACCTTGAGGTTGCCGTCCTTGCCCGCCTCGGCGACGTCCAGTGGCTTGGGCGACAGGGCCACCTGGCACTCGCCGCGCTTGAGCTTCTGCAGGCGCACGTTGGCGTCGGTGGTGATGGCGAAAATCAGCGGGTCGACCGCCGGTTTACCGTCGAAGTAGTCGGGGTTGGCCCGATAACGCACCACGGCGTCCTTCTGGAAGCGCTGGAAGACGAACGGTCCGGTGCCGATCGGCTGGCTGTTGAGCTTGTCCGGGGTACCGGCCTTGAGCAGCTTGTCGGCGTACTCGGCGGAGTAGATCGAAGCGAAGCCCATGCTCAGGGTGGCCAGGAACGTGGCGTCGGCATGGGTCAGGGTGAAGCGCACAGTGTCGCCGTCAGCGGCCTCGATCGACTTGATCAGGCTGCCCAGTTGCAACGACTGCGCGTGCGGGTAGCCACCGGGCGCAGTCTTGTGCCAGGCGTGGGCGGGGTAGAGCATGCGCTGGAAGCTGAACAGCACGTCATCGGCATTCAATTCGCGGCTGGGCTTGAAGTACGGCGTGGTGTGGAACTTGACGCCATCACGCAGCTTGAAGTCGTAGACCAGGCCATCGGCCGACACCGTCCAGCTTTGCGCCAGGCTCGGTACGACCTTGCCTTGCGTGGCGTCGAATTCGACCAGGCGATTCATCAGCACGTCGGCCGACGCATTGGTGGTGGTCAGCGAGTTGTACTGAACCACGTCGAAGCCCTCAGGGCTGGCTTCGCTGCAGACGCTCAGCGGAGCTGCCTGGGCAACGCCTGCGGCAAACAGCGAGGTGAACAATAAGGAAAGGGCGGCAGCACGCATGGTGGCTCCTTGGCTGATCTGTGGCCCATCTGCCGGTGCAGTCTGGAAACGTCCTACCCTAGTGTGCGCATCGGCAAATGACCACCCTCTTTTTCGACCGCCTGGCGACGAGTGGTCGACAGCGCGCCGGGCGAGTCGCTATGCTGCCCGCGCACGATTTGTCTCAGTCAGATGCTCATCATCTGTTGTTGCAACGCAGTCTTTCTGGTATAAAGCAGCGCTCTTTTCTAGGGGCTCGGCCTGTCGCATCAGCGGATCCGGTCGATAAGACCTCCAGAATCACGGCGCCTGGCGCCAAAGACTGAGAGATTAAGCGGCCAACCCATGCCGGGTTGGGCATGTGGTTTTAGAGGGCTGAGTCATGTCGAGAGTCTGTCAAGTTACTGGTAAGGGTCCAGTAACCGGGAACAACATTTCCCACGCAAACAACAAAACCCGTCGTCGTTTCCTGCCGAACCTGCAGCACCACCGTTTCTGGGTTGAATCCGAGAACCGTTTCGTGCGTCTGCGCGTTTCCGCCAAAGGCATGCGTATCATCGACAAGCGCGGCATCGACGCCGTTCTGGTTGACATCCGTAAAGCTGGCGCCAAGGTCTAAGGGAGAACATCATGCGTGAATTGATCCGTCTGGTTTCGAGTGCCGGTACCGGCCACTTCTACACCACCGACAAGAACAAGCGCACCACCCCGGACAAAATCGAGATCAAGAAATACGATCCCGTTGTTCGCAAGCACGTGGTGTACAAGGAAGCCAAGATCAAGTAATTGATCGGCGACCTGAAAAAAAACCCGCATCCGAAAGGACGCGGGTTTTTTTATGCCTGCGGTTCAGGCTCAGGCGAACATGAAGCTGGTGATCAGGCCCTGGGCGTCCACCCTCACGTGAATCCGGTTAGGGTCGAACATGCGGGTGCTTGGCTCACCTGGTCCGACGATGCGGGTGCGGCCGGTGAGGGACGTGATGGTGTCTTTCACCGAGGGCTGGTAGGCGGTGCCGATCAGGTGGGCGAGGGCTTGTTGGACTTCGTCGTTGGTCATGGTGCGTTACCTTGTGGTTGCTGATGGCCCGGAGTGGGCTGGGCCATCGTCATCCAGCGATGAAACGCACCTGTGTTACATAATTACTTCTGCTCGAAAATTACATAGATCTTTCGGCACGGCTCCAGAACCTCCCAGGTGCCCTTGAAGCCCGCCGGGATAACAAACCGATCACCGGCACGCAGGGTCTTGGCGCCGCCATCCTGATCGCGCAGCACCGAAACGCCCTGGACGATCTCGCAATATTCATGCTCGGTGTAGTTCACCGTCCATTGCCCGACTTCACCTTCCCACACGCCCGCAGCGAACTGCCCACACGGGCTGGAGTAATGGTTGTAGACGGCCTGGTCCGGCTCGCCCTTGAGGATTTTTTCCGCCGCCGGGCGGTAGCGTTCGGCTTCGGTGAGCACTTGGGCGAAGTCGATGATGCTGGCGATACTCATGGTACGGCTCCTGTTGTTGTTTAATAAAATGAACATCAGTAGGCGTTTAGGCCATTCGTGTCAAATATATTGATAGTTTGCCTGGCCTGGTTTAGGGTATCGCTTGCCCGTGTGCGCTTGTCGCCCGGCCAGAATTCTGACAACGCCAGTGAGTCCTCAGTGCGGCGTTGCACCTAAACAAGAGGAGGAGTTTCGTATGACCACCCTGACCCGTGCGGACTGGGAACAACGTGCCCAGCAACTGAAGATCGAAGGTCGCGCCTTCATCAACGGCGAATACACCGACGCCGCATCCGGTGAAACATTCGACTGCCTGAGCCCGGTCGACGGACGCTTCCTGGCCAAGGTCGCCAGCTGCGATCTGGCCGACGCCAACCGCGCCGTGGAAAACGCCCGCGCCACGTTCAATTCCGGCGTCTGGTCGCAATTGGCCCCGGCCAAGCGCAAGGCCAAGCTGATCCGCTTCGCCGACTTGCTGCGCAAGAACGTAGAAGAGCTGGCGCTGCTCGAAACCCTCGATATGGGCAAGCCGATCGGCGACTCCTCCACCATCGATATCCCAGGCGCGGCGCAAGCCCTGCACTGGAATGCCGAAGCCATCGACAAAGTCTACGACGAAGTCGCGCCAACCCCACATGACCAACTTGGCCTGGTTACCCGCGAGCCAGTAGGTGTGGTCGGTGCCATCGTGCCGTGGAATTTCCCGCTGTTGATGGCCTGCTGGAAACTCGGCCCGGCCCTGGCCACCGGTAACTCGGTGGTACTCAAGCCATCCGAAAAATCGCCGCTGACTGCCATCCGCATCGCCCAGCTGGCCATCGAAGCCGGTATTCCGGCCGGTGTGCTGAACGTGCTGCCAGGCTACGGCCACACCGTCGGCAAGGCCCTGGCCCTGCACATGGATGTTGACACCCTGGTGTTCACCGGTTCGACCAAAATCGCCAAGCAGCTGATGATCTACGCGGGCGAGTCGAACATGAAGCGCATCTGGCTGGAAGCCGGTGGCAAGAGCCCGAACATCGTCTTCGCCGACGCCTCGGACCTGCAAGCCGCTGCCGAATCCGCCGCCAGCGCCATCGCTTTCAACCAGGGCGAAGTCTGCACCGCCGGTTCGCGCCTGCTGGTCGAGCGTTCGATCAAGGACAAGTTCCTGCCCATGGTGGTCGAGGCCCTCAAAGGCTGGAAGCCAGGTAACCCGCTGGATCCGCAGACCACCGTCGGTGCGTTGGTCGACACCCAGCAGATGAATACCGTGCTGTCGTACATCGACGCCGGCCACCAGGACGGCGCCAAGCTGCTGGCTGGCGGCAAGCGCACCCTGGAAGAGACCGGTGGCACCTACGTCGAGCCGACCATTTTCGACGGCGTGACCAACGCCATGAAGATCGCCCAGGAAGAAATCTTTGGCCCCGTGCTGTCGGTGATCGCCTTCGACACCGCCGAAGAGGCCATCGCCATCGCCAACGACACCCCGTATGGCCTGGCCGCTGGTATCTGGACCTCGGACATTTCCAAGGCCCACAAGACCGCCCGTGCCGTGCGCGCCGGCAGCGTCTGGGTCAACCAGTACGACGGCGGCGACATGACCGCGCCGTTCGGTGGTTTCAAGCAGTCGGGCAACGGCCGTGACAAGTCGCTGCATGCGCTGGAGAAGTACACCGAGCTGAAAGCGACCTGGATCAAACTGTAATCCAGTAGGTCCTTTTCGCGGGCAAGCCCGCTCCCACAGGTCATCCACTGTATTTGAAAACAGTGGGGTGCCTGTGGGAGCGGGCTTGCCCGCGAATGGGTCATGAGAATTCTGCCTGGGAGGCCTTTATGCGCTGGGGAACCTACTTTGCCGTGCTGGCATCGGTGCTGAGCGTCGGGCTCGCGCTCGGCGTGAGCATGCCGCTGGTGTCCCTGCGCCTGGAGGCCTGGGGCTACGGCAGCTTTGCCATCGGCGTGATGGCCGCCATGCCGGCGCTCGGCGTGCTGCTCGGCGCCAGCCTGGCCAGCCGCCTGGCTGGTTGGGTCGGCGTGCCTGCGGCCATGCGCCTATGCCTGTGGGGCGGGGCGATGTCGATTGGCCTGCTGGCGCTGTTGCCGAGCTACCCGCTGTGGCTGGCGCTGCGCTTGCTGATCGGCATGTCGCTGACTGTGGTGTTCATCCTCGGTGAAAGCTGGATCAACCAGTTGGTGGTCGAGCAGTGGCGCGGCCGCCTGGTGGCGCTGTATGGCAGCAGCTATGCCTTGAGCCAGCTGGCCGGGCCGCTGGTGCTGGGTTTTCTCGGCTCTGACGATGACTTCGGCTTCTGGGCCGCGACCGGCCTGTTGCTGCTGGCCCCCTTGCTATTGCTGGGGCGTGGCGGGGCCCCGAGCACCAATGCCTGCAGCGTCACCTTCGGCGACTTGTTCGCCTTCTGCCGTCGGCTGCCAGTGATTGCCTGGGCCATCGCGTTGTTCGCCGCCTTCGAGGCGATGATCCTTACCCTGCTGCCGGTGTACTGCCTGCAGCAGGGCTTCAGTACCGAGATCGCCCTGTTCATGGTCAGTACCGTGGTGGTGGGTGATGCGGTGCTGCAGCTGCCGATCGGTGCATTGGCCGACCGTATGTCACGGCAAAAACTGTTCACCGGTTGTGCGGTGATCTTGATGGTGTCCAGCCTGGCGATTCCGCTGCTGCTGGAGACGCCGGTGATCTGGCCGCTGTGGGTGTTGTTCGGGGCCAGCGCCGGTGGCTTGTTCACCCTGTCGTTGATACTGATCGGCGAACGTTATCGTGATGATGCGCTGGTGCGCGCCAATGCCCACGTGGCGCAGCTCTGGGGCATCGGCTGCCTGCTCGGGCCGTTGCTGGCCGGGGCCGGGAGCCAGTGGGTCAGCGGCCATGCGCTGTTGTGGCTGATGGCGGCCGGGGCGGCGGGGCTGGTGGTGCTGACTCGGCGGCGCGGGGCTTTCGAAGCTGCGCCTGCCTGAGCCTCAGAGCATTTTTTCCAGGCCCACGGCCTTGCTGATCCAGGCGTTGAAGCGCCGCCACAGCCCACCCGGCTCCGCCACCAGCGTGTGCAACTGGCCGTTGTCCTCGGTCTCCCAGACCAGTTTGTCATCGGCCAGCTTCACCTGATAACTCAACGCAGGCGCCATACCCTGCAGCGCTAGTTCGCGGGTGTATTCTGCAAGCTCAGGGCTGTCCACGAGCACGCCCACCTCGGTGTTCCACAGCACCGAGCGCGGGTCGAAGTTGAACGAGCCGATGAAGGTCTTGCGCCGGTCGAAGACGATCGCCTTGCTGTGCAGGCTCGAATCGGAGCTGCCATGGAAGCTCAGTCGCCCGGCGCTGGGGTCGCCCGGCTGGCGGCGCAGCTCGAACAGTTGCACGCCGTGTTCGAGCAGTGCGCGGCGGTACGGCGCATAGCCGCCATGCACCGCTGGCACATCGGTGGCCTCCAGTGCATTGGTCATCAGTTTGACCGAAGCCCCGGCATCGGCACGGCCAGTCAGGTACAGCAGCCCCGGCTCGCCTGGTACGAAGTAGGCCGACACCAGGATCAGCTCCTTGCGCACGCTGGCCAGGTCCGGCGCCAACTGCTGGCTCATCAACAGATGCGGGTCTGGTTCGTCATCGGCCAGTACCTTGCTCGGCGCGTCCCAGAGTGCCGAGCTGTGGGCCCAGATCAGCTCGTTGCGCCAGACATCCAGGCGCGGCTGGGATTGGTAGGCCATCAAGCGGTCATACAGCGCCTTGCGCTTCACCCGCGCCTCGGCCAGCGACACCTCCAGGCGATGGCGGCTGGCACGCAGGTCGTCGGCATCGGGCTGTTGCCAGAGGAAGTCACCGATAGGTCGGCTGAGGGCGCTGTTCCAGTACTGGTCGAAACCGTGCCCCAGCTGCTCGGCCACCGGGCCGACCCCGAGCAGGTCGATGTCGGTGAAGTTGAGGTTGGGCTCGGCATCGAAGTATTCGTCGCCCAGGTTGCGCCCGCCGACGATGGCCATGCTGTTGTCCACCAGGAACAACTTGTTGTGCATGCGCCGGTGCTGGCGCGACAGGTTGAACAGCCGCCCTACGGCGCGCGTGGCACCGGTGCTTCGCCCCAGGTGCAGTGGGTTGAACACGCGGATCTGGATGTTCGGGTGGGCATCGAGGGTGCCCATGATGGTGTCCAGACCATCGCTGGTGGTGTCGTCGAGCAGGATGCGCACACGCACGCCACGGTCGGCGGCGCGCAGCAGCTCGTGCACCAGGGCGCGGGTGCTCAGGCCGTCATGGACGATGTAGTACTGCAGGTCGATGCTCGCCTGAGCGTTGCGAATCAGCTCGGCGCGGGCACGGAACGCCTCGTTGCTGTTGGGCAGCAGGCGAAAGCCTGAGCGCCCTGCATAGGGCATGGCCTGGCGCAGTACCGAGCGGCCGAAGGCAGAATCCTTGGCCGGCAGGGCCTGGCTGGTTTCGCGGGGTGCGCCGACGCTGGCACAGCCTGCAAGGCCGAGCAGGGCCAGCAGCAGAGGCAGAACGCGCTGGAATCTCAATGGTGGATCGTCCTGTGCAGCAAATGCCTGAGAAGTTGGACCCTGGAGAGCGGCGCAACGTTACCCGTCGGTGCTGTCTTCATCCAGTAGACGAAGGGCGGTTTCACCCACCTTGCGCACCGCGTCCTCGATCTGTGGCGTTGGCCGTGCGGCAAAGTTCATTCGCAGGCAGTGGCGGAACTTGCCCGAAGCCGAGAAGATGCTGCCCACCGCCACTTGCACGCCCTGTTCCAGTAAAGCGCGATTGAGCCGCAGCGTGTCGAAATGTTCAGGCAACTCTACCCATAGCATGAACCCGCCCTGGGGTCGGCTGACGCGGGTGCCTGGCGGAAAGTAGCGGCTCACCCAGTCGCTCATCTGGTCGCGACCACGCTGGTATTGGCTGCGCATGCGCCGCACGTGCGGCTGGTAATGGCCGGCAGCGATGAAGTCGGCGATGGCCAGTTGCGGCTGGGTGGCGGTGCTGCCGGTGCTGATGTACTTCATGTGCAGCACGCGCTCCAGGTAACGCCCCGGCGCCACCCAGCCGATGCGCAGGCCGGGGGCGAGGGTCTTGGAGAACGAACTGCACAGTAGCACGCGACCGTCGTCGTCGAATGACTTGAGGGTGCGCGGGCGCGGGTAGGTGTAGGCCAGGTCGCCGTATACATCGTCTTCGAGGATCGCCACGTCGTAGCGTTGCGCAAGGCTCAGCAGGGCCTTCTTGCGCGCTTCGGGCATGATGTAGCCGAGCGGGTTGTTGCAGCTCGGGGTGATCTGGATGAGCTTGATCGGCCACTGCTCCAGCGCCAGCTCCAGGGCTTCGAGGCTGATGCCAGTGGTTGGGTCGGTGGGGATTTCCAGCGCCTTCATGCCCAGGCCTTTGAGGGTCTGCATGGCGCCGTGGAAGCTCGGCGAGTCGACCGCGACGATGTCGCCGGGCTCGCACACCGCGCGGATGCTGCACGACAGCGCTTCGTGGCAGCCGGTGGTCACCACCAGGTCGGCCGGGCTCAGGCGGCAGCCGGAGTCGAGCATCAGCCGGGCGATCTGCTCGCGCAGGGCGAGGTTGCCGTGGATGTTGTCGTAATACAGCCCCGGCATGTCCTGCCGCCGGCTCAGCTGGGCGAGGCTGCGCAGCAAGGGCTTGAGGCTGGGGCTGTCGATGTCGGGCATGCCGCGGCCAAGCTGGATCACATCCTTGCGCGGGGTGCTGCGGACCAGTTCCAGCACTTGCTCCCATTGCGAGATATCCACCGGGCGCTGGGCCGGGCGGCTGACGGCGGGTAGGGCGGCAAGGTGGCGGTGGTCGCTGACGAAGTAGCCGGACTTGGGCCGTGGCGAGACCATGCCGCTGTCTTCCAGCATGCGGTAAGCCTGCTGCACGGTGCTCAGGCTGACGCCGTGTTCCACGCTCAGGGCGCGTACCGACGGCAGGCGTTGGCCGGGGCGGTACAGGCCTTGCTCGATGCGGGCGCCGAGCAGCTCGGCTAGGTTCAGGTAGAGCGTCACGGCATACTCCTGCGCAGCATTGCAGCAGCGACCAGTACAGTTGCGCTGAAAATACAGCATTCAGCCCGTGTGCCGCCAATTCTGTATGGGAATAATAACCCTGTGGTGGTTCTGTATTGTCGACGCTGCCAGCGCGCATGCTTTCTCCACGGTAACCACTGAATGGGAGAACGCAGCGATGGGTGGCATGAGCGATGTGCGCTTGCAACTGATGGCCAAGGAACTGGAAGCGGGGCAGCAGGCCCAGGTTTTCGATGCGCCGGCAGGCCTTGGCCGTTGGGGCTTGATGCTGCACCGCTGGCACACCCGCAGGGCGCTGCTGCAGTTGGATGACAACCAGTTGCGGGATATCGGGTTGAGCTGGGAACAGGCTCGGGAAGAAGGTAGCAAACCTTTCTGGAGAGATTGACTCCCAACCTGTGGAGCGGCTTCAGCCGCGAACACCAGCGAAGCCGGTGTCATTCACCGCGTCGTTTGTTTCGCGGCTAAAGCCGCTTCCACAGGTACTCAGGTGATCTAGACCAGCTCTTTCAGCCGGTGCCAGAGCATCCCCAACGCCAGCAGCGGCGAGCGCAGATGCTTGCCGCCGGGGAAGGTGATGTGCGGCACCTTGGCGAACAGGTCGAAACGCCCGCTCTGCTGGCCGCTGATCGCCTCGCCCAGCAGGCGTGCGGCCAGGTGCGTGGCGTTGAGACCGTGACCGGAATAGGCCTGGGCGTAATAGACGTTCGGCTGGCTGGCCAGGCGGCCAATCTGCGGCAGACGGTTGGCGCCAATACCGATCATGCCGCCCCACTGGAAGTCGATGTGCACGTCGGCCAACTGCGGGAATACCTTGAGCATCTTCGGCCGCATGTAGGCGGCAATGTCCTGCGGGTCGCGGCCGGAGTAATGACAGGCGCCGCCGAACAGCAGGCGATGGTCGGCGGACAGGCGATAGTAGTCCAGTGCCACGCGTTGGTCGCACACCGCCATGTTCTGCGGCAGCAGCTGGCGTGCGCGCTCCTCACCGAGCGGCTCGGTGGCGATGATGTAGCTGCCAGCAGGCAGCACTTTGCCGCCCAGCTCGCGGTTGAGGTCGTTGTGGTAGGCGTTGCAGCACAGCACCAGGGTCTTGGCGCGCACCCGGCCCTGGGCGGTGTGCACCTTCACTTCGGGGCCGTACTCGATGCGGCTGACTTCCGATTGCTCGTAGAGCTGCACCCCGAGGCGGCTGGCCACGGCGGCTTCGCCGAGTGCCAGGTTGAGCGGGTGCAGGTGCCCCGAGCCCATGTCGATCAGGCCGCCGACGTAACGGTCGGAGCCGACCACGCTGTGGATTTCGTCTTTTTGCACCAGGCGCAGTTCGTGGCGGTAACCCAGGCTGCGCAGTTCGTCGGCGTCTTCAGCAAAGCCTTGCAGCTCACCGGGCTTGTTGGCCAAGTCGCAGTAGCCCCAGGTCAGGTCGCAGGCGATGGCGTGGCGCTCGACACGCTCACGGACGATCTCCACGGCTTCAAGGCCCATCAGCTTCATGCTGCGCACGCCTTCTTCACCGATCACCGGGAGGAACTGCTCCAGGCCATGGCCGACGCCACGGATCAACTGGCCGCCATTGCGCCCGCTGGCGCCCCAGCCCAGCTTGCGCGCCTCCAGCAGGATCACCGAAAGGCCGCGTTCGGCCAGCTCGATGGCGGTGTTCAGGCCTGAGTAGCCGCCGCCGACGATGCACACGTCGGCGCTGTGCTCGCCTTGCAGGAAGGGGTAGTCGGCGTGTGGCGCGCTGCTGGCGGCGTAGTAGGAGGCGGCGTGCTGCGCGCTGTGGATCATTGGGCAGGTCCTGGGCGAATGGGCCTATAATCTTGCCTGAATTCCTGCTTTGTACCCAGCCATGTCCTGCAACCGCCACAAGATCCAGTTCCTGCGTGAACTCATCCCTTCTTTCGAATGCGAACCCGGCTGCCACGATTGCTGCGGGCCGGTGACCACTTCAGCCGAAGAGATGGCCCGCCTGCCGCGCAAGTCGCAGGCCGAGCAGGACGCTGCGCTGGAACGCTTGGACTGCGTGCACCTGGGTCCCGAAGGCTGCACGGTGTACGAAGAGCGGCCGATGATCTGCCGCCTGTTCGGTACCACCCCACGCATGGCCTGCCCACGCGGGCGCGGCCCGCAACCGATGATCGAGCCCGAAGCCGAGCAGCTGGTTCACCGGTTCATTGCCACCACCCGCCAGGTGCTGGTCTAGCCTCAGTCCGGGATCGGCAGGCAGAGGCTTTCTTTCACTTCTTCCATCACGATGTAACTCTTCGACTCGCGCACGTGCGGCAGCTTGAGCAGGATGTCGCCCAGCAGCTTGCGGTATGACGCCATCTCGGAAATACGCGCCTTCACCAGGTAGTCGAAATCGCCCGAGACCAGGTGGCATTCCAGCACGTGCGGCAGTTTGAGCACCGCGCGGCGGAACTCCTCGAAGGTGTCGCCCGACTTGTAGTCCAGGCTGATTTCGACGAACACCAGCAGGCTGCCCTTCAGGTGCTGCGGGTTGAGCCGGGCGTTGTAGCCCATGATGATGCCCTCGCGCTCCAGGCGGCGGACGCGCTCGGTGCAAGGGGTGGTGGAAAGCCCAACTTTCTCGCCCAGTTCGGTGAAGGAAATACGCCCGTCATTCTGCAGGATCCGCAGGATGTTGCGGTCGATCTTGTCCAGTTCACGCTTGCTCTGGTGCTGGGTTCTCATAGGGGATGCCCCTCCGTGAAAGGCGATTTTGCCGAGAATTCTCGCCAAATATAGGCTTTTATATAGTGAATTGCACTGGCCTCTAATTTTTATACTGCGCGCATCCATGCCATTTCAACAAAAATGCGGTGCGCCGCGTGCGAGGGATCAACAATGCGAGTTCTGGTACTTGGTAGCGGTGTCATCGGAACCGCCAGTGCCTACTATCTGGCCCGGCAAGGTTACGAGGTCACGGTGGTCGATCGCCAACCGGCGGTGGCCATGGAAACCAGCTTTGCCAACGCCGGCCAGATCTCGCCAGGCTACGCTTCGCCCTGGGCAGCCCCAGGCGTACCGCTCAAAGCCATCAAGTGGCTGCTGGAACGCCACGCGCCTCTCGCCATCAAGCTGACCGGCGACGTCGACCAGTACCTGTGGATGGCGCAGATGCTGCGCAACTGCACCGCCAGCCGTTATGCGGTGAACAAGGAGCGTATGGTGCGCCTGTCCGAGTACAGCCGCGACTGCCTCGACGAACTGCGCGCCGAAACCGGTATCGCCTACGAAAGCCGCACCCTGGGCACCACCCAGCTGTTCCGCACCCAGGCGCAGGTGGATGCTGCCGCCAAGGATATCGCTGTGCTCGAGCAGTCCGGCGTACCTTATGAACTGCTCGACCGCGAGGGTATCGCCCGCGTCGAACCGGCGTTGGCTGGCGTCAAGGACATCCTCGCCGGTGCTCTGCGCCTGCCCAACGATCAGACCGGCGACTGCCAGCTGTTCACCACCAAACTGGCCGACATGGCGTTGAAGCTGGGTGTCGAATTCCGCTTCGGCCAGGACATCCAGCGGCTGGACTTCGCCGGCGACCGCATCAACGGTGTGTGGATCGACGGCAAGCTGGAAACCGCCGACCGCTACGTGCTGGCGCTGGGCAGCTACTCGCCGCAAATGCTCAAGCCGCTGGGCATCAAGGCGCCGGTGTACCCGCTCAAGGGCTACTCGCTGACCGTGCCGATCACCAACGCCGACATGGCGCCGACCTCGACCATTCTCGACGAGACCTACAAGGTCGCCATCACCCGTTTCGACAACCGCATCCGCGTGGGCGGCATGGCGGAGATTGCCGGTTTTGACCTGTCGCTGAACCCGCGTCGGCGCGAAACGCTGGAGATGATCGTCAACGACCTTTATCCTCACGGCGGTGACCTGAGCGAGGCCAGCTTCTGGACCGGCCTGCGCCCGGCGACCCCGGACGGCACGCCGATCGTGGGTGCGACCAAGTTCCGTAACCTGTTCCTCAACACCGGTCACGGCACGTTGGGTTGGACCATGGCTTGTGGTTCCGGTCGCTTGCTGGCCGACCTGATTGCGCGCAAGAAGCCGCAGATCAGTGCTGAGGGGCTGGATATTTCCCGGTATGGCAATACTCGGGAAGTGGCCAAGCACGGGCGGACCGAGCCTGCCCACCAGCAATAAGGTCGCCTGTACTGGCCTCTTCGCGGGCAAGCCCGCTCCCACAGGTACAGTGCAATCTGTGGAACTGCGCAGATCCTGTGGGAGCGGGCTTGCCCGCGAAGAAGGCAACACTTATTTCAACCCGAACCACCATAAGGCAGCCGCCATGCGTCCCGCCCGCGCCCTGATCGACCTCCAGGCCCTGCGCCACAACTACCGCCTCGCCCGTGAACTGACCGGCGCCAAAGCCCTCGCGGTGATCAAGGCCGATGCCTATGGCCACGGCGCCGTGCGCTGCGCCCTGGCCCTGGAGCCGGAAGCTGACGGCTTTGCCGTGGCCTGCATCGAAGAGGCGCTGGAGCTGCGTGCGGCGGGCATCAAAGCCCCGGTCTTGCTGCTCGAAGGCTTCTTCGAAGCCAGCGAGCTGGCGCTGATAGCCGAGCACGACCTGTGGTGCGTGGTGCATTCGCTGTGGCAACTGGAATCCATCGAACAAACGTCGGTGCACAAGCCGCTGACCCTCTGGCTCAAGCTCGATACCGGCATGCACCGTGCCGGGCTGCACCCCAAGGACTACCACGCGGCCTACCAGCGCCTGCTGGCCAGTGGCAAGGTTTCGCGCATTGTGCTGATGAGCCACTTCGCCCGCGCCGACGAACTGGATGCCGACGCCACCGCCCAACAGATCGCCGTGTTCGACGCCGCCCGCCAGGGCCTGGCGGCCGAATGCAGCCTGCGCAACTCGCCCGGCGTGCTGGCTTGGCCGCAGGCCCCAAGCGATTGGGTGCGCCCAGGCATCATGCTCTACGGCGCCACGCCATTCGAGGTGCAGCAGGCCCAGGCCGAGCGCCTGCAGCCGGTCATGACCCTGCAATCGCGGGTCATCAGCGTGCGTGAGCTGCCCACCGGCGAGCCGGTGGGTTATGGCGCCCAGTTCATCAGCCCGCGGCCGACTCGCGTGGGTGTGGTCGCCATGGGCTACGCCGACGGATACCCTCGCCAGGCCCCCACCGGTACTCCAGTGATGGTCGCGGGCAAGCGCAGCCAGCTGATCGGCCGCGTGTCCATGGACATGCTGTGCATCGACCTGACCGACGTGCCCGAGGCTACCATCGGCAGCCCGGTCGAGTTGTGGGGCAAGCAGGTGCTGGCCAGCGAAGTGGCGATGCACGCTGGCACCATTCCGTACCAGATTTTCTGCAACTTGAAGCGCGTACCACTGGACTATTTCGGCGAATGACACGCTGAAGCAGACAGCCTGAGGGGCGGTGTGTTGTAAATACTGAACGGCATTGCCATGATATCGTTCACATTCACCCCGCCATCTCACCGTTTCAGGAGGCTCCAGCTTTGGACGTCGGCGAACGACTGCAAGCCATCCGCAAGCTCAAGGGCCTGTCCCAGCGTGAACTCGCCAAGCGCGCGGGGGTGACCAACAGCACCATCTCGATGATCGAGAAAAACAGCGTGAGTCCTTCGATCAGCTCGCTGCGCAAGGTGCTTAGCGGGATTCCCATGTCGATGGTCGAGTTCTTTTCGGTCGAACTTGAAGCTGAAAGGTCCGCGCAGATCGTCTACAAGGCCGACGAACTGATCGACATTTCCGACGGCGCGGTGACCATGAAGCTGGTGGGCAAGTCGCACCCCAACCGGGCGATCGCGTTTCTCACCGAGGTCTATCCACCGGGTGCCGACACCGGCGCCGAGATGCTCACCCACGACGGCGAAGAAACCGGCATCCTCCTCGAAGGCCGCCTGGAACTGGTGGTGGGGACCGAGATCTTCATCCTCGAACAAGGCGACAGCTACTACTTCGAAAGCACCCGCCCGCACCGCTTTCGCAACCCTTTCGATGAGCCTGCCCGGCTGATCAGTGCCGCCACGCCGTCGAATTTTTGATCCAGCGCAGTGCATTGACTCGGCAATACCCCTTTCCCAAGTAGGGTCGTTTCACGCCTTCTGGGTTCCCGCTATACTTTTCAACGCTCGCACTACCGTGGCCGCGGGCGTGATTAGCCACCATGAGGGTGTACGCGTGAACCAAATCAAGAAGATGCTGGCCGTACCAGCAGCCGTTTTCGCCCTTTGGGCAATCAGCGCAACCGCTGCGACCAATGACGACCTCGCCAAGCGCCTTGAGCCGGTCGGTCAGGTGTGCGTCCAGGGCCAGGAATGCAAAGGCATGGAAGTGGCTGCCACGGCGGGCGGGGGCGGTGCCAAGACGCCGGATGACATCATTGCCAAGCACTGCAATGCGTGCCATGGCACGGGCCTGCTGGGTGCGCCGAAAATTGGTGATACTGCTGCGTGGAAAGAGCGTGCAGACCACCAGGGTGGCCTGGACGGCATCCTCGCCAAGGCCATTACCGGCATTAACGCCATGCCACCGAAAGGCACCTGCGCGGATTGCTCGGATGATGACCTGAAGGGTGCGATCAAGAAGATGTCTGGGCTTTGAGATACAGCTGAATCACACCGAGCCCGCCTCCCATGGCGGGCTTTGTTTATGTGGAGTCAGTATCTGCTTCTTCGCGGGCAAGCCCGCTCCCACAGAGTCCCCAGCGCAGCAGAACCTGTGGGAGCGGGCTTGCCCCGCGAAGAGGCCCGCACTGGCAACGAATCAACCCAAGCGCCTGTCCAACCCCTGAACCCATAGAAGACTCAGGAGGCCCAGATGCACCTCTGCTCCATCGATCAAGCCGTAGAGCAGGTGCTATCTCGCCTGCCGGCCCACATCCACATGGGCCTGCCACTGGGCCTTGGCAAACCCAATGCCTTCGTCAACGCGCTGTACGCCCGGGTTCGCGATCTGCCCGAGCGGCGCCTGACCCTCTACACAGCCTTGTCCCTGGGCCGCCCACCCTTGGGCGATGGCCTGCAACGGCGCTTCCTCGAACCCTTCATCGAACGCGTTTTCGCCGACTACGAAGAACTCACCTACCTCGCCGACCTGCGCAACGACACGCTGCCACCCAACATCCGCGTCGAGCAGTTCTTCATGCAGCCCGGCAGCCTTCTGCACAGTGATTCCGCCCAGCAGGCCTACGTCAGCAGCAACTACAGCCACGCCGCCCGCGACATCAACGCCAAGGGCCTCAACCTCATCGCCCAGCTGGTGGCCGCCACGCCGGAGAAGCCGGTGCACTTGAGCCTTTCCTGCAATCCCGACATCACCCTCGACCTACTGCCGATGATCGCCAAGCGCCGCGAAGCCGGCGAAACCATCCTCATGCTTGGCCAGGTGCACGCCGAGCTGCCCTACATGCCCGGCGACGCGGAGCTGGGCATGGAGGCATTCGACCTGCTGATCGATGAGGTCGAGCAACGCCGGCTGTTCTCCACGCCGAACATGCCGGTCACCACCCAGGACCACTGCATTGGCTTGCACGCCAGCACCCTGGTGCGCGATGGCGGCACGTTGCAGATCGGCATCGGCGCCATGGGCGATGCTGTGGCCGCCGCGTTGCTGGCGCGACAGGGCGACAATGCAGGCTATCGAGCCTTGATGAATGAGCTGGATGTCGGCCCTTGGCAGGCGCTGATCGAGCGCGAAGGAGGGCTAAATACCTTCGCTCAAGGGCTTTACGGCTGTAGCGAGATGTTCGTCAACGGCCTGTTGGCGCTGGTTGAAGCCGGCGTGGTGCGGCGCCCGGCCGACGAGCAGGGCGTGCTGGTGCATGGTGGATTCTTCCTCGGCCCAAGGGCGTTTTACCAGCGCTTGCGCGAAATGCCGCTGGAACAGCGCGCGCAGTTTGCGATGACCCGTATCAGCTATATCAACGAGCTGTATGGCCAGGAAGAACTGAAACGCCGCCAGCGCCGGGATGCTCGCTTCATCAACACGGTGTTCAGCATGACCCTGCTCGGCGCCGGCGTGGCCGACCAGCTTGAAGACGGCCGCGTGCTCAGTGGGGTAGGCGGGCAGTACAACTTCGTCGCCCAGGGCCATGCGCTGGAGGGCGGGCGCTCGATCCTGCTGCTGCGCAGCTGGCGTGAGGCGGGAGGCGACGTCAGCTCGAACCTGTTGTGGAGCTACGGCCATTGCACCATCCCTCGGCACCTGCGCGATATCGTCGTGACCGAGTACGGCATCGCCGACCTGCGCGGGCAGACCGACAGTGAAGTGATTGCACGGTTGCTGGCGATCAGTGATTCGCGGTTCCAGGCCGAGCTGATCGAGCAGGCTAAAAGGGCCGGCAAGTTGGCCAGGGACTTTGAACTGGATGCGCGGTTTACCGACAACACGCCGGAGCGGCTGGAGGCCATTCGAGGGCGGCATGCGCGGCTGTTCCCCGAGTATCCGCTGGGGACTGATTTCACGGCAGAGGAGCGGGACTTGCTGCGGGCGTTGAACTGGCTGAAGAGTAAGTTCCGTTTGAGCGAGGTGCTGGAGCTAGGTAAGGCCGCGCTGGATGCGCCGGGGCCGGAGGGGTATGAAGCGCATCTGGCGAGGATGCATCTGGATAAGCCGCATGGGCTGAAGGAAGAGCTTTATCAGCGGTTGCTGCTGGCGGGGTTGGCGGCAGCCAGATAGGGCAGTGTGAAGCCATTCGCGGGCAAGTCGGATCGCCGCACCGCCGCTCCCACAGGGACCGCGCAAGCTTGATGCCTGCGGTGAGCCTGTAGGAGCGGGCTTGCCCGCGAAGAAGACGACACGATCAATCGATGAAACTGACCACGCCACCTTCCAGCGACTTCACCCGAGCCAGCGATTCAACGCGGTAGCCTTGGCTGTCCAGCTCGGCACGGCCGCCCTGGAACGACTTCTCGATGACGATGCCCAGGCCGGCAACGGTAGCGCCGGCCTGCTTGATGATCGAAATCAGCGCCTGCGACGCCTTGCCGTTGGCCAGGAAGTCGTCGATCACCAGCACGCGGTCGCTGCTGTTGAGGTGGCGCGGCGAGATGGCCACGGTGTTCTCGGTCTGCTTGGTGAAGGAATACACCGAAGCGGTCAGCAGGTTCTCGGTCAGGGTCAGCGACTGGTGCTTGCGCGCGAAGATCACCGGCACGCCCAGCTTCAGGCCCGTCATCACCGCCGGGGCAATGCCCGAGGCTTCGATGGTGACGATCTTGGTTACGCCGGCATCGGCGTACAGGCGGGCGAACTCGTCACCGATCAGCTGCATCAGCGCAGGGTCGATCTGGTGGTTGAGAAACGCGTCGACTTTGAGAACTTGATCGGAAAGCACGATGCCTTCTTCGCGAATCTTCTGCTGCAGTGCTTCCACTGTGTATCTCCGATGTAGCAATGGTGGCCGCATAAAGCGGCAGAGTTAAAGAATAAGGGGTGATCAGCGTTTGAGCATTGCCCGAATATCGGCCAGTGCGTTGTTGCCGCGCGCGGCTTTGACCTCCACGGGCGCATCGTCCAGGCCTTCCCAGGCCAGGTCGTCCGGCGGCAGTTCGTCGAGGAACCGGCTGGGCGTGCAGTCGATGATTTCGCCGTATTGCTTGCGCTTGGCGGCAAAGGTGAAGGCCAGGGTCTGGCGCGCGCGGGTGATGCCCACGTAGGCCAGGCGGCGTTCTTCTTCGATGGTGTCGGCTTCGATGCTGGAGCGGTGGGGGAGGATTTCCTCCTCCATGCCCATGATGAACACGTAGGGGAATTCCAGGCCCTTGGAGGCATGCAGGGTCATCATCTGCACGCCCTCGGCGTTCTCTTCCTCTTCCTGTTGGCGTTCGAGCATGTCGCGTAACACCAGCTTGCCGATGGCGTCCTCGATGGTCATGTCACCCTCTTCGTCCTTCTCGAGGGTGTTCTTCAGCGCTTCGACCAAGAACCAGACGTTGCTGATGCGGAACTCCGCCGCCTTGTCGCTGGCAGTCTGCTGGCGGATCCAGTTCTCGTAGTCGATGTCGCGGATCATCTCGTGCAGCGCGGCGATCGGGTCTTCCAGGGCAACCTTGTGGCGCACCCCGTCGAGCCAGTGCTTGAAGCGCTGCAGACGCTCGGTGTATCGCGCGTCCAGGTGTTCGCCCAAGCCCAGCTCCTCGCTGGCGGCGTACATCGAGATGCCGCGCTCGGTCGAGTAGTTGCCAAGCTTTTCCAGGGTCGTGGAGCCGATTTCCCGGCGCGGGACGTTGATCACCCGCAGGTAGGCGTTGTCGTCGTCCGGGTTTACCAGCAGGCGCAGGTAGGCCATCAGGTCCTTGACTTCCTGGCGGCCGAAGAAACTGTTGCCGCCCGACAGGCGATACGGCACTTGGTGGTGCTGCAGCTTCAGCTCGATCAGCTTGGCCTGGTAGTTGCCGCGGTAGAGGATGGCGAAGTCGCTGTACGGGCGGTTGGTGCGCAGGTGCAGGGTGAGGATTTCCATGGCCACGCGTTCGGCTTCGGCTTCCTCGTTCTTGCAACGGATCACGCGGATCTCGTCGCCCACGCCCATTTCACTCCACAGCTGCTTCTCGAACGCGTGCGGGTTGTTGGCGATCAACACGTTGGCGCAGCGCAGGATGCGGCTGGTGGAGCGGTAATTCTGTTCGAGCATGACGATCTTCAGGGAGGGGTAGTCCTCCTTGAGCAGCATCAGGTTCTCCGGGCGCGCACCCCGCCAGGCGTAGATCGACTGGTCGTCGTCGCCCACCACGGTGAACTGGTTGCGCAGGCCGATGAGCATTTTCACCAGCAGGTATTGGCTGGCATTGGTGTCCTGGTATTCGTCCACCAGCAGGTAGCGCACGCGGTTCTGCCAGCGCTCGAGCACTTCGGGGTGCTCCTGGAACAGTTTGACCGGCTGCAGGATCAGGTCGTCGAAGTCCACCGCGTTGAACGCCTTGAGCGTGCGCTGGTAGTGGGTGTAGACGATGGCGGCGGTCTGCTCGCGCGGGTTGCGGGCTTTTTCCAGGGCTTCGGGGGGCAGGATCAGGTCGTTCTTCCAGGCACCGATCATGTTCTTGATCTCGTCGATGCCGTCGTCGCCTGAGTATTCCTTTTGCATGATGTCCGACAGCAGCGCCTTGATGTCGGACTCGTCGAAGATCGAGAAGCCTGGCTTGTAGCCGAGCTTGTCGTGCTCCTTGCGGATGATGTTCAGCCCCAGGTTGTGGAAGGTGCACACCGTCAGGCCTCGGCCTTCCCCCGGTCGCAGCAGGGTGCCGACCCGTTCCTTCATCTCGCGTGCGGCCTTGTTGGTGAAGGTCATCGCAACGATGTACTGGGCACGGATGCCGCAGTTCTGGATCAGGTGGGCAATCTTGCGCGTGATCACGCTGGTCTTGCCGGAGCCTGCACCGGCGAGCACCAAAAGAGGGCCGCCGACGTAGTCACGGGCTTCCTGTTGCCTGGGATTGAGTCGGGACATGCTAGAAACCGGGGGTCGCCAGAAAATAGCCGCGCATTCTAACAGGCATGCGGCAGTTGTGGCGCGACCGTCTGACGTCTGAGTCAGACTTTCTGCCTGCCGAATTACCATTAGTCAGGCTCATGTTATTCACGGAAAAAATCGTAATTGCCGGTTTCACGACTTTCGAGCAGGATGCACGTCAAAATGTGTCGGGACGCGCTGTGGGCAAGGATATGTCTAAAAGTGAAAATCATTTTCATTTATGCAGTAGCATACCCGACCTCCCTCGTGTCACCGCCCATGCTTTAAGGAGCCCGCTTGTCCACGCCTGTCGAACCTCTGCGTTTGCTGTTGTTGGCTGATGAGCCGGAATGGGCCGCCTTGCTGCGCGAGTGCCTGCTGCCGCTGGACGGCACGGCAGTTCTGCTGACCGCACCTAACTGGGCGGCGGTCGACACCTTGTTCAGCCATGACCGCCAGGCGGTGATATTGGCCACCCCTGATTTGCAACCGGCGCCGGGGCGCTGCGACTTGCCGGCCATCCTGCTGCTCGACCACGAGCCCGAGGCGCCACCCACCGGCGTCAGCGACTGGCTGGTGCGTGACCAACTCAACGCCGATGCCCTGCGCCGTTCGTTGCGCCACGTGCGCGAACGCGGCGTGCTGGTCGCGACCTTGCAGCGCCTGGCCGAACAGGACCCCCTGACCGGCATCGCCAACCGCCAGGGCTTCCAGGCCCTGCTGGCTGCACGCCTGGCTGAGAACGACGGACGCGGCGTGGCCCTCGGGCATCTGGACCTGGACAACTTCCGCCACGTCAACGATGCCCTCGGCCATCAGGGGGGCGACCGCCTGATCCTGCAAGTGGTGTCGCGCCTCAAGCAGCAACTGGAGGCCGGCGACCAGCTGGCGCGTCTAGGCAGCGACGAGTTCGCCCTGTTGATCGACACCCGCCGCGACACTGGCCGCGCCGAGTGGATCGCTGAACGCATTGTCGAAGCCCTGGCCGAACCTTACTGGATCGACGGCGAAAGCCTGTTGCTCGGCTGCAGCCTGGGCCTGGCCCACGCCCGCGCGCAAAGTGGCGCCGACCCGTTGATGTGGCATGCACACATCGCCATGCGCCAGGCCAAGAGCAGCCAGGGTTGCACCTTCCATGTGTTCAACGAGCGGATCAACCGCAACGCCCGCAGCCTGGCCGACCTCGAAGGCGAGCTGCGCCGCGCCCTGCGCCGCGACGAGCTGGAGCTGCACTACCAGCCACGGTTGAACCTGGCCGATGGCCGCATCGTCGGCCTGGAGGCGCTGGTGCGCTGGCGGCATGCCGAGCGCGGCCTGCTGCCACCGAGCGAATTCGTGCCGCTGGCCGAGCAGAGCGGTCTGATCGTGCCGCTGGGGTACTGGGTGATTTCCCGCGCCCTGCGCGACATGCAGGCCCTGCGCGAGAGCGGCCTGGCGCCGCTGCACATGGCGGTGAACCTGAGCTTTCGCCAGTTTCAGGACAGCCAGCTGCTGGCAACGCTCAGCCGCCTGATCATCGAGCACGGTGTCGATGCTCGCTGGCTGGAGTTCGAGTTGACCGAAACGGCAGTGATGCGTCGCAACGAGCTGGTCCGCCAGACCATGGATGCCCTGGGGCGTCTGGGCGTGCGCTTCTCGCTGGACGACTTCGGCACCGGTTTCTCTTCGTTCGTGCACCTGAACAGCCTGCCGATCACCCTGCTCAAGGTCGACCGCAGCTTCGTCGCCGAAATGGAGATGCGCGAGGAAAACCGCAAGCTGGTACACGCGATGATCAACCTGGCGCACAACCTCAATCTTGAGGTTGTGGCCGAAGGTGTCGAGAGCCACGAACAGATGGCTTTGTTGCGCGGGTTCGGCTGTGACCAGGTGCAGGGGTTCCTGGTCAGCAAGCCGCTGCCGGTGGAGGAATTAGTGGAGTATCTGCAGCAGGCGTCCGAGCGCAAGCTGGTGGAAGTCATCTAGGGCCTCTTCGCGGGGCAAGCCCGCTCCCACAGGTATCTCATTGTTCTTGAGTTCAGTGGAGCACCTGTGGGAGCGGGCTTGCCCGCGAAGAGGCCATGAAGTCAGGCCGAAGCAATGGCCACAACCCTGGCCTTCCCAAGCATCCGCTTCATCCGCCACTCAAAGGCAAGGGTCAGTGCCACCGAGGCACAGGCCAGCCCCAGCGCCAGCCCCCACCACACACCGACAGCGCCGACGCCCAGGGTGAAGGTCAGCAGCCAGGCGCTCGGCGCCCCGACCAGCCAGTAGCAGCAAAGGCCAATCAGGAAGGTGGTCTTGGCATCCTTCAGCCCGCGGATCGAGCCCATGGCAATGGTCTGCACGCCATCGAACAACTCGAACCAGGCCGCGACCATCAGCAAGCTCACCGCCAATTTGTAGATCCCCGCGAACGCCGGGTCATTGCCATCGATGAACAGGCCCACCAGCATTTCCGGACGCAGCCAGAACAGCGCGGCAAAGGCGAACATGAGCATCGCGCCAAAGCTCATGCCTACCCGCCCGGCACTGCGCGCCGCCAGCAGGTTGCCGGCGCCGTAATACAGCCCCACGCGCATGGTCACTGCATACGAAAGCCCGGTCGGCACCATGAATGCGGTCGAGACGATCTGCAGCGCGATCTGGTGTGCCGCCAGTTCGGTGCTGCCCAGTACGCCCATGCACAGCGCGGCAAAGGCGAACAGGCCGACCTCCACCATGTAGGTTCCACCGATGGGCAGCCCAAGCCGCCAAAGCTCGCGCAGGGCCGGCAGGGAAGGGCGCGACAGGCCCTTGCGCAGCGGGTAGGCGGTATAAGCCGGGTGCCAGCGGATGTACAGCGCCAGGGCGATGGCCATACCCATCGATACCACGGCGGTCACCATGCCGATACCCATCAGCCCCAGCTTGGGCAGGCCGAACATGCCTTCGATCAGCGCGACGTTGAACAGGTAGTTGAGCACCGTGCCGACCAGGCTGATGACCATCACCGGCGTCGAGCGGCCGAGGGCGCTGGTAAAGCCGCGCAGGGCCATGAAGGTCAGGTAGCCGGGTAACGCAAGCGGCAGCAAGGTGAGAAATTCCATGGCCGCGTCGACGTTTTCAGGTTGCTGACCGAACATCAGCAGGACCGGCTTCAGGTTCCACAGTGCCAGCGCCGCGACCAGCGCCAGTCCCCAGGCCAACCATAGGCCGTTCTGCGCCAGGCGCGTGGCGCCCTCGATGTCATTGGCACCCTTGCGGATCGCCACCAGCGTACCGACCGCTGCGATCACGCCCAGGCAGAAGATCGACACGAACGAATAGCTGGCCGCGCCCAGGCCGCCGCCGGCCAAGGCCTGCGGGCTGATGCGGGCCATCATCAGGGTGTCGGTGAGCACCATCAGCATGTGCGCCAACTGCGAGGCGATCAGCGGCCCGGCCAGGCGCAGCAAAGCCTTGAGTTCTGTGGTGGGCGCAACGTGCATGGATGTAGTCCTTTTGGCCTGACTCTGTGAGCGAGGGACGATTCTGAGGCTTTGGTCAACTTTGCACAAAAGGATAAAAACGATGGTTGGCATGAGTTGAACTCATGCCTATATGATTCTGAGCATTCCTTCTCCGCCCCGAATGCAGGTGCCTCATGTCCCGCCAGATGCCTCCGCTGTATGCGCTGCGCGCATTCGAAGCCGCCGCCCGGCTCAGCTCTTTCACCCGCGCCGGTCAGGAGCTGTCGATCACCCAGAGCGCGGTCAGCCGGCACATCCGCACCCTGGAGGAGCATTTTGCCTGCCGCCTGTTCATCCGCAGCGGCCGCAGCCTGCAGCTGACCGAGGCCGCACGGGTGCTGCTGCCCGGCGTGCGTGAAGGGTTCGCGGCGCTGGAGCGGGCGTGCGACACGTTGCGCGGCGAGGACGACATCCTGCGCATGAAGGCGCCGTCGACGCTGACCATGCGCTGGCTGCTGGCGCGCCTGAGCCAGTTCCGCCATCTGCAGCCGGGCAACGAAGTGCAACTGACCAGCGCCTGGATGGACGTCGATCATGTGGATTTCAACCAAGAGCCGTTCGACTGCGCGGTATTGCTCAGTGATGGCGTGTTCCCGCCGGACTGGGAGGTGCGGCGGCTGTTTGCCGAGTTGCTGATTCCGGTGGGTGCGCCGGACCTGCTCAAGGAAGGTCGCTGGGACGAACGCAGGCTGGCCGGCATCGAGTTGCTGCACCCTACTCCTGACAAGCGTGACTGGCGTGAATGGCTGGAACGAATGGGGTTGGCCGACAGTGTCTCGCTCAAGGGAGGGCAAGTGTTCGACACGCTGGAGCTGGGCATGATCGCCGCAGCCCGGGGCTACGGGATCTCCATGGGTGATCTGCTGATGGTCGCCGAGGATGTGGCTCATGGGCGCTTGAGCCTGCCGTGGCCGACCGCGGTGCCCAGTGGCATGGATTACTACCTGGTATGGCCGCGCACCCGGCCGGGGGGTGAGCGGTTGCGGCGCTTGAGTGTGTTCTTGCAGGAAGAGGCGGCGGCGGTGAATTTGCCGGATGTACAAATTTTGCCAGCTCTTTGATTGTCTTTGCCGGCCTCTTCGCGGGGCAAGCCCGCTCCCACAGTGGTCGGTGGTGCCTCGGTCATTGTGGGAGCGGGCTTGCCCCGCGACGAGGCCGGCAAAGAAAAACGCAAAGGTTTGCGAATATCCCGGCCCGACACTCAAGTATTCACCCGCGCCGCCGACTTACTTGCACCAGCGTCCCGGAAAGAGGGCGCGCATCTCCGTCGATAACCAGCAGGCGGTCAGCGTGATCAGGATGATCCCGGCCATTTGCCAGGAGCTTCTTTATGTCTCAACCGCGTGCCCGCATCGCCTCGCAGCTCGGTATCGCCCTCGCCGTCGTACTGGCGCTGGTGATCTCAGGCAGTACCCTGTTCGCCCTACGTTCCCTGGACGACGCCAACCTCGCCACCCGCCAGGCGCACCTGGCCAGCGAGGCGCGCCTGCTGGCCGACCAGCTGGACACCTTCCACGGTTCGCTCAAGGACAACACCCAGCGCCTCAGCGGCCTTTTCGAGCGCCGCTTTGCCTCGGGCCTGGCGCTGCATGCCGGTGAGACCGTACAGGTCGCAGGCCAGACCACCCCGGCGTTGTATCTGGGCGAACACCTGCTGAACAACGACTTCGCTGTGGTCGACGAATTCCAGCAGATGACGGCGGGCATCGCGACGCTGTTCGTGCGCAGCGGCGATGATTTCGTGCGGGTTACCACCAACCTGAAGAAGCAGGACGGTAGCCGCGCCATCGGCACCCAACTCGACCGTCAGCATCCGGCCTATGCCAAGCTGATGGCTGGGCAGACCTACGTCGGCCGGGCTGTGCTGTTCGAGCGCAATTACATGACCCGCTATGTACCGGTGAACGACGGCAATGGTCGGGTGATTGCCGTCCTGTTCGTGGGTTTCGACTACACCGACGCGCAGAACGCTCAGTTCAACAACCTCAAGCGCTTTCGTATCGGCGAAACCGGCTCGCTGGCCATTCGTGACGAGCAAGGCCAATGGCTAGTGCCGCCTGCCAACGCCGATCAGGATCTGTTCAGCGCCTCGGCACCTTTTGCTGAGGGGCCGTGGACCGTGGTCGCGAGCATGCCGAAGGCAGAAATCCGCGAGGTGACCTGGAGCGTCGGCCTGCGCCTGGCCATCGGCAGCCTGCTGGCCATGCTGCTGGCAGTGGCCGCCACGCTGTGGCTGCTGCGCCGCAAGCTGCGCCCGCTGGATGATTTGGTGCGTCAGGCCGAGGCGCTGGGCGCCGGCGACCTGAACGCACGCCTGGCGGTGACCAGCCATGACGAGATCGGCCAGCTGGCGCGCAGCTTCAACAAGATGGGCGAAGCCTTGGCGACCATGGTCGAGCACATCCGCGGCGCGTCCGAGCAGGTCAGTGGCCGCGCCCGCTCGCTGGCCGGCCTGTCGGCGGGTGCCTGTGAAGGCATGGACCAGCAGTCCGGCGAAATCACCAGCATGGCCGGTGCGGTGGAAGAGTTCAGCGCCACCTCGATGAACATCGCCGACAACATGGCCGGCACCGAGCGTATGGCCCGCGACAACGCCCAGCAGACGCGCATTGGCCGCTCGGCCATGGATGAAGCGTCCAGCTCGCTGCGCCAGATCGCCGAGGCCCTGGGCGGCACTGCGACGGTTATGGATACCCTGGGCGCGCGTTCCCAGGAAATCGGCGGCATCGTCGGAGTGATTACCGCGATTGCCGAGCAGACCAACCTGCTGGCGCTCAACGCAGCGATCGAAGCGGCCCGTGCCGGCGAGCAGGGCCGCGGCTTTGCCGTGGTCGCCGACGAGGTCCGTGGCCTGGCGGCGCGCACGCGTCAGGCGACCGATGAGATCTCCGGGATGATTGCCAGCATCCAGCAGCAGACTGGTCATGCCATCAGTACCCTGGAGCAGGGCAATCAGTTGATGCAGGAAGGCTTGCAGCGCAACGACAAGGTCGCCGATGCGCTGGCGCGCATCGATGAGCAGAGCCGCGCGGCAGGTGAGCAGTTCACCGTGATCAGCACCGCGACCCAGGAGCAGAGCAGCACCGCGACCGTGCTCAGCCGCAACCTGCAGAGCATTGCCCAGGCCAACAGCGAGCAGCGTGATGTGGCCAATGAACTGGCCTTCACCGCCCGGGAACTGGAAGGGTTGGCGGCGCAGTTGCGCCAGGAAGTGGATCGGTTTCGGGTGTAGATAAAGGTTGGTAGTACCGGCCTCTTCGCGGGCAAGCCCGCTCCCACAGGTACAGCATCGGCCGTGAGGTCAGCGCTCAGCCTGTGGGAGCGGGCTTGCCCGCGAAGAGGCCCAGAAACCTTAAATGGCCCCCAGATTCAACGCCTGCGCACACGCCTGCAACGACCGCCGCTCACTCTGCGCATACAACGCCAGCTCATCCTGCACCGGCAGCCCCAGCGCTGCCTCGAAGGCGTCGCGGTTGGCATTGCTGCCATAGTCGGCCTGGGCCTCATCGCCCAGGTTGGACTGGAAGATCCCCGCCGCGCTCACCGGCAAGAAGTCCTCATACACCAGCGCCTCGAAGTGCACATGGCCCGCGTCGATCAAGCCTTGCAAGGTGGTTGGACGATCAGCCTGCTCACGCGCGGCCAGGCCCTTCTCGGTGGCGAAATAGCGGAAATACGCCAGCCCCTGCTCACGCATCTGCACCAGATCATCAGGGAATTCAGCAAACTGCTCCTTCAGCAGCGCCCCGTATCGTTCGGCATTCGACTCCGCAGGCGCGCCACCCAATGCCGCACGGGTAGCGTCGAGCAAACGGTCATACAGTTGACGTCCCTTCAGCGTCAGCGCCGCGCCACGCTGCTCGATCTCGCCGAAACGGGCAGTATGGCTACCCTGGTGATCGTAGAATGCAACCGTCTCCTGCAGCGCTTTGAAACTGGTCTGGCGCAGCAGGATCGGGTGACGGCGGGTGGGCGGCCCTTCGACCACGGCTTTCGGCGGAATGCCTTTGGCCGGCATGCCCAGCTGAATCGCGTCGATGTCCAGGGTGCGCGGCGTCAGGTGGTTGATGTGCGGGCCCTTGAAGGCCACCACGTCGGCGATCAGGCGATGCTGGTCGTGCAGCTGCTGATACTGTTCGGCGCTGACCGTGGCGTCCTGGTGCCAGCGGAAGGTGTGCAGCGCTTCCTGCACGAAAGCTTCGGCGTTGGCCGCGTTCAGGCCACCCTCGCGCTCGCACTGCGCGATCAGTTCGAGAGCACGGGCGCTGAAGATCTTGCGCTTGGCCAGGATGCTCCGGGCCAGCTCGCGCAGGGCTGGATTGTCGATCAGCTCCAGGCGCAGTAGCGACGTGAACACGCGGAACGGGCTGATGTGCAGCGCCTGTTCGTGCACGGCGCGGAATGCGGTGGAGTGCACTGGCACGCCGGCCGAGCTGAGGTCGTAGTAGCCGACCGGCTGCATGCCCATGACGGCGAACAGCCGGGCGATGGTGGCCAGCTCTTCGGCCGTGCCGACGCGGATGGCGCCGTGGCGTTCCTGGTCCAGGCGCTCGACTTCACCGGTCCAGCGCAGAGCCTCGGCCACCTTGGGCTGCTGGGCCATGACCTGCTGGTTGATTTCGCTCACCAGCTCCAGCAGCGTGCCATACAGCGGCACTTCCTGTTTGTACATGAGCGACATGGCGGCAGAGAACTGCGCGCGAATGCTGTCGGGGCTGACGAAATCGTGGGCGGGCATCGCTAGCTTCCTGGTTAGGTTTGGACATTTACATGAAAGCTGGGAATGTACATCGGCTACAAGCGAAAAAAAGTAGGTGTGTCATTCCTTTTTTGATCGACCTTCAGGGCCTCTTCGCGGGGCATGCCCGCTACAACAATCCTCTGTGGGAGCGGGCTTGCCCCGCGAAGAGGCCCTCACGCCTAGAGCTGCTCCCGAATCCACTCCACCAAAGCCCGCACCTTCGGCACCTCCGCCGCGTGCTCGGCATACGCAAGGTAATGCTTCCCGGCACTCGGCATCGCATGGTCCCAAGCAATTACCAAGCTACCCTCGGCTAGTTCCCTGGCCACCAGATAACGCGGCACCAAGGCCACCCCACAACCCGCTTCGGCTGCACTCAGTGCCATGTAGAAGGTATCGAAACGCGGCCCGTGGTAGGCGTTGACGCTGTTCAATCCCAGTTCCAGGAACCACTCGTGCCAGGCCTCCGGGCGCGAGGTGCTCTGCAGCAGCACCAGCTCGGCCAACTCTGCGGCTCCGCTCAGTTCGCGCCCCGCCAGCAGCTCCGGCGCACACACCGGCAGCACTTCTTCGCCGAACAACTCGATGCAGGTCGCCCCCGGCCAGGTGCCTTGCCCATAGAAGAACACCACGTCCGCCGAGCCTTGTAGCAAGGCGAACGGCTCCATCTCGTTGCGGATGTCCAGGTGGATGTTGCTGTGGCGCTTGCCGAAGCCCTTGAGGTGCGGAATCAGCCAGCGCACGCCAAAACTCGGTTGAGTGGCTACCTTCAATATCTCGGTCTGTTCGCCGTAGGTCAGCACATAGCGGCTGGACATGTCGACCTGAGTGAGGATCTTGTTGACCTCGGCCAGGTACAGGCTGCCCGCGGGTGTCAGCTGCAGGCGCCGGCGGATGCGCAGGAACAGGTGGTGGCGCAGCATTTCTTCGAGCTGCGCCACCTGTTTGCTGACCGCGCTCTGGGTCAGGTGCAGCTCTTCGGCGGCGCGGGTGAAGCTCAAGTGGCGGGCTGCAGCCTCGAAACACTGCAGGGCGGTCATGGAAGGCACCAGGCGTTTGGACATAGGTTTCTCTGCGGCTCAAATCATTACCTGACGGAATGATATGCGGAATAAAGGTCGTTTGTTGCACCGATGTGATCGGATTAATACTGATCCCCATCATTTTTCCAACCCATCACCCGATGTAGGAGATGCACAAATGGTTGCTGGATTGCTCGAACGCCTTGGCGTTGCCGCCACGGCTTACACTCAGGGCGACTACCCTGTTCACACGCCGATCGACGGCAGCCAGATCGCCACGGTGAAATTGCTCGGCAAGGCCGAGACCACCGCTATCATCGATCAGGCGCACAGCGCTTTCGAAGCCTGGCGCAGCGTGCCGGCCCCGCGCCGTGGCGAGTTGGTGCGCCTTTTCGGCGAAGTGCTGCGTGAGCACAAGGCCGACCTCGGCGAGCTGGTGTCGATCGAAGCCGGCAAGATCACCCAGGAAGGCCTGGGCGAAGTGCAAGAAATGATCGACATCTGCGATTTCGCCGTGGGCCTGTCGCGCCAGCTGTACGGCCTGACCATCGCCTCTGAACGCCCGGGCCACCACATGCGCGAGTCCTGGCACCCGTTGGGCGTGGTCGGGGTGATCAGCGCCTTCAACTTCCCGGTCGCTGTGTGGGCCTGGAACACCGCGCTAGCGCTGGTGGCCGGCAACGCGGTGGTGTGGAAACCGTCCGAGAAAACCCCGCTGACCGCCCTGGCCTGCCAGGCACTGTTCGAAAAAGCCCTGAAAGCCTTCGCTGACGCCCCAGCTGGTCTGGCGCAACTGGTCATCGGTGGCCGCGAAGCGGGCGAAGCCCTGGTCGACGACCCGCGCGTGCCGCTGGTCAGCGCCACTGGCAGCACCCGCATGGGCCGTGAAGTTGGCCCGCGCGTGGCGGCCCGCTTTGGCCGCAGCATTCTGGAGCTGGGCGGCAACAACGCCATGATCCTGGCCCCAAGCGCCGATCTGGACCTTGCCGTGCGCGGCATCCTGTTCTCCGCCGTCGGCACCGCCGGCCAGCGCTGCACCACCCTGCGCCGCCTGATCGTGCACCGTTCGATCAAGGACGACGTGGTTGCCCGTGTCAAAGCCGCTTACGGCAAAGTGCGCATCGGCGACCCGCGCAAAGACAACCTGGTCGGCCCGCTGATCGACAAGCTGTCGTTCGACGCCATGCAGGGCGCGCTGGCCAAGGCCCGCGACGAAGGTGGCGAAGTATTCGGTGGCGAGCGTCAGTTGGCCGCCCAGTACCCGAACGCCTACTACGTTTCCCCCGCCATCGCCGAGATGCCCGCGCAGAGCGACGTGGTGCGCCACGAAACCTTCGCGCCGATCCTCTACGTGCTGGCCTATGACGACTTCGAAGAGGCCCTGCGCCTGAACAACGAAGTGCCACAGGGCCTGTCGTCGTGCATCTTCACCACCGACATTCGTGAGGCCGAGCGCTTCCAGAGCGCCTCGGGCAGCGACTGCGGCATCGCCAACGTCAACATCGGTACCAGCGGTGCCGAGATCGGCGGTGCGTTTGGTGGCGAGAAGGAAACCGGCGGTGGGCGTGAGTCCGGTTCGGATGCCTGGAAAGGCTACATGCGTCGCCAGACCAACACCGTCAACTACTCGCGCGAGCTGCCGCTGGCGCAGGGTATCGTGTTTGATTGATGCTGTATGGCCGGGGGCATAGCCCCCGGTTCGCGGGCAAGCCCGCTCCCACAATGATCGGTGTTGGCAGGATCATTGTGGGAGCGGGCTTGCCCCGCGAAAGGGCCGCACAGCGCGCGCCCAACAAGAACAATACGGTTGGAGCCGGGCCATGTCCGAACTGCGTCAACAATGCTTGTGGGAACACGTCAGCCAACCGACCGTCGCCGCCCAGGCCCTGGTCGGCGAGCACACGGCCGATGTCTGCGTCATCGGCGGCGGCATTACCGGCCTGTCGGCGGCCATTCACCTGCTCGAACAGGGCAAGTCGGTGATCCTGCTGGAGGCCTGGAAGATTGGCCACGGCGGCTCCGGACGCAACGTCGGCCTGGTCAACGCCGGCACCTGGATTCGCCCCGACGATGTCGAGGCGACCCTGGGCCAGAAACAGGGCAGCCGCCTGAACAAGGTGCTCGGCGAGGCCCCTGGCGAGGTGTTCGCCATGATCGAGCGCCTCGGCATCGACTGCCAGGCGCAGCACAAAGGCACTCTGCACATGGCGCACAACGCCACCGGCATCGCCGACCTCGAAGCACGCCATGGGCAGTGGAGCCGGCGCGGCGCCGATGTCGAGCTGCTGACCGGCGCCCAGTGCCAGGAATACTGCGGGACCGACAAGATTTCCGCCGCGTTGCTCGACCGCCGCGCCGGCACCATCAACCCCATGGCCTACACCCAAGGACTGGCCGCAGCGGTTGCGCGCCTGGGCGGCAAGCTGTTCCAGCAATCGGCCGTCGAGGGCCTGGAGCGCGACGGCGACGCCTGGTGGGTCAAGACTGCGAGCGGTTCTGTGTGTGCCGACAAGGTGGTGATCTCCACCGGTGCTTACACCGAAGGCGATTGGAGCAACCTGCAGAAACAGTTCTTCCGCGGTTACTACTACCAAGTGGCCTCTAAACCGCTGTACGGCGCTGCGGCTGATAAGGTTTTGCCCCACGGCCAGGGTTCATGGGACACCCGCACCGTGCTCAGCAGCATCCGCCGCGACGATCAGGGCCGCCTGCTGCTCGGCAGCCTTGGCCGGGTCGACAACAAGCCGGCGTGGTTCGTGCGCAGCTGGGCTGATCGCATCCAGAGCCATTACTACCCGGAATTGGGTAAGGTCGAGTGGGAGATGCACTGGACGGGTTGCATCGATTTTACGCCTGACCACCTGATGCGCCTGTTTGAGCCGGCGCCTGGGTTGGTTGCGGTTACCGGCTACAACGGGCGGGGGAATACCACTGGGACCGTGATCGGCCGGGCGTTTGCCGAATTCTTGCTCAAGGGTGAGGCGGACAGCTTGCCGATTCCGTTCTCGGCGATGACCGGGGTGAGTGCGCCGTCGTTGCGCACGGCGTTCTACGAGTCAGGGTTCTCGCTGTATCACGCGGGGCAATGCTTGAGAGTTGTGCTGTAACTGCCGGCCTCTTCGCGGGCAAGCCCGCTCCCACAGGATCTCCACAGCATTCAGCAACTGTGGGGTACCTGTGGGAGCGGGCTTGCCCGCGAAGAGGCCAGGACAGGCAATGGATTACTTGTGCAACCAGCTAAGAAACCCACCTTTCTTGATCAGTGTCGGCTTCTGCAACAACAACGACTCCCGACTCTGGCGCCTGAACCGCTGCAGCTTGGTCAATGCCGTCTGCACCTCACCCCGCTGCACCAGGCAGCTCTTCACCTGCTCCTTGTCGATGCGGTAAAGCACGCAGCTGGTCAACGTGCGGAACTCGGCAAACGAGTCATCTTCATCGATGATGCCCTCGATCCCCAGCACTTCCCCCGGCCCCATGCGCCCGGCCTCCAGCAATTTGTCGCCATCGCGCACCGACGCCGAAATCACGCCGCTGCCAATCACCAACAGATGATCGGAATGCTCGCCCACGCCAAGTATCACCTGGTCGGCCAGGTACTCCACGGCGGTCATGCGTTGGCTCAGAGCATCGCGCTCTTCGTCATTCAACGAACGGAACACCCGCACCTCGTCCAGCACCTCACGCTGGCGACTGCGCGGCGCCATGGCCAGGTCCACGTTCCACATCACCCCGCTGGCCTCAAGGTGCCGGTGGGCCAGGTCGAAAAGCTGATTGCGCACTTCGGTCTTGCGCGCCACGTCGGCGATAAATCCGCTGGCTTCGTATTCCACCGACTCCAGCGTCGAGGTTTTCACCGACACCTTGGGGGCGGGCGCAAGTAGCAGGGCGCTGGTGCCTTGCAAGGCCTTTTCCAGCGCGTCGAAGACTTTTCTCGGGCGTACCTTGGCGGGCACCACCACGCTGATCGAGACGCCATGCCGGTCGGCCGGTCGGCTGTGGTTGAGCAGCTTGGCTTTGGCCGCCACCGAATTGGGGATCACCGCCAGGCTGCCGGTGCCGGTGATCATCCGCGTGGCGCGCCAGTCGATATCGACCACCTTGCCTTCGGTGCCATCGATGGAGATCGAATCGCCGATCTGATAAGGCCGGGTGGTGTTCAGCACGATGCCGCTGAACACGTCGGCCAGGGTGCTTTGCAAGGCCAGGCCGATGACGATCGCCATGACTCCGGAGGTGGCCAGCAAACCCTTGACCGGCAGCTGCAATATATAACCTGCCGCGGCCACCACGGCGGCCAGAAAGATCAGCGCTCCCAGCACATCCTGCAGTAACCGCCCGCCATGGCTGCCACGCGCCACCAGCAGCAGTCCGAACACCACCGTCACCGTGCGCGCTCCGAACAGCCACCAGCCAATCGCCAGCACGGTCGCCATCAGGTTGCGCGACACATCGTCGACCCAGGGTGGCGGTTGCAGCGGGCTCATCCCGGCGGCCACCAGCACCCAGCTGAACAGCAGGAAGATCGCCAGCCGAGCGCCGATGCGCCAGGCGCGGCGCTGGATGGGGATCAGTTGCCAGAGGATGAGGTCGAGCAGGATCAGGGTGCAGCCGAGCAACAACGGGGACGACTGGATGAACGCCAGCATGATGGTCTCGGGAGTGAGGGGAGGCTGTGGGTAGTAATAGAGCAGGTTGGGCAGGCAAGCAATGGGTGCCTGAACTGGCCTCTTCGCGGCTAAAGCCGCTCCCACAGATAACGACACAGATACTGACGCCTGTGCATTCCCCGTGGGAGCGGCTTCAGCCGCGAAAGGGCCGGCACAGACTCACAAAAACCATCGTTCCTAAAACAGAACGCTAAAGCCAAAAACCACTATCTACCGCTCCAAAGGCATTGGTTTTAATCTTCTCCCATCAACGCGAAACACCCAACTTACTCAAAATCAAAACCCTTAGGAGCTACCCCATGAACAACTTCAAATACAACCGCCTGAACAAAGATGACGCCGCCGTTCTGCTGGTCGACCACCAGGCTGGCCTGCTGTCCCTGGTCCGCGACATCGAGCCGGACGCGTTCAAGAACAACGTGCTGGCCCTGGCTGACCTGGCCAAGTTCTTCAACCTGCCGACCATCCTCACCACCAGCTTCGAACAAGGCCCCAACGGCCCGCTGGTACCGGAACTGAAAGCCCTGTTCCCGGACGCCCCCTACATCGCTCGCCCTGGCCAGATCAACGCGTGGGACAACGAAGACTTCGTCAAGGCGGTGAAAGCCACCGGCAAAAAGCAGCTGATCATTGCTGGCGTAGTGACTGAAGTCTGTGTCGCCTTCCCGGCCCTGGCTGCCCTGGAAGAAGAGTTCGACGTGTTCGTGGTGACCGACGCTTCCGGCACGTTCAACGCCATGACCCGCGATGCCGCCCACGACCGCATGAGCCAGGCCGGCGCGCAACTGATGACCTGGTTCGGCGTCGCCTGTGAGCTGCACCGCGACTGGCGCAACGACGTTGAAGGCCTGGCCGCGCTGTGCTCCAACCACATCCCGGACTACCGCAACCTGATGACCAGCTACAACGCCTTCAACGCCAGCAAGTAAGCCGAGCCCGGGGCACCGCCAGTCGGTGCCCGCCCAGGGCAGCACACCCATCCAATCCTCAGCCCGTCCGCCGTTGCACAGTGGATGCGGGCAAGCTCATCCCAAGGAACGCCGATGAACACCGCACTCCAAGACAACCGCAACGTGGTGACGCTGGTCATTCAGCACAAGGTCCGCGCCGAGTCGCTGGCCGTCTATGAAGCCTGGCTCAAGCGTACGGTCAGCACTGCGCGGCGCCAGCCGGGGCACCTCGACGTCAACGTCATCCGCCCCGACGACGGCGGGCTGCATTTCACCACCGTGGTGCGCTTCGCCGACGCCAGCCTGCTGCAGGCCTGGGTCAACTCCAGTGAGCGGCAAGCGCTGGTCAACGAAGTGCTGCCCCTGCTGAACGGCGGCGATAACACCCAGGTGCACGAAGACCCGGAGTTCTGGTTCACCCCTCCGAATACCAGTGCCCCGCAGCCGCCGCGCTGGAAGCAGGCACTGCTGACCTACCTGGTGATCTGCCCGATGACCATGATCATTCCGCAACTGCTGGCGCCGTTCTTCGGTCGCTTCCCGCAGTTGGGCGGGGTGATTACCAGTAACCTGATCGTCAACCTGTTCGTCATCCTGCCCGTGGTGTTCTTCATCATGCCGTGGGTCACCCGCCGCTGCGCCGACTGGCTGCGTGGCTGAGCCGAGACGGGCTGCACAAAATCTGATCAAGGCTAACCTTCACCCACCGCACATCCATGCAATCCCTGACCAGGCTGGAACCGGCATGCTCCGCAGTTGCGCCTGCCGCCTCACATAGACGGAGAAGACCATGTCCCAGGACCCCAACGACAACAGCCGTCGCCAGTTCCTCGCCAAGAGCACCGTGCTCGGTGCCGCCGGCGCGCTCTGGTCCGCATTGCCCTTCACCGGCTCCGCCGGTTCCGCCCACGCATCCATCCAAGGAGGTTCCATGACCGCCGACCTGATTCTGTTCAACGGCAAGCTGCACACGGTCGACCGTGAAAACCCCACGGCCACCGCCGTCGCCATCAAGGACGGCCGCTTCATCGCCGTGGGCAACGACGCCGAGGCCATGGCCCACAAGGGCGCTGCCACGCAGATCATCGACCTCAAGCAGCGCACGGTGATCCCGGGCCTCAACGACTCGCACCTGCACCTGATCCGCGGCGGCCTGAACTACAACCTGGAGCTGCGCTGGGAAGGCGTGCCGTCGGTGGCCGATGCCCTGCGCATGCTCAAGGACCAGGCCGCACGCACGCCAACCCCGCAGTGGGTGCGTGTGGTCGGTGGCTGGAACGAATTCCAGTTCGCCGAAAAACGCATGCCGACCCTGGACGAAATCAACCAGGCCGCGCCCGACACCCCGGTGTTCCTGCTGCACCTGTACGACCGCGCACTGCTCAACCGCGCCGCACTCAAAGCCGTGGGCTACGACAAGGCCACGCCGAACCCGCCGGGTGGCGAAATTCAGCGCGACAAGTTCGGCAACCCGACCGGTATGCTGATCGCCCGCCCCAATGCGATGATCCTCTACGCCACCTTGGCCAAAGGGCCGAAGCTGCCGCTGGAATACCAAGTCAACTCGACCCGCCAGTTCATGCGCGAGCTCAATCGCCTGGGCCTGACCAGCGCCATCGATGCCGGCGGTGGCTACCAGAACTTCCCGGACGACTATTCGGTGATCCAGGAGCTGGCCGACAACAACCAGCTGACCGTGCGCATCGCCTACAACCTGTTCACCCAGAAGCCCAAGGAAGAGCTGGACGACTTCAAGAAGTGGACCTCCAGCGTCAAGCTGCACAGCGGTACCGACTTCCTGCGCCATAACGGCGCCGGCGAGATGCTGGTGTTCTCCGCCGCCGACTTCGAGGACTTCCTCGAACCGCGCCCGGACCTGCCGCAAACCATGGAAGAAGAACTGGAACCGGTGGTCCGTCACCTGGTCGAGCAGCGCTGGCCGTTCCGCCTGCACGCTACCTACAACGAATCGATCACGCGCATGCTCGACGTGTTCGAGAAGGTCAACCGCGACATCCCGTTCAATGGCCTGCCGTGGTTCTTCGACCATGCCGAGACCATCACCCCGCAGAACATCGAGCGCGTTCGCGCCTTGGGCGGCGGTATCGCCATCCAGGACCGCATGGCCTTCCAGGGTGAGTACTTCGTCGACCGCTACGGCGCCAAGGCCGCCGAACAGACGCCGCCGATCAAGCGCATGCTTGAGATGGGCGTGCCGGTGGGTGCCGGCACCGACGCTACCCGCGTTTCCAGCTACAACCCCTGGACTTCGCTGTACTGGCTGGTCAGCGGCAAGACCGTAGGGGGTATGGAGCTGTACCCGCAAGGTCTGGACCGCGACACCGCGCTGCAGCTGTTCACCCAGGGCAGTGCCTGGTTCTCCAGCGAGCAGGGTAAGAAAGGCCAGCTCAAGGTAGGCCAGCTGGCGGACCTGGCGGCGCTGTCGCTGGACTTCTTCAGCGTTGATGAAGAAGCGATCAAGGGCATCGAGTCGGTGCTGACCATCGTCGATGGCAAGGTGGTGTACGGCGCTGGCGAGTTCGACCGGCTTGGCCCACCGCAGGTGCCGGTGCTGCCGGAATGGTCGCCGGTGGCCAAGGTGCCTGGGCACTGGCGTGTGGGTACGCCATCGCTGGCGGCGGCGGTGCACGTGTGCAGCGGGCCGTGTGGCGTGCATGCACACAGTCATGACACGGCCCGCAAGTCGAGCGTGCCGGTGAATGACTACCAGGGTTTCTGGGGCGCACTGGGTTGTTCGTGTTTCGCGTTCTAAGCTGAAATGAAGAAGGGGCCAGTGAATGGCCCCTTTTTTGTGCAGTCTATGCTGGCCTCTTCGCGGGGCAAGCCCGCTCCCACAAGTACGCCACTGTTCAGAGGTTCAGTGGGTTACCTGTGGGAGCGGGCTTGTCCCGCGAAAGGGCCGGTCAGATCACTCTGAATGCTGAGCCTTGTGCTCTTGCCCTGCCAACAGATGCCGAATCCGCACTGGCACTCCCTCGGTCTGCAGCATCCTCACCCGCGCTTCGATCTTCAGCTCGCCACGGGTCACCCGATGGTGATGGCGCAGATGCTCCAGCCATGATTCCTCGAAGAAGAACTCCAGCCACAACGAAGGCTCCGCACTGTCACGCATCAGCCCCCACGACAGTGCGCCATTGCGCTTGCGCATGGCTTCGAGCTCCCGCGCGGCCTGCTGAAACGCCTCGGCCTTGGCCGGCTCTATGTGATATTCGACCGTGACCATCACTGGCCCGGCTTCATTGTCCATGTCGTCGCTCAACACCGGCACTGGCCAGTGCAGCGACGGCGTCAGCTCCTCGGCGGTGGTTTCCGGCAGCGTGACCTTGCAGGTCAGCAACGTCCCCAGCGCCAGGCCGCCTGCTGCGAGTAGCAGGCTCAAGGTGATCGACGCATGGCTGGCCACGCTGCCCCAGAGCAATCCACCACAGGCCATGGCGCCGAAGAAGATCAGGATGTACACCGACAATGCCCGCGCGCGCACCCAGGCCGGCACCGACGTTTGCGCCGCCACCTGCAGGTTGGACAGCACGGCAATCCACGCCGCGCCGCTGAGCAGCATCGCCGGCAGCAGCACATAAAAGTTGCGCACCAGCGCCAGGGCCAGCAGGAACAGTGCGTACAGCAGGCTGGCCAGCATCACCAGCCGATCGCGGCTGATGCGCTCACGCAGGCGCGGCAGCAAGGTCGCGCCGGCCACTGCGCCGATGCCGATTGCGGCGAGCAGAAGGCCGAAGTCGGCCGCGGTGCCGTGCATCTCGCCACGCACGATCAATGGCAGCAGCGAGGTGCCGGCGCTGGCGCAGAGGAAGAACGCCAATGCCCGCACCAGCACCGCCTGCAAGGGCTTCGAGCTACGGGCGAAACGCAGGCCGGTGCGCATGGCGCCGACGAAGCGCTCGGCCGGCAGCAGCGGCGCCTGCACTTCGCGCTTCCACAGCAACAGCACCACGATCACCCCGGCGAACGACACGGCATTCAGGGCGAAGGTCAGCCAGGGGCCGACCAGGCTCACCACCACACCGGCCAGGGCCGGGCCGATGGCGCGGGAGACATTGATGCCGACGCTGGAGATGGCCACCGCGTTGGCCAGGTCCTCCTTGCCCACCAGCTCCGGGGTAAGGGCGCTCCAGGCCGGCATCATCAGGGCCGTGCCGATGCCCAGCGCGAGGGTCAGTGTCAGCAGCAGGGGCACGTTCATCAGCCCCAGCAGGGTCAACGCGGCGAGCACGACGGCGACGGCCGACATCCACACCTGCACCAGCAGCAGGTAGCGGCGCTTGTCGACGATGTCCGCCGCCGCCCCCGCCGGCAGGGCCAGGAAGAACATCGGCAGCGCGCCGGCCACCTGGATCAGCGCCACATGCAGCGGGCTGGCCGATAGCGTGGTCATCAGCCAGCCGGCGCCGACTTCATGCATCCAGGTGCCGATGTTGGAGGCGATGGTGGCGATCCACAGCATGCGGAAGGTGGTGTTGCGCAAGGGGCTCCAGGCGCCGGAAGAGGGGGTGCTCATGTCAGAAGCTGCCTTTGAGTGGGTATTCGATGATCAGGTAGATACGGTCGATGTCGTCGCCGGCCTGGGCCTGGTTGGCGCGGTGGCTGACGTGGGAGAACGACAGGCTGAGGTCCTTGGCGGCGCCCGACTGCACCACGTATTTCAGGTCGATGTCGCGTTCCCAGTGTTTGCCGCCCTGGCCCTGTTGGCCCATGTAGGCGCCGCCTGCCGGTGCATGCGTGCCATCGATCGCACTGCCGCTGACGTAGCGGCCCATCAGGCTCAGGCCGGGTACGCCGAGGGTGGCGAAGTCGAGGTCATAGCGCAGTTGCCACGAGCGCTCGCCGGGGCCGTTGAAGTCGGCGTACTTGATCGAGTTGGCCAGGTAGATGGAGTCGCCGCCGACGAAGTCGAACGGGGTGTCACCTTCGATCTTCTGGTAAGCCAAGGTTACGGCCTGGGCGCCGAAGCGGTATTTACCCGCCACGCTGTACGCGAGGGTATCGATGGCGCCAGCACTGGCGTTGCCGGTGTCACGGGTCTGGTACAGGTTGCCGTCCAGGCGCCAGTTGCCCTCGGCCAGGTTCAGGTTGAGGTAGGCCTGTCGCCAGGTGTCCTGCAGCTGGCCGGCATACAGCGCGCCGCCAAACGGGCCTGCAGGCGCGAAGGTGGCGCCAGCCAGGCTGATCGCGCGGCCATGGGTGGTGGCACCGTAGCCGCTGAAGTCGTCGTGGGTCGAGCTGTTGTCCTGATTGTTGAACGCGGTGAAGCGGCCGGCCTGTAGACGCCAGTCGGGCAGGTCAGTGTTTTCCACCAACCAACCGGTGGCGTACTCCGGATGCAGGCGTTTGTCACCGGTGTCGAACACCGGGGTTTCCACGGTCATTTCGCCGTAGCGCAAGTACGTGTTGCCCATGCGCAGCTTGAGGGCGGCGCCGGCGCTGGAATAGTCGGACGCGGCCCGGCCATCGCTGTCGCGGGGCAGCAGGCCGGTACCCGCATGGCCACGACCACCGTCGAGCTTTAGGCCGAGAAAGCCGTGGGCGTCGATGCCGATACCGAGGGTGCCTTCGGTGAAGCCCGAGCGGATTTCGCCGATGAAGCCCTGGGCCCATTCCTGGCGATAGTTCTGCCCGCTGGCGGAAGGTGAACGGAAGTCGCTGTGCAGGAAATAGTTGCGGCTGAGCAGCGACCAGCCAGATTCTTCTGCCTGGCTGAGGACCGGGCAGAGGGCGAGGGTGGCGAGCAGGGCGCGGCCTGGTCCGTGAGTGGCGCGGATCATGGGGGCTCCGGGGTGAATGATCCGGGACTGTGGAGCAAGGGTAGGCCAGGGGTCTTGTAAGCGTGTGCTGGATGGACCGTCAAGCCATGTCGCAGGTGGCGAATTCCTCTGCCAGGTGATCGATCAATGACCGCACTGACGGCAACAACCCACGCCGCGACGGGAAGATCGCATGGACAATGCCGCAGCGCGGGTGCCATTCGGGGATCAGCTCCACCAACCGCCCCTCGGCCAGGTCTTCGCGCACGGCAACCCGCGGCAGGTGCGCGATGCCAACCCCGGCCACCACGAAGTGGCGCAGAGCGAACAGATCGTCGGTGACCATGCGCGGCGTGTGCGGGATCACGATGCTGCGGCTCATGTCCTCGCCCTGGAACAACTCCCACTGGTACTCGCGCTGGGCACTGCCCCAATGCACGCTGGGCAGCGTGCCGAGCAACTGCGGGTCAAAGCCTTCGGGCAGTTGCTCCAGGTACTGCGGCTGGCCCACCAGGCACTGGGTACTGTTGCTCAGCACCTTCATCACCATGTCGGTGTTCTCCAGTGGCGGGAAGCGCACCCGCAGCGCCACGTCGAAGCCTTCGTGCAGCAGGTCGACGCGGCGGTTGGTGCTCTCGATGAACAGTTCCACCTGCGTGTACTTGAGCATGTAGCGGGTGAGCATCGGCCCGACCCACGAGTTGAGCAGGGTGGTCGGGCAGCTGATGCGCACCAGGCCGCGCGGTTCGCTGCGGTTGCGCTCGATGATCTCCGCTGCGCCCTCGGCCTCCACGCGCATGGCCAGGCAACGGTTGTAGTAGGCCTGGCCGATTTCGGTCAGCGAGCAGTGCCGGCTGGTGCGGTGCAGCAGCCGCACGCCCAGGCGGTCCTCAAGGTCGGCGATGCGCCGGCTGAGTTTCGACTTGGGCATGTCCAGCGCCCGCCCGGCCGGCGCGAAGCCGCCGTGCTCTACCACCTGGGTGAAATAGTAGAGGGAGTTGAGGTCTTCCAATGATCGTTCTCCAGATGGAACGCTAAAGGCAATTTTTGCCGTCTACCGCCGCGATAGGGATGATTTTAATCTGTGCCCATCAACGCGAAACACCCCGAATTGCTGAAAACTTCTTAAATCTCTGGAGCGACGAACATGACCAAATTCAAATACAACCGCCTGAACAAAGACGACGCCGCCGTACTGCTGGTCGACCACCAGGCGGGCCTGCTGTCGCTGGTCCGTGACATCGAGCCGGACAAGTTCAAGAACAACGTGTTGGCCCTGGCTGACCTGGCCAAGTTCTTCAACCTGCCGACCATCCTCACCACCAGCTTCGAGCAAGGCCCGAATGGCCCGCTGGTACCGGAGTTGAAAGAACTGTTCCCGGACGCCCCTTACATCGCTCGCCCAGGCCAGATCAACGCCTGGGACAACGAAGATTTCGTCAAGGCGGTGAAAGCCACTGGCAAGAAGCAGCTGATCATTGCTGGCGTAGTGACTGAAGTTTGCGTCGCCTTCCCGGCCCTGGCTGCCCTGGAAGAAGAGTTCGATGTGTTCGTGGTGACCGATGCTTCCGGCACCTTCAACCAGATGACCCGCGACGCGGCCCATGACCGCATGAGCCAGGCGGGTGCGCAGATGATGACCTGGTTTGGCGTGGCCTGTGAGCTGCACCGCGACTGGCGCAATGACGTAGAAGGGCTGGCGGCGCTGTGCTCTAACCACATTCCGGATTATCGGAATTTGATGACCAGCTATAACGCGCTTACTGCGGGTAAGTAATAGCTAACAAGCTTTAAGTGAAAAGGCCGGTTCCCTTTGTGGGTGCCGGCCTTTTTTGTTGTTGTGCCGGCCCTTTCGCGGGATAAACCCGCTCCCACATGGACAGCGCTCAACTAAAGAGCGGTGATAATCCCGTGGGAGCGGCTTCAGCCGCGTAGAGGCCAGCACAGACCACATCAATTCACAGGCTGAGACTCAATCCCATCCAGCAAAGCCTCGACCACGCCTTCAGCCATTTCGATGGCATTGAGGTTGCTCCAGAACAGGCTCTTGCCCGTTTCGTCCAAGTGCTCAAGGGCTTTATAGCCAGACTCGTATGCGCCGCGCAGGTATTGGGCCACATGCACCAAGGCATCGTGGGCAGGGACGTTGGGGTTGACGGAGAAAAGGGGTGGATGGCCAGCGCCGCAGCGGTCGAACGCGCGGTGGGCAGTTGGGGGTAGGGGCGGATCGGGACAATCTTTTTCATAGTCAATTTCCGATAGAGATTGACCGCACCATCCGTTTCCACGCGAAGGGTGGCGGCTGTACGCGGGGTGGAAAGCCGGGCTATCGGAACCCCGGCAGGCCATTCGGCCTCCCGCGCACAGCTGCCATATCGACAGCCGTTCCAATAGCACCTCCCGGGTTTCCACGCCCGATCGCTGAACCGACAGCGACCGGGTCAGCCTAGAGAGCAGGCCTTCCCCGGACAATCAGACGGGCGTCGACACGGTTTGTAGGGTAATTCTTCAGCTATTGCGATTCCGTAGGACATGGTTCGCAATTTAGTAGGACGCTGCTGAGAGGCGGCTTATTGGGTCCGCTGGCGGCCCTTCGCGGGCAAGCCCGCTCCCACAGGAGGTGCGCAAGCTTGACTGGCAGCGAATAACTTGTGGGAGCGGGCTTGCCCGCGAAGGGCTGCAAAGCAGCCCTGTCTGTGAGAAGGGACTTGGAGAAATCTGACAATACGTTCAGACATCATGAACTGATATCCAGCGAGGAAAAGGAGGAGCATCAGGAAGCCATTCCAGGAGATTTCCCATGCCCCTCTTCAACCCACCGTCTCCAGGAGAGTCACTGCGTGAGGACGTGTTGCCCGCAATTTCAATGACCGTAGCGGATTTAGCGAACCTGTTAGGTTATCCAGATGACCATATGGCCGCTGTGCTCAATGGGCGTGCACCCATTTCCCTCGACCTGGCCCAAAAGTTAGAGGCCGCTGGCTTGGGCGCTGCCCGCCAGTACCTGGCTGAGCAGGCCGCCTATGATGAGTGGCAATCGCGTTAATCCGCATCCGAATCAAACAACCGCTCCAACTCCACCCGCGCCTCCTTCGCCGTCTGCATCACCTTGGCCCGGTCATCGCGCACGTGCCCCTGGGCCTCCAGCACTTCCTCGTCATGCTGGGCAAACCGCTCGATCCGGTCTGTCGCCTGTTCATCACTCAACCCCAGCCCGACCAGCGCCCGTCGGCTCATCTCCAGGCTCGAATAAAACGTCTCACGAATCGGCTCCGCACCCACATCCACAAGCTTGTGCACATGCTGCCGGTTACGCGCACGGGCCAGCACTTTCAGGTGCGGGTACAGGCGCTTGACCCGTTCCGCCGTGCGCGTGGTGACTTCCGGGTCGTCGGTGGTGATGACGAAATACTCCGCCTCACCGACCTTGGCCGCATGCAGCACCTCGGGGCGCAGCGGGTCGCCGTAGAACACCGGGGCCTGTTCGAACATGCGGGTCATCTCGATGGCATCCACCGAGGTTTCCAGGGCAACGAAGGGTATCTTCTGCGCCCGCAGGATGCGTGAGACGATCTGGCCCATGCGGCCCATGCCGACGATCACCACACGCGGGGTGCCGGCATCGATGGTCTTGTATTGCTCGGGCACTTCACGCGCCGGTTGCGGGCGCTTGAGGGCGCGGGCGCAGCCGAGCATCAGCAATGGGGTGATGGCCATCGACAGGGTGATGGTCATCAGCAGCAGGTCGTAGGTCTGGGTATCGAACAGCCCCTGATCCTTGCCCAGCTTGAACACCACGAAGGCGAACTCACCACCGGCAGCGAGGACCATGCCCAGGCGCAGGGCGCTGGCGCTGTTGAGGCCACCGGCCAGACGCCCGACGCCAAACAGCAGGCCCAGTTTGACCGCCACCAGCAGCAGGGTCAGGCCCAGCAGCACCAGCGGCATTTCCAGCAGCAGGCTGAGGTTGGCGCCCATGCCGACGCTCATGAAGAACAGCCCCAGCAGCAGGCCTTTGAACGGCTCGATCTGCGACTCCAGCTCGTGCCGGTATTCCGAGTCGGCCAGCAGCAGGCCGGCAAGGAAAGCGCCCAGCGCCATGGAAATACCGGCTTCCTCCATCAGCCAGGCGGTGCCGATCACCACCAGCAGCGCAGTGGCGGTGGACACCTCCGGCAGGCCGGTGCGGGCGACGATGCGGAACACCGGGCGCAGCAGGTAGCGGCCGCCGACGATCACCACGGCAATGCTGGCGAATACCTTCAGGCCATGCTCAAGGCTGTCGCCGTGGCTGGTGTCCGGGCCGCTGGCGGCCAACAACGGCACCAGGGCGATCAGCGGGATCGCGGCGATGTCCTGGAACAGCAGAATGGCGAACGCCAGGCGGCCATGTGGGGCATTGAGCTGCTTGCTCTCGGCCAGGCTCTGCAGGCCGAGGGCGGTGGACGACAGCGCCAGGCCCAGGCCGACCACGAGGGCCGCCGCCAGTGACTGGCCGAAGCCGAACAGGGCGATAGCGCCGATGGCGGCACCCGTCAGCAGCACCTGCGCGGTACCGACGCCGAACACCGATTTGCGCATCAGCCAAAGGCGCTTGGGCGACAATTCCAGGCCGATGATGAACAGCAGCAGGACCACGCCCAGCTCGGAAATGTGCGCCACGCTTTCGGTGTCGCGGATCAGGCCCAGCGCTTGCGGCCCGATGGCCACGCCGGCCAGCAAGTAGCCGATCACAGCTCCCAGTTGCAGGCGTTTGGCCAAAGGGACGGCGATGACGGCGGCGAACAGGAAAATCACCGCGGTTTGCAGAAGGCTGCCTTCGTGTGGCATTGGCTCGTACTCCATGAGCTGCCGGGGCAGCATTCGAACAGTGTGGCGGACAATTCTGGCGGCTACGGTCGCTTCAGACAATCTGGGCGGCTGGAGAAACATTGTCCTGAAAAAAGTGACAGTCAGCTTTCGCCAAACTGTGCCCGATACTGCGCCGGCGTCATGCCGATCCGCTCGCAGAACACCTTCCTCATATGCCGGTCGCTGCCAAACCCGCACTGCGCCGCCACCACCTTCAACGGCCGATCGCTGCCTTCAAGCAGTTTGCGCGCCTGGTCGATGCGCGCGTTCTGCAGGTACTGCAACGGCGTGATACCCACCTCGCGTTGAAAGCTGCGGGCGAAATTGCGCGCACTCATCGCCACCAGATCGGCCATCTTTTGCACGGTAAACGCCTGGTCGATATGGTCGACGATATAGGCCTGCACCCGTGCGACCGCCGAGCCATCGCGCGGTACCGCAGCCAGCAGCGGGCTGTAGGGCGTCTGCCCACCCTGACGATGGCGGGCCACCAGCAATACCTTGGCGACCTCCAGGGCCAGCGCCTTGCCGTAATCTTCCGCGATGATGGCCAGCGCCAGGTCGATGCCCGCCGTGATGCCGCCAGAGGTGATCAGGTCGCGGTCGACTACGTAGATCTGCTCGGTCTCGACCTTCGCCTCGGGAAACATGCGCGCCAGGCGTTCCACGTAGTTCCAGTGGGTGGTGCAGCGGTACCCGCCGAGCAAGCCCGCCCGGCCGAGTAGAAACACCCCGGTGCAGATGGCACCGAAGCGCTTGGCACTGCGCACCGCCTGCGGCAACCAGCGCTCCAAGGTGGGCAGGGCAACGTCATAGGCCCCCGGCCCGCCCGGCACCAGCAGCAGGTCGACGCTGGCCGGCAGGTCTTCCAGGCGCAGGTCGGCCAACACCTTCAAACCCGATGAGCCGCGAATGGCGCCTTGGCTTTCAGCGACGGTCACCAGCCGGTAACGCCGGTCTTCGGGGAGAAAGCGGTTGGCGATGGCGAAGGCATCCATGGGGCCGGTGACATCCAGCAACAGCACATCATTGAACAGCACCATGGCCACGGTGCGAGGAGCGCGATTTTCTTGCATGGCTCATTCGCCTGAAACTGAGTACGAGGCGCAGTTTAAGGTATCGCCATGGCCGAAGGGCCAGTACGACATAATTAAGAACTATTCAGCTTTGGCTCAGGACTTTGTCATGTGGGGCAGGCGAGACTTTCTGCATTGAACAGGAGAGTCGCCATGCACCCTGGCACACCCCACGACAACCCCCATGCCCCCGGCGCGCTGACCCCCGCACGCCTGCGCCAGGCCAAGGAGCTGATGCTGCGCAGCGCGCTGTCGATCATCGAGATCGCCGGGGTGTGCAACCTCACCCGCAGCCATTTCTCCCGTGCCTTCAAGGTCAACACCGGCCTGTCGCCGCAGGCCTGGCGCCTGCTCGCGCGCATGGAGAAGGCCAAGCGGCTGCTGGCCACCGAAGCGCCGATCACCCATGTCAGCCTGGAATGCGGCTTCTGCGACCAGGCCCATTTCACCCGCGCCTTCAGCCGCCTGGTCGGCCAGCCACCTAAGGCCTGGCGCCAGTCGGCGCGCCTCGACGCTCACCCTTAAGCCGTTTCTATCCCTCGGTATAAGCCCTTCAGGACAGTGCCGGGCCTTTATCCCAACCCAAGGAGTTACCCCCCATGAGCCAACCTGATTACAAGCGCCTGAACAAAGACGACGCCGTGGTCCTGCTGGTCGACCACCAGACCGGCCTGATCTCGCTGGTACAGGACTTCTCGCCCAACGAATTCAAGAATAACGTGCTGGCCCTGGGCGACCTGGCCAAATTCTTCGGCCTGCCGACCATCCTCACCACCAGCTTCGAGCAAGGCCCGAACGGCCCGCTGGTGCCGGAGCTGAAAGAGATGTTCCCGGACGCGCCGTACATTGCCCGCCCTGGCCAGATCAACGCATGGGACAACGAAGACTTCGTCAAGGCGATCAAGGCCACCGGCCGCAAGCAGCTGATCATCGCCGGCGTGGTGACCGATGTGTGCGTGGCGTTCCCGACACTGTCGGCGCTGGCCGAGGGCTTTGAGGTGTTCGTGGTGACTGATGCCTCGGGCACATTCAACGAGACCGTGCAGCAAGCGGCCTGGGTGCGCATGACCCAGGCGGGCGCGCAGATGATGAACTGGTTCTCGGTGGCCTGTGAGCTGCACCGCGACTGGCGCAACGACATCGAAGGGTTGGGCAACCTGCTGTCGCAGCGCATTCCCAACTACCGCAACCTGATGAACAGCTATTCGGCGTTGACCGCGCGTTGATGTAGTTCTGTGCCGGCCTCTTCGCGGGGCAAGCCCGCTCCCACAAGGCCGGCACCCCACCTTGTGGGAGCGGGCTTGCCCCGCGAAAGGGCCATTACAGGCTATGCAGGGCTCACAGGCAAACTGAACCTGATCCGGCACCCACCCAGCTGCGAAACCTGCGCGTGCAACTCCCCACCATGGGCCTGCACCACTGAACTGCAGATCGCCAGCCCCATGCCCAGGCCGCCGCTCTTGGTGGTGTAGAACGCCCCGAACACGCGATCGCGTTCTTCCGGCGCGATCCCGGGTCCGTTGTCGTCCACACAGATCTGCACCCGGTCATCGAGCACTGCAGATGAAATCTGCAACACCCCATCACTGCGATACCCCGACAGCGCTTCCAGCGCATTGGTGATCAGGTTGAACACCAACTGCTGCAACTGCACCGGGTCGGCCATCACGTTGACTGCCGCTTGCAACTGGGTCTGCACGTTCACCGCGCATTTGCCGGCATCCGCCGACGTCAGCCGCACCACTTGCAGGATCAGCTCATCGAGCTTGACGGCCTTGAGCTGCATCGGCGATTGCTTGGCCAGTGAACGCAGCGCCCGCACGATGTTGGCGGCGCGTTCACTGTCGTTGCGGATGTCTTCCAGGCCGGCGATCGCTTCGTCCAGGTCGGGTTGCTCGCGCTTGAGCCAGCGCAGGCTGGCCGCAGCGTTGGAGGCGATGCCCAGTAACGGCTGGCTGATCTCGTGGGCGATCGATGCCGACAGCTCGTTCATCACCTGCAGGTGCGCACTGCTGGCCAGCTCCGCGCGTGAGCGGCGGAGTTCTTCCTCCATCTGCGCGCGGGCCTGGTTATCCTCGGCCAGCCGCGTATAGAACTTGGCCGTCTGCAGCGACACTGCCGCCTGCGAGGCCAGTATCTCCAGCATGGCCAGGCGCTGGCTGCCGAACAGGTTCGGCACCAGGCGGTTTTCCAGGTAGACAAGGCCGATCAGCACACCTTGGATCACCAGTGGCAGGCACAGCACCGAGCGTGCATTGCGCGCGTGCAGGTCCTGGCGGAAGGCTTCCGGGCAGTCGCTGAGGGCGTCGTTGAGCACCAGCGGTTTCTTGGTGCGCAAGGTGGCGTTGATGATCGACAGCGGTGCCTGAGTGAGGAATTTCTGGCAGTTGTCCATGCGCACGTGCAGGCCGGTGTCGTCGATGTCGGCCAGGGCCGCCATCTGGAACTCGGCGCCGCTGACGATCAACAGGGCGCCATGATCGGCGCCGGAATGCTGGGTCAGGTGGCCCATGAGCGTTTCGATCAGGCCTTCGAGCAGCACTTCCTCGGACAGCGCCCGCGCCGCTTCGATACCGGCTTCCAGATCCAGCCGCGCCTGGCTGGAGGTGCGGTAGGTTTCCTGCACGGGCTGCGTGCGCAGGAACGGGTGCAGGGTCTCCAGCTGGCGAACCTTGCCGGTCGCGCCCCAGATATGAAAACAGTCGCGGGCGATGCGCAGGTGCAGGTTGGCGCCAGAGATCAGCCCGCTGGGGATACACACTTCGGCCAGCTGCTCATGGGCCAGGGCCTGCTCGTGGATGAAGCCGGCTGCGGTGGCGGCGATCTGCGCCTGGTCGAAACAGCGGATGGCGGCCAGGCCGTCGCCGTCGAGCTTGGCGATGACGCCCTCGATCAGCAGCAGCTTGTTGCGAAAGGTCAGCGGGTTGAAGTTCGCCCAGCCCGCGAAGCGCTCGCGTATGGCCTGCAGCGTAACCTGTTTGCTGGCGAGGCTGCCGGGGGCTTCGGGGCTGCCCAGGGTCAGGCCGTGGAACAGGTGGTAGTCGGCCAGGTTGATGTGCGCCGGTGCCGCCCAGGCGTGCTCGCCGGCGCTGGCCAGGCTGCGCATGGCCTGATTGATGTTGCCCAGATAGAAAGCCGACATGCCGCTGAACAGGTGTTTGAAAAACAGCGTCGTGTGCGACTTCACCTCCGCGGTCGAGCCTGACAATGGGCTGCCACGGAGGTTGGCGACGAACGCCTGCTGGGCCAGCAGGATTTGCTCAACATCGCTGTAGCCATAACGGCCTACAGTGGCCAGGCCTTGCACGACCTCCTCGGCCACTTCCTGCAGGTAGCGGCCCATGAACAGCGAGTCCGAGACCTGGTGGTTGCAGGCGTAGCAGCTCATGGCCAGGTCGCCGCTCAGGCGGCCGGAATCTATCGCCTCCAGCGCCGTGCGCCGGGCGAACTCCATGGGCGCGGTCCAGGCGCTGACCTGGTCGAGGGCGAGCAGCGCGCTGGTCAAGTCGGCCTCGAAGCTGTGCCGTTCGATCAGCTTGAGCGCTGCCAGGCTGTAGGCATGCCCGTCATGGTAGGCATCGAAGCGCTCCGCGATCATCACTCCGTACCAGGCCAGGCCGTAGGTACTGCCGGGCGCGACGCCATGGATCAGGGATAGCTCCATGAGCTTGGCCAGGTGCAGAAAGCCGATGTCGTCCTGCACGAAAAACGAGGACGAGAGGGTCGCCAGTAGGCCGATGGCAACCGTCACTTCTTTCGAGTCGGTGCGTGGCAGCGACTCCAGGCAGTGCCGGCCCTTCTGTTCGATCAGCGCCTGCACGCGGGCATGGCTGGCCTCGACCTGCGCCTGATCAATGCCGCGGGAGAGGGTGATGCCCAGCAGCTCGAGGCCGCTAACCGCTGCATTGATGGCCGCTTGATAATCGCCTTGCATCGTCTGCAGACGTGCCTGCAGACGGCAGACCCTGGCCAGATCCAGCGCCGTGCGCGCCCGTTGCCGGCATTCGATGATGCGTGCTTCAGCCTGGGTTGTGCGCGACAGCTGCATGTCGCACTCGGCCGCCATGCAGGCGATGGCGAAGGCGTGGGTAGCATGGGTGCCGGGCGCGGCAGTCAGGCGTAACAGGTGATCGGCTGTGTTCAGGTAGCCGGCGGTCTGGTCAACGGCGCCGTTGTCGCGAGCGCGCAGTGCGGCGTCGCACAGCAAGGGCAGGAACACCTCGCAGTCCTCGGCGGCGATGGCCCGTGGGCTTGCGCGCTGTAACTGGTTGGCGATCGCGAATACGCCATCGCGCGGCTCGTTTTGCCAGGTGTGGTGCATGGCCTGCGCAATGCGCGCATGCAGCAGCGCCCGCTCACGTTTTGGCGTGAGTTCGTAGGCGGCTTCCTGCACGCGGTCATGGGCAAAACCCAGTCCCTTGCGCCCAGGCAGCAGGAAGCCTGCGGTGATCAAGGCCTTGAGTGGCTCGGCGGGCAGGGCCAACAGGCGCTGCAGCAATCGCTCATCGCAATGGTTGCCGATGGCGCTGGCCATGCGCAGCACATCGCGTTGGGCCGCCGGCAGGCGCGCCAGGCGCTGGACCATCAGGTCGGCAACGTTGTCGGCATAACGGTGGCGCGCCACCGCTTCCAGTGACCAGGTCCAGCACATGGCATGGGTGTCGAAGGTGAACAGCCGATCCTCGACCATGGCGGTGAGAATCTGATTGATGAAAAACGGGTTGCCGGCGGTCTTGGCGTGTACCAGTTCGGCAACCTGCAATGCGGCATCAGGCGGCGCATGGTAGCGCTCGCCAATCAGCTCCATCACGGCGCCAACGGTGAGCGGGCGAAGGCTCAAGGTGGTGCTGCGAATGGCCGCAGGGGCGCTGGCGGCGGTGCTGCAAGGCGCCGTATCGTTGCGCTGGGCGACGATCAGCAGCAGGTTGTGCGGTGGCTTTTCGAGCAGCTCCGCCAGCAGGTGGCGTGTGGCATCGTCGGCCCATTGCATGTCGTCGAGGAACAACGCCAGCGTGTGGCCGGGGCGGCTGAATACATGAAGAAATTCGACAATGGCCCGCAGCTCCTTCTGCAAGGCCAGGCGTGTGGGTTTTTCCGGTAGTTCAGGCAGCGGGCCGGTGATCAGCTTGAGGTCCGGGGCCAGCTTGCCCAGCAGCCGGCCCCGGCCTTTGATGCGGCGCAGGATCTCGCGGCGCAGCGCATCCAGGTCCTGGCTGTTCTTCGCCAGCAACTGGGTGGTCAGCGATTGCAGGATTTCGATCCAGGGCCCGTAGGGCACGGCCTGTTCAGGGCTGATGCACTTGCCGGTCGCCCAGTAACCGTCAGCGCCGGCCTTCAGCGCGGTATCGACCAGGCTGGATTTGCCCATGCCGGCGGCGCCATGGATGAACAACGCCTGTGCCGTGCCGCCGCGCCGCAACGATTTCAGCAACAAGGCGATGGCCGTCAGTTCGGCGCTGCGGCCATACAAGCGTTTGTGGCTGGTCGCAATGCTGTCGGCGCAGCCCGGCTCGAAGGGTTCGATGGCCTTTTTCGTGGCCCACTGCCGCTGGCAATGGGCAAGGTCGATGGCCAGGGCTTGGGCGCTCTGGTAGCGCGCGTCGGGCTCTTTGGCCAAGGCCTTGGCGAGGAGGCGGCTGAGCGGCAGTGGCACCTTGTGGTCGATTTCGTCGGCAGGCCGGGGTTGCACCCCTGCATGCAACTGCCGCCAGTGCAGTTTGTCTCGCCCGTTCAGCGGCAGCTCACCCAGCAGCAGCTGGTAGAGGATTGCGCCGAGGGCGTAGATGTCGCTGCGTTGATCGCTGCTGCTGCCGTGGGGGCAGATCTGCTCGGGTGCCAGGTATGACCAATTACCGATCAGTGCATCCTGACCGCTGACCAGCTCGGCACTGTCGGCACGAAAGCAGCCCAGCCGGACGCGTTGTGGCTGCTCGATGCACACGTGCTCGGGTTGCAGCGCGCCATGCAGCACGCCGCCTCCATGGGCCTGCGCCAGTGCGTTGGCGGCGTTCACGGCCACCTCGAAAAAGGGCTCCAGCGCTGTGGGGCCCTGGGCAATCAGGTCGGCGACGGAGCGGCCGGCCGGGTACACCAGCAGCGGGCCTTCGGCCGAACGCAGAAAAGCGGAGGGGATCACGGCCCACTGTGGGTCCAGCGGCAGGCGGTAGTCGCGTTCGAGGCGTTGGCAGGCCGCCGGGGCTTCGACCGGTGCGCGCACGGCCAGCCAGGTCTGCCGGGTGAAAGGGTCACGCAGGCGGAAGTAGGTGAGGTCACCTTCCTGGCCCAGTTGCGTGATGTCGCACCGGTTCAACCAGCCCTCGTCGATCGACTGATCGTAATCGACAGGCCTCTGCGCAAGGCGTTCATCGAGCATCCGGCACCCCCTGGCAGCGACATCATGAGACGCGAGTATACGCAGCGGGTCCTTGAATGCTGGCGCGTGCAGACGGCTTGGCAGGAACGGGTACCATCTTGACCGTTATGGTACCCAGCAGAAAAGCGGGCGCTTGTATCCTAAGGCCAACCTATCCCACGGGATAATTGTATCAATGCGTGTGCTGGCCTAGATTGCACAAGGCCGCGCAACCGCCCGCGCCTGCGAGAGAAGTCGATGATCCGATTAGGCAATGCCCAGGTGTCACTGGAGCGGCGAGAAGCTTTGCTCGATGGCAAGCCGATCCCGTTGGGCGGGCGCGCGTTCGAGGTGCTGGCCACGTTGATCCGGGCCAAGGGCCGGGTGGTCGCCAAGGACGAGCTGTTCAGCCAGGTGTGGGCTGGCACGGTGGTCGAAGACAACAACCTGCAGGTGCAGGTTTCGCTGTTGCGCAAGGCCTTTGGCAACCCCGGCCTGATCCAGACAGTGCCGCGCCGGGGCTACCGGCTGGCGGTCGATATCACCCTCGACGTGCCGTGCATGGCGCCCAGCCAATCACTGCTGGGTAATCTGGCCGAGGTCATCGAACCTGTTGGCGACTGCACGAGCGTGCCGGTATTGGTAGTCGATGATGACCCCTCGGTGCGCACAGCCCTGGGGCGGCTGTTCCGTTCACAGGATATCGCCCACCGGCTGTATGCCTCGGCCGAAGAACTGCTCGATGGCCAGGTCGACACGCCCTATGCCTGCCTGCTGCTGGACATGAACCTGCCTGAGGCCAGCGGCCTTGAAGTGCAGGCTGCCCTGCACCGGCTCGAATTGCCGTGGCCGATCATCTTCATGACCGGCCACGGCACTATCCCGATGACGGTGCAGGCCATGCGCGCCGGTGCGGTCGAGTTTCTGACCAAGCCTTTCGACGAAACCCAGCTGTTGGCAGTGCTCGATGCAGCGCGCGCGCGCGCCCTGGTGCAAGGCCGCAAATGGCACCACGGGCGGCAGGTGAAGGAAAAATACCAGCGCCTTACCCAGCGGGAGCGCCAGGTGTTCGCCCTGGTGGTGGATGGTTTGTCGCACAAACAGATTGCCAGGCAGATCGGCACCAGCGAGGTGACGACCAAGGTCCACAAGAAGAACATCATGAACAAGATGCAGTCCCGCTCGCTGGTCGAGCTGGTCGCCATGCACCACCTGATCGCCACACGCGCCGAGGGCCAAGGCGCCGCATGAACAGAGAGGTGTGCATCGTCGACGACGATGCTTCGGTGCGCAAAAGCCTGGCCAACCTGCTGCGTTCGGCCGGTTTCGTCTCGTTGCTGTTCGCTTCGGGTGAAGAGCTGCTGGCGTCGGACCAGGCGCCTGCCGCGGGGTGCGTGCTACTGGACCTGAAGATGCCGGGGTTGACCGGCCTTGAGGTACAGCGAGAGCTGGCGCGCCTGGGCTGGCGGTTGCCGGTGATCTGCATGTCGGCGCATTGGGATGACCTCGCTATGGAGGCATCGCTGCACCAGGGGGCGGTGGCTTGCCTGGGCAAGCCATTCAGCGAAGAGGTGTTGCTGAAAGTGGTGGAAGAGGCACTGGCTGGACGGTAGGCCAGTGCATTTCGCACCGACCCTTTCGCGGGACAAGCCCGCTCCCACAGGTACACCACAGCCTCTGTGGGAGCGGGCTTGCCCCGCGAAAGGGCCAGTAGTTGCAACGCTCAGCCTTATGCGAACAGATCCACACCCAGCTGGAACGCCACCCACAATGCCAGCCCGGTCGCAAACGCCAGCGCAATGTTTTCGAACAGGTTGTTGCGATACTCCTTGCTCAGCAGCGACTTCTGGTTGGACATGATCAACAGGCCCAGAGAAATCACTGGCAAGCCAATGATGTTCAGCGCACTCACGCCAATGGTCAGCGTCACGAAGTCGGGCATGCCGGGGATGGACCAGACCAGCGGAGTGACCAGGATGAACAGCATGAACCACTTGTGCATCGGGTCTTTGTGGAACTCTTTACCGTAGCGCTCGCGCCGCTGCGGCTGTACATGCTGGAAGGCATCGGTAATCAGCATCGGGAACGCTGTGGTCTTGCCGGAGATGCTGGCGAACAGCGTGGCGAACACGCCGATGAAGAAGATGTACCAGCCGATCGGGCCAAAGAATATTTCCAGCGCCTTGCCCAGGTCGCCGAGGGTCTTCACTTCGATACCGTTGGGTCGCAGGATTTCCGCGCCGACAATCCAGATCGCCAGGTTGATGATGATGCCGATGAACACCGCGAACAGCAGGTCGTTGCGCTGGATGCGTTTGTGTTGCGGGCCGACCCAGCCTTTCTGGCGCATCACGTACGGGTGCACGAAGTTGGCCACCGAGCCTGCCACCGCACCGATTACCGACACAGCCACCAGCAGGGCGCCGTGCACGCCTTCGTCGGCGGGAATGCTGAAACCGATGGTGCCTTTGACGATGCCGGCGACATCGGGGCCGGACATCACGGCCAGGGCCAGGAAGGCCAGGGTCATGACGGCCAGCAGGATTTTCATCACGCCTTCGATCATCGCGTAGATGTTGCGCCCGACCAGCATCCACACTGCCAGCACCACGGCTATCGAACACAGCAGCGGATAGTCGATGCGCAGCAGCATCGCCAGCGCTTCGCCTGCGCCCTTGATCATGTAGGCGTTCATCAGATGACCCATCAACAGCGCATAGCCCAGCATGAACCAGGCGAACACTGGGTGCAGTTGCGCGTAGCCCTGGAGGATGGTCATGCCTTGGTTATTGCACAGCTGGAAGCGGGCAATGATGTTGACGATCAGATACCTGAGCAGCAGCGAAACGGCCAGTACCCACATCATGGCGTAACCGTAGTTGGCGCCGGCTACGGATGAGGTTATCAGATCACCTGCGCCAAGCCAGGACAGTACCGCGATGATGCCAGGGCCCAGCAGCTTTATCAGCCGTGTGACGCGGCTTTGAGAGGGTGCGGCAGCACTCCCCTCGGCCGAATGAATGCTCGACATGGGATGTCTCCGATTATTGTTCTTGTTGAAACGTGCGCAGTCGAACACAGTAGATAGGATGTCGTACAACTACATTTTATATGAAGATATTTCAAAGTGTTTCAGGGTCCATTGTAAAAGGCCGCGAGTGCGGCCTTTTTTCGATCTTGCGTGGGTGTCAGTTCTGGTTGGCTTGCGTGGTGTCGGGCTGATAGTACTCAATGGTGCGCACTTGGCCCGTTGTGTCTCGGTAGGTCATTGTGGCGGTACTGGTGTGGCCTTGAGTGGTAGCTGAAGGCTCCAGCCTGATCACTTGGGCGATATCCAGATCCATGCCATAGCGGTAGGGCGCTGCTTCGGTGGGCTGGGCAAACGCACCTGCGCTGGTGCCGAGCGCGAGGGTGAGGGCGAAAACGTTGCGAAGGGTCATGGTCGTTCTCCAGATTCAGTCAGGGGTGTCGACGATTGCTTGCTGTCTGGAAGTAATATTGCGCTCAATTATTTTGGGCGCAAAATACATTGCTGCTATGACTTTCATCGAGTGCGTACATTGCTGTGCCGGTGCAGCGAAGAGAGTCTCTGACGTCAGGGGCTGCCCGGCCGGTACTGCAGCGCTTCGGCCAGATGCGCCCGGCCAATCGACCTGACGCCTTCCAGGTCTGCCAGGGTGCGCGCTACTTTCAACAGCCTGTGGGCAGCGCGCAGGGACAGCGTCAGCCGCTCGCAGGCGCTTTCCAGCCAGGCCTGATCGACCGCTGCAAGCGGGCAATGTCGGCGCAGTCCTTCAAGGTCGAGAAACGCATTGGCGCAGCCTTGGCGACGTTGCTGAACTTCGCGCGCTTCAGCGACCAAGGCAGCCACAGCGGCACTGGTTTCACCACTGGGCTGATGGTTGAGGGTAGTGGTTTCACGCGCCACGGTCAGGTGCAGGTCAATGCGGTCGAGCAGGGGGCCGGACAGCTTGTTACGGTAGCGCGCGATCTGCTCTGTGCTGCAGCGGCAGCGGCCGGTGGGGTCGCCGAGGTAGCCGCACGGGCACGGGTTCATGGCTGCCACCAGTTGGAAACGCGCCGGAAAGCGCACTTTGTCTCGGGCCCGGGCGATCACGATTTCGCCGGACTCCAGCGGCTCGCGGAGCACTTCCAGCACGCGACGCTCGAACTCGGGCAACTCATCCAGGAATAAGACGCCATGGTGCGCCAAGGTAATTTCACCCGGCTGCGGTCGGCTGCCGCCGCCGACCAGGGCTGGGCCTGAGGCCGAGTGGTGAGGATGGCGAAAGGGCCGTTGCGGCCAGCTACTGAGCGGGGTGTGACCGCTGACTGACTGAATTGCCGCCACTTCCAGTGCTTCCTGTTCATCCAACGGCGGCAACAGGCCGGGCAGACGGCTGGCGAGCAGGGTCTTGCCGGTGCCCGGTGGGCCGGTGAACAACAGGTTGTGCGCACCGGCCGCGGCCAGCAACAACGCGCGTTTGGCGGTGATCTGCCCCTGTACTTCACTCAAATCAGGGTAGGGCGGACTTTGCAGGATCAAACCATTGGCGGCAAAAGGCGGTAAAGGTACTTGGCCGTTGAGGTGTGCCACCAGCTCAAGCAAATGACCCACCGCATACACCACCAGCCCGCCCGCCAAGCTCGCTTCCTCGGCGTTTTCACGTGGTACCACCAGTGCCCGGCCCGCCTCGCGTGCTGCGAGTGCGGCAGGCAGCACGCCCTGTACCGGGCGCAGGGCGCCGGAAAGCGCCAGTTCGCCCAGGCATTCGAGGTCGACCAGGCCCGCCAGCGGTACTTGGCCGTCAGCGGCAAGAATACCCAGGGCGATGGCCAGGTCGTACCGCCCGCCATCCTTGGGCAGGTCGGCGGGTGCCAGGTTCTGGGTGATGCGCCTTTGCGGGTAATTCAGCGCAGAATTGACGATGGCACTGCGCACCCGGTCCTTGCTTTCTTTGACAGTGGTTTCCGGCAGGCCAACCAGCGTGAGGTGGGGCAGGCCGTTGGCCAGGTGGGTTTCTACGCTGACCGCAGGCGCCTGCACGCCCATTTGGGCGCGGCTATGGACGAGGGCAAGGGACATGGGCACTCCATTGTCGCTGATGTGTGCCGCTTCCTGCGGCTTGGGCAAGCTTAGCGAATGGGGCGACTGCGGCCGCAAGAAGAGTGCGTCTTTGTTTTTCAGGTCAGGGATTTCCCCTGGTTGTTCATACATTTCGGCAAATAATGGATCCAATATCTTTGCGCGATGCAACGCTATGGCTTAGTGTTCAAGCGTTACTGCCCTTGCCATGGGATGGCAGCGCGGCTTCTGAAAATGGACTTAAGGTACTGCCCGTGCAAACGCTCACTCGCACCCGCCAGCAGATCCATGAACGGCTGCAGGCCAATGATTTCGCTGAACTCAACCGTTTCTTTGATGCCCTCCAGGCGCATTGGCAGCAAACGCCGCCTGGGGAGTGCCCGGCTTATCTGGAAGCCGTTCAGGGGCACATGCTGGTCGATTGGGATGTCGACGGCAGCAAGGCGTTGACGCAGCGGCTCAGGACTTGGATCGACGCCTGCCCAAAGGCCTACCACCCGCAGGTGGCCATGGGGTTTCACTGCCTCAACCGTGCATGCCACATCCGCGGGACGCAGGCGGCCAGTGAGGTCTGCGCAGAGCGCTGGTTGGCCGCCGAGCAGGCATGTGAGAAGGCGGCGGCGCACTTTTTGCGGGCCATGCAGCGGTGCCCGCAACCTGTGGCGGCGGCAATCGGCTTGTTGCGGATCAGCGCGCATTTCCGTGAGCCGGGTTGGCTGGTCGAGTTGTTCAATGGCCAGGTGGCGCGGTCTCGGCCCAGTACCCATGCCGATGTCGAAGTGCAAGAAGCCGCAGCACCTTGGCTGGTGAGATATGGCCTGGCGCCGTTGGTCGAGTTACCGCACGTGTTGCCAGCGTGCCTGAGTTCGCGCGCCACCCAAGAGCGTGCCGAGGATTACTGGCTGCGTCATGCATTGGCCTGGTTTCCCGGTTGCTTCGAGGCGGTTGAAACCTACGCCAGCTACCGCACACCTCGCTGGGGGGGAAGCTATGAAGCCATCGAGGCGGTTGCTGGCGGGCCCTTGTGCCAGGGCTGGAGCGAGAAGCTGCGTAACGCGATTCGCTGGCGGGCACTCGAAGATCAGTTCTGGCTACCTGAAGGCGGTGAGTCGCAGCAGACTGCTGCATGGCAGCGTCTCTTCGATGCATGGGCCAAACGCCCGCTCCGACCCAGGGAACACGCCACGATGCTGGCCCACCGTGCGGCGTTTCGCAGCACCTCGCTGCATGACCCCCTCGGGGCCATGCAAGACTTCGTAACCAGTGTCGGACTTTATCCTGACCAAGGGTTCGTTCCGGCCATCGGTGAGCCATTTCGCAGTTTTGTCTGTCTCGTGCTGTTTCACGACGTGCAGGATGATACGCACGCGTTTCGTATCGCCATCGAGCGGCTGTGCGATAACCGCAGGCAAGCGGCGGCCTGTGCGTTGCGGGCCGTGGGGCACCGGTTCGGGCTGTGGGGCTTTGTCCAATGCGACGAACAGGCACGTACCTGGTTGCACGCTGCGGTAAAACGCCAGTGTGGGCGAGAGGGCATGGGGTTTGACGTCATCGAGGTACCGCGCCTTTTGTGGGCGGCTCAACAGTACGAAGCGGCCTTTTATCTTTATGAGCAATGTGCCGAGTGGAAGCTGCCAGATGCCGCGGCCTCGCTATACGCCCTGCACAGCGGTCAGCTGGAAGCTACGCCGGCCCACTACCTGGATGCTGGGGCGGCGGCGGATTGGTTGATGCGTGCCGTCGAGTCAGGCAGCCAGATGGCCAAGTACGACCTGGCCTGCCAGCGCATGCGCGATGACGAAGACCTGAGCGAGCGCAGTGCGATGTTGGCGGTCAGGCGCTTGCTGCTCGACTGCCTGGGGAATGAAGCGTTCGATGCCCAGGCGCGCCTGCAGGTGGCCATTCTGCAGCGCAAGTTCGGTGATTCGCGCGAGCGTGAAGAGGCGGTGGCTTACTTGCTCGAACTGGTCGAGTTCCCGGATTGCGGCATTGCCGCGCGTGCCAGCGCCGAACTTGGCCTGGCCTGGATGCACGGGCAAGGTACACGCAAACAGAGCCGCTTCGCGGCTATCGAGTGGGCCAACCGAGCGGTCGTGCTACAGCCGGGGAATTCGGCCATCGAAGCTATTCAGGTCGAAATTCGCAATTCGCACAACCTGTTCAAGACACTGTTCACGGTGTGTGGAGCCGCGTTGTTCCGCGGGGACCTGCACGCCAATGAACTCCCGCCCAAGGTGAACGGCGCAGACCATGATCGACTGCGCGCCTCCGCCTGAGCGCAGGCGCGTGCACCTTACTCCTGCGCCGCTGGCGCCAGGCGCGCCTCCAACTCGGCAACTTGTTTCTCCAGGGCCTCCAGGCGGGCACGGGTGCGGGCCAGAACGACCATCTGGCTGTCGAATTCTTCGCGGCTCACCAGGTCAAGCTTGCTGAAGGCACCCTGCATCAGCACTTTGAACTGGCTTTCCAGTTCGGCGCGGGGTTGGGCGGTGTCGCCGCTGAACAGGCGCGAGGCCTGGTCACTCAGGGCGTCGAGAAGGGCTTTGGGCGCGAGCATGTTCGGCTGTCCACGGAGATTGAAAATGGCCCGCAGTGTAGCACGGCGCCCTTTTGCTTCCGGCTGCACGCTTTTCGAGCGGCGTTGTGCATTGCAGCGCACCAAAGCCGTGCATCTTTTCGATGCTGGCGACTGGCCAATCCTGGCCGTTTCGCGTAACGCGCTGTTTTCCCGTGGTTTAACGGAACTGGCAAGGTTTCTGCAAAGACCAGTACGAGCCATGCACTGATGCAGTTCCTTGTGACCAGGCAGTGCGCACGCGGAGCCGGATGCCGACGACGCGTTACAAAGCCAACCGCTGCGCTTAGACTTGAGACGGGTTTGTTTTCCTGGGGCAAGTCCACCAAATCGGGAGAGAGTTTCATGAAGCTAGTCACAGCCATCATCAAGCCGTTCAAGCTGGACGACGTGCGCGAGTCACTGTCGGAAATCGGCGTGCAGGGCATCACCGTCACCGAAGTCAAAGGCTTCGGTCGGCAGAAGGGTCACACCGAGTTGTATCGCGGTGCGGAATACGTGGTCGACTTCCTGCCCAAGGTGAAGATCGACGTCGCCATCGACGACAAGGACCTCGATCGCGTGATCGAAGCCATCACCAAGGCAGCCAACACCGGCAAGATCGGTGACGGCAAGATCTTCGTGGTGAATCTGGAGCAGGCAATCCGCATCCGTACCGGCGAAACCGATACCGACGCGATCTAAGCGCCAAAAAAAGCCTCACCAAACCCAACGCCCCAGGAGAAAACAACATGACTCTGCGTAAGATCGCAGGGCTAGGAGCCCTATTGTCCCTCGCAATGCCAGGCCTTGCCCTGGCAGAGGAGGCTGCCCCAGCGCTGAACTCCGGTGACACCGCGTGGATGCTGACCGCAACGGCGCTGGTACTGTTCATGACCATTCCAGGTCTGGCCCTGTTCTACGGCGGCATGGTGCGTTCCAAGAACGTGCTTTCGGTGATGATGCAGTGTTTCGCCATCACCGGTCTGATGAGCATCCTGTGGGTCATCTACGGCTACAGCATGGCCTTCGATACCACCGGAATGGAAAAGGGCGTGCTCAATTTCAATTCCTTCGTTGGCGGCTTCTCCAAGGCCTTCCTCAGCGGCGTCACGCCAGAGGGCCTGACCTCGGCCACCGCGCTGTTCCCAGAAGCCGTATTCATCACCTTCCAGATGACCTTCGCCATCATCACCCCGGCGCTGATCGTCGGTGCATTCGCCGAGCGCATGAAGTTCTCCGCGATGCTGGTGTTCATGGGCATCTGGTTCACCCTGGTCTATGCACCGATCGCGCACATGGTCTGGAGCGGTGACGGCGCGCTCATGTGGGACTGGGGCGTACTCGACTTCGCCGGCGGCACCGTGGTGCACATCAACGCCGGTATCGCGGGCCTGGTCTGCTGTCTGGTGCTGGGCAAGCGCAAAGGCTACCCGACCACGCCGATGGCCCCGCACAACCTGGGCTACACCCTGATGGGCGCGGCCATGCTGTGGATCGGCTGGTTCGGCTTCAACGCCGGTTCCGCCGCCGCCGCCAACGGCACCGCCGGCATGGCCATGCTGGTGACCCAGATCGCCACGGCCGCCGCCGCGCTAGGCTGGATGTTCGCCGAATGGATCGGCCACGGTAAACCGAGCGCCCTGGGGATCGCCTCGGGTGTGGTCGCGGGCCTTGTCGCCATCACCCCGGCCGCCGGTACCGTTGGCCCGATGGGCGCCCTGGTGATCGGCCTGGCATCGGGTGTGATCTGCTACTTCTGCGCCACTAGCCTCAAGCGCAAGATGGGCTATGACGACTCGCTGGATGCATTCGGCGTGCACGGTATCGGCGGCATCGTTGGCGCGATTCTGACTGGCGTGTTCGCAGCGCCCGCGCTGGGCGGCTTCGGCGCGGTCACCGACATTGGTGCGCAAGTCTGGATCCAGGCCAAGGGCGTGATTTTTACCGTCGTCTACACCGCTATCGTCACCTACGTGATCCTCAAGGTGCTGGACGTCGTGATGGGCCTGCGGGTCAACGAAGAAGAAGAGTCGGTCGGCCTCGACCTGGCTCAACACAACGAACGCGGCTACAACCTGTAACTGCGACGCTGGAAAAAATTGCCCGGCATGCCGGGCATTTTTTTGCCTGTTTTTTGCTATTTCGCGCAGTGCAAACGGTTTATCACTCCCGTTCGCGACGTAGGCCAAAAACTTACAACGTGTAGGGCATTTATGGAGCTTTGCTTTTTCCACGGGCGCGCTAGAATGCGCGCCGAGGGGTGTGGGACGAGATGTCCGCACGCTCGCTCAGCCTTTGCTAGGCTTGCCAATAGCGCGTGGCCAGCAGGGGCTGAAGGATTTGTCAGGCCCTGCCAGGAGCAGGGCCTGCTGGGTGCCGCCTCCCATCAGGAGCGCTGACCCAAGGGCAGTGGCCTAACCCACGGCCAGTTGAATTTTCACTGGTGGCTGCCGGTCTACGGCTGCACTGGTCTATAACTAACCTGCTTTTCGCAAGTCATGAGGTAGAACATGAGCGACGACGATCTGGAAAATGATGACCTCGAAGTAGGTGACGAAGACGAGGCTGATGAGGGCCTTGAAGCGGCGGCTGATGATGGCGCCGAAGACGCTGGCGATGACGACAGCAGTCCGGCACCCGCTGCCAAGGGCAAATCCAAGGCGGCTGTCTCGGTAGACGAGATGCCGAGCATGGAAGCCAAGCAGAAGGAGCGTGATGCCCTGGCCAAGGCGATGGAAGAATTCCTTTCGCGCGGTGGCAAGGTGCAGGAAGTCGAGGCCAATGTGGTCGCCGACCCGCCCAAGAAGCCGGACAACAAGTACGGCAGCCGCCCTATCTAAATGTTCGCATGCAAAAAAGCCCGCCGTCGCTGCGGGCTTTTTTGTGCCTGTCAGTTATATAAGGCCTGTGCCGGCCTCTGTGGGAGCAACTGTCTTCCACAAAACTTAGAAAGCTGCGCGATCCCTGTGGGAGCGGGCTTGTCCCGCGAACACCGGCAAAGCCGGTGCCATCCACCGCGTCGCTTGCTTCGCGGCTGAAGCCGCTCCCACAGGTGCCTGTCAGCGCCAGTGAGATAGCACGTCAGGCAGCTGCGACAACCGCTGAATCTCGGCATCCGGCGCCTGCTCGCCCTTCCAGGCCTTGTCCTGCGGGTTGAACCACACAGCACGCAACCCGGCGCGCTGGGCGCCGCCGATATCGTCGCCGGGGTGGTCGCCCACATGTACCGCTGCGCCGGCCTCTACCCCGCCCAGTTTGAGGGCCTCCAGGAACGGCGCAGGGTCCGGTTTGCCAATCCCCAGATCTTCCGCACACAGCGCGAATTTGAAGTAGTCCGCCAATCCCAGGCGGCTTACGTCGGCATTGCCGTTGGTCACTACGCCCAGGGTGTACTGGTGGCGCAGGATCTCCAGCACCGGCTGAACCTCGGGGAACACCTCGACCTGATGCCGAGCATGTAGAAACACTTCAAACCCTTCATTGGCCAGTTCCTGGGCCTGCTTTTCGCTGTAGCCGACTTCTTCCAGGGCGTGGAACAGCACGCGCCGGCGCAGTGCACTGATGCGGTGCTTGAGCCCAGGCTCGGCCAGTACCAGGCGTTCACGGATGGCGAACAGGTGCTCAACCGGTACCCCGCCAAGAATCGGCGCGTTCGCTTCAAGCCAGTCGCGCAGCACCACTTCGGCGCTGGCAATCACGGGCGCGGTGTCCCACAGGGTGTCGTCGAGGTCGAAGGTGATCAGCTGGATGCTCATGAGTCTGTGCCTTTGCTGCGTTTGGCCCGAGGGTGGGCGCTGTCGTACACCGCGGCCAGGTGCTGGAAGTCCAGGTGGGTATAGATTTGCGTGGTGCTGATGTCGGCATGGCCGAGCATTTCCTGTACGGCACGCAAGTCCTGGGACGATTCCAGCACGTGGCTGGCGAATGAGTGGCGGAGCATGTGTGGGTGCAGGTGCTGGCCCAGTTCGCGTTCGCCAGCCGCCTTGACCCGCAGCTGGATGGCGCGCGGCCCCAGGCGGTTACCTTGACGGGTGATGAACACGGCGCCGTCACGCGGGCCGCCGATGCCGCGCAAGCGCAGCCATTGCTGCAGTGCCTCGCGGGCCTTGCGGCCAACGGGCAGCACCCTGGCCTTGCCGCCCTTGCCGAGTACCTGTACCAGCCCGGCGGCAAGGTCGAGCTGTTCCAGGTCGAGGTTGGTCAGCTCGGACAGGCGCAGGCCGGAAGAGTAGAAAAGCTCAAGGATGGCCTGGTCACGGCGGGCGATGAAGTCGTCGTCTACGCCTCCGTCGAGCAATTGCAGGGCGCGATCGGTATCGAGCACCTTGGGTAACCGCCGCTCGCCCTTGGGCGCGCTCAGGCCAGTGGCCGGGTCGTGCTGGCACAGGCCTTCGCGGTTGAGGTAACGGTACAGGCCGCGCACCGCCGACAGCAGCCGGGCGAGGCTGCGTGAGGACTGGCCTTGGTGGTGCTGGCGGGCAATCAGCTGGCGCAGTTGCTGGATCTGCAGCGCGTCCCAGCCGGCGATGTCCTGGGTATCGCAGTATTCGATGACCTTGGTGAGGTCACGGCGGTAGGCCAGCAAGGTATGTTCGGATACCTGGCGCTCGTTGCGCAGGTGAGCGCAATAAGCCTCCAGCTGGCGCTCCATCAGCGCACCGGACGCAGGGTCTGAGTAACGCGCGGGACTACGCGGCCGAGCACTTCGGCAATGTAGCCAAGGAACAGGGTGCCGACGCTGCTCTTGTAGTGCTGCGGGTCGCGGCTGCCGATCGCCAGCACGCCATGCAGCCCCTGGTATTCCAGCGCCGCGACGGCGCTGGAGCCTACTTCGAGGCGTTGCTCATCGCCAAACAGGAAGGCCAGTTCTTTCTCGCGCAAGTTGCCGCTGATCGTCTTGCCACCGCCGAGCAAGCCGCCGATTGCCTGCTGGGCCTCGGCATTGCTGACCCAGCGGCCAACGGGCGCGGCGTTGTCACCGAACAGGATCAGGCTGACGAACGGCACCTGGAATTCCTGGCGCAGGCTGTCTTCGACGGCCATCACCACTTCCTCCAGGCTGCCGGCATCGAGCAGGTCGAGGATCAGCCGCCGGGTCTTGTCGAACAGCCGGTCGTTGTCCCGGGCCACGTCCATCAATTGCGACAGGCGATGGCGCATCTCGATGTTGCGGTCGCGCAACAGCTTGAGCTGGCGCTCCACCAGCGACACGCTGTCGCCGCGCTGGTGGGGGATGCGTTGTTCGAGCAGCAGTTCATCGTGTTCGGCAAAGAACGCCGGGTGGGCGCGCAGGTAGGCGATCACCGCCTCGGCGTCGAGCTCGGTGGCGTGCTGGGGTACAACCTTGGGCTGATCGGTCATGGCGGTTACTCGCTTAGAGACGAACCTGTCCTTCGTAGACGCGTACGGCCGGGCCGGTCATCAACACGGGCTTGCCGGGGCCGGCCCATTCGATGTGCAGGCGGCCGCCGGGCAGGTCGAGGGACACCGGAGAATCCATCCAACCCTGGCTGATGGCCGCCACGGCTGCAGCGCAAGCGCCGGTGCCGCAGGCTTGGGTCTCACCGGCACCACGCTCCCAGACCCGCAGGTTGGCGCGATGGCGGTCGATGACCTGAAGGAAGCCGGCATTCACCCGCTGCGGGAAGCGCGGGTGGTTTTCGATCTTCGGGCCCAGGGCATGCACTGGCGCAGTGTGGATGTCATCGACGCGCAGCACGGCATGTGGATTACCCATGGACACGGCGGCGATCGAATGCAATTCGCCGTCGACTTCCAGCGGGTAGTTCAGCGCCTGCGCGTCAGCGATGAAGGGGATTTCGGCCGGGATCAGGCGCGGCGGGCCCATGTCGACGCACACCTGGCCGTCGTTCTGCACGTCCAGCTCGATGATGCCGCCCTTGGTTTCCACGCGGATGCGCTTCTTCGCGGTCAGGCGCTTGTCCAGCACGAAGCGGGCAAAGCAGCGCGCACCATTGCCGCACTGCTCGACCTCGGAGCCGTCGGCATTGAAAATCCGGTAGCGGAAGTCCACTTCCGGGTTGTTCGGTGCCTCGACGATCAGCAGCTGGTCGAAGCCGATGCCGGTGTGGCGGTCACCCCATTGCTTGGCATGCTTGGGCTGGATGTGGGCGTGTTGGCTGACCAGGTCGAGGACCATGAAGTCGTTGCCCAAGCCATGCATCTTGGTAAAACGCAGAAGCATGGGGTCACTCCGGCAGCAGGCTTTCGCCAGCGTACAGTTCGGCGATGGTCTCGCGACGACGCACTTCGAAAGCCTGGTCGCCGTCGACCAGGATTTCCGCGCAACGGCCACGGGTGTTGTAGTTGGAGCTCATGACGAAACCATAGGCGCCTGCCGACTGCACGGCCAGCAGGTCACCCTCTGCCAGGTTCAGTTCGCGGTCCTTGGCGAGGAAGTCGCCGGTTTCGCAGATCGGCCCTACCAGGTCGTAGGCACGGCCTTGGCCTTCACGTGGCTTGACCGCGCTGACACCCATCCAGGCCTGATACAGGGCCGGGCGGATCAGGTCGTTCATCGCCGCATCGATGATGGCGAAGTCTTTGTGTTCGGTGTGCTTGAGGTATTCCACGCGGGTCAGCAGGGCACCGGCGTTGGCCACGATGTAGCGGCCCGGCTCGAACACCAGGGCCAGGTCGCGGGTGCCGACGCGCTCGCGGATGGCCTTGATGTAGTCGGCCACCAGTGGCGGCTCTTCGTCGCGATAGCGCACGCCAACACCGCCGCCCAGGTCCAGGTGGCGCAGGTGGATGCCGCAGTCGGCGAGGCGATCGACCAGGTCCAGCAGGCGGTCGAGGGCGTCGAGGAACGGGTCGACGGTGGTCAGCTGCGAACCGATGTGGCAGTCGACACCGACCACGTCCAGGTTCGGCAGTTGCGCGGCGCGCACGTATATGGCTTCGGCGTCGGCGATGGCGATGCCGAACTTGTTCTCTTTGAGGCCGGTGGAGATGTACGGGTGGGTACCGGCATCAACGTCCGGGTTGACCCGCAGCGAGACCGGGGCAATTTTGCCCATTTCGGCGGCTACCACCTGCAGGCGCTCAAGCTCGTCAGTGGACTCGACGTTGAAGCAATGCACGCCGACTTCCAACGCACGGCGCATGTCTTCGCGGGTCTTGCCGACGCCTGAGAACACCACACGATCAGCACGCCCGCCTGCGGCCAGCACACGCTCCAACTCACCGCCGGACACGATGTCGAAGCCTGCGCCCAGGCGCGCCAGCACGTTCAGCACGCCGAGGTTGGAGTTGGCCTTGACCGCGAAGCACACCAGGTGCTCGACGCCCTGCAGGGCATCGGTGTAGCTGCGGTACTGGGCTTCGATATGGGCGCGCGAGTAAACGTAGGTCGGGGTGCCGAAACGTTCGGCAATGGCCGACAGGGCCACGCCTTCCGCGAACAGTTCACCGTCGCGGTAATTGAAAGCGTTCATCTGATTTCCTTACTGCTCTGGCGTCTGCTCGGGCTGGATCGGCTGCTCTTCTTGCGGCTGGACCGCCGGAGCGTGCTGGTGCTGGTGCGACTTGTGGCTGCCTTTGCCGTCCTTGCCGTCTTCCGGCAGGTACAGGGGGCCTTTCTGACCGCAGGCCGAAACGAGGCAGGCAACCGCGACCAGCGCCGCGAGCGAGGAAATCAGGCGCTTCATGGGTGAAATCCTTTGAAATATGCAGTATTGCGCCCGAGTATACCGAGCGACCGCCAGATTGCCTATGCAAGGGCCGGTCCGTCGAGCGGGCTATCCTTGTGTCCTGGCGGCTAACCTTTGCATTCGGCGCCAAGCGCCCGTATCTTGCCCGGCTTGCCTGTCACGCAGCCAATTTCGAGGTTCCTGCAATGAGTTTGAGCGAAGCGCGTTTCCATGATCTGGTCGACGCGACCCAACAGGCCCTGGAAGACCTGTTCGACGAGAGCGGTATGGACCTGGACATGGAGAATTCCGCCGGCGTCCTCACCATCAAGTTCGACAATGGCAGCCAGCTGATCTTCAGCCGGCAGGAGCCGTTGCGTCAGCTTTGGCTGGCCGACCGTTCGGGTGGCTTCCACTTCGATTACGACCAGGAGAGCGGCAAGTGGGTGTGCGAGAAGAGCGAAGAGCTTCTCGGCGAGATGCTCGAGCGCATCGTCTGGGAGCGGGCCGGCGAGAAGCTGGATTTCGACGAGATCTGATATGACTGCCCCAACCCGGCCGCCCAAGCCGCTCTACAGCAATGTCAGCCCTGCAGTGCCTTCGCCGTGCATCAACGTTTGCCGCCTGGACGAGCAGCGCGTCTGCACCGGTTGCCAGCGTCACGTCGAGCACATCCGCGAGTGGCGCTCGGCCGATGACGAGCGCCGCCGGCAGATCTGCCGTGAAGCCGAGGCCCTGCGCGCACGGGCTTGAGTATTTACCCGGCTGTGGTAGTGTCGGGTAGTGCGTCGGTGACGCCAAAGCATTCACAAACCCCGCCCTTGGGCGGGGTTTTGCTTTATTTGCCCACGGTAAATCGCCTGTTCAATGGAGTCTGACTGGATCATGAGCACCAAGCCTTCCCTCACCCTCACCCGATTGGACGTACAGCGTCTCGAGCGCCTGATCGACAGCCTCGACGAAAGTACCCCGGGTGTGCTCGCCCTGCAGGACGAGCTCGACCGCGCCGAGCAGGTTGTCGGTCATGAGGAAGTGCCGGCCGGCGTGGTGACCATGAACTCGCGGGTGCACTGCCGTGAAATAGCCAGCGGCAAGGACTACCACCTGACCCTGGTGTACCCGAAGGATGCCGGTGGCGAAGGCAAGGTTTCGATCCTGGCGCCGATTGGTTGCGCGCTGCTGGGGTTGTCGGTGGGCGACCAGATCGACTGGCCTGCGCCCGGTGGCAAGACCCTGAAATTGGAGCTGTTGGCGGTTGAGTATCAACCAGAAGCCGCAGGTGATTTCGATCTCTGATTGATCAGGGCCTGCTCAAGGCGCCAAGGTTGCCTGCAACTGGGTTAGCCCATCATTGAGCGCCTGTTCCAGTTCGCGCTTGTAGCGCAGGTACAGGAGGGTCGAGCCCTGATCATCATCGAGCAGCTCGGACAAATCCAGGTCAGTGATGTAGCAGCGATAGTGCCCGGCGCTGCGGCGCTGGCTTAAAATCTGCCGGGCGACGACGGTGTAAAGGTCGTCGCCGTGATCCAGCTCGGAGAACTCCTGCTGGTTGCAATAGAGCGTGACATGCACGCCATCACCTGTGCCTGCCTGGAGAATGGCCTGCACCTCATAGTAGGGCTGAGGGTTGCTGTCGTTTGGCGTCGGCCGCGGCTCGAAGCTGCGCGCCTTGCCTGGGCCCGAGGGCAGCAGCTGGGCATAGTCGATGTGCAGCGGTGCTTGCTGCAGGCTGTCGAGCGGCATGCGGGCGTCGTGGCGCATCAGCACCGAACGCAAAAAGCGCTGCAGTGGCAGCAGCAGGTGGTTTTCGTCGTGCAAGGGCAGGCGTTGCTGCCACAAAGCATTGTGTTCATCCAGCACATACAGGTCGGCCCAGTCGTCGAGCAGGCGGTAGAACACCTGGATACAGCCGGGACGGCCCTGTTCCAGTACCAACGGCAGGTCGTGGTCCTGCAGGGCATTGGCATCCAGGTGCAGTGGGCTGTAGGTGCTGCGTTCCTCGCTCAGGTAATCCAGCACCGCGTCGTGATCGGCCAGGGTCGCCAGGCTGACCTGGCCGGGCAGCAGCTCCAGTATGTGGGTGAAATGCGCCACCTGCAGCAGGTAGCGGTGGTTCTGGCGTTGGTCGAGCAGCAGTTGCACGGTGTCGAAAATTTCCTCGACCCGCTGGCTGATGGCCTGGGCGCGGTTGTGGCAATAGCAGCGCACCCGCACGCGCGGCCGGTGGCTGCGCTGGCCGAGGCTATTGAGGAAATCGCGCAAGCAGCGTAGCAGGGCGTGCTCGCCGTCATAGCGCTGCACCAGCACTTCGTTCCAGCTGTTGAGGGTGACTTGGTCGAGGGTGAGCACCAGATTCTCGCGCACGCCTGCATAGCTCAGCGAGTCGGTACGCTCGGTGGTCATCAGAATGTTCAGGTCGCGGTGGTGGCGCAGCGGGTCGACGCCGACGTTGACCAATAGCAAGATCTCGTCGGCCACGCTCGGCTGCAGCAGGCGTACTTCGCCGACGGTTTCCAACGGCAAGGGGATGCTCTGCTGCAGGCTGCCGAGCAGGTTGAACAGCTCGAATTCGCTCAGGTCGCTTTCACCGGGGTGCAGCGCAAGGCGCGTGGTGCTGTCGATGACACCGTTGCGGTGGGCCCAGGTCAACAATTCGAGCAGCTCGCGGCTGCGCTTGATTGGGGTGAAGTGCTCCCACTCGTGCACCCCCAGATTGCCGTTGTACAGGCCCCAGTGGTGGCTCCCGGGCTCCTTGCGATTCGGCGATTGGACCAGGGTCAGGGTGTCCTCGGCGAGGTCCGGAGCAATGCCTGGGTTGATCACCTCGATCTTGCCGGCGCGGCGCTCGAAGGCGGCGTACAAACGCCGTCCCAGCACATTGAGGTCGCGCTGATCGGCACGGCTGCTGGCGTTCTGGTTCTGTGCGAACTGGCTGAGGAATCGGTAGCTGTGGTTGAGTTCGGCCACCAGTTCGCGGCGCTCGATGGCCACCTGGCGCACCTTCCATTGGCTGCGGCTGTCGAGCAAGGCGAGCTGACGTTCGTCCCAGCCCCACTCATCAGCCAGGCGCTGCAGCAAGCGGCGCTGCCAATCCGTGTTGCGCGTGGGGTCCAGGCCGCTGAGCTTCTTGTTGACCTTCAGGTAGAGGCTGCGCCGCACCAGCTCCAGGCGTGCGGTTTCGCCGCGCTGTTGCAGGTAGCGTTCTATGCGCCGATAGACCATCACATAAGGGTCGAGCGCGTCCAGGTCGAGGTGGTTGGCGAATACGGCCTGCTTGTAATCCAGGCTCAGGCAGCGCACGGCCGGGTGTTCGCTGGCGTAGACCTCGGTCAGCAGCAGCTTGAGCAGGGACTTGTGCGGAGAGTCGATACCTTTGAATAGCTGCCAGAGCCCGGCCCCGACGAATTCGCCGGACGGGATGTGGGCCAGGTTGCCCAGGTCGAGGGCGTCGGTGCTGCGGATAAAGCGCTTGGACAGCAGGGTTTCGGTATAGCGCTGATAGCTGTGCTCTTCATATACCGGCACCAACCACCACAATGGCGTACGCCCCGCCAGCCAGATGGCGGTGCGGTAGAACTCGTCGAGCAGCAGGTAATGCTGGGTGGTGCCGCAATCATCAGAACTGAGTTGGCTGTCGCGACGCCCCTGGGCAAAGTTTTGCGGGTCGATCAGAAAGCAGTGCACTTCTGCGCCCAGGCTGGCCGCCCAGGTTTCCAGCAGTTGGCATTTGCGTTGCAACTCATCCAACTGGCTTTCAGCCAGGCCAGGCGCGTGGCAGACCCACAGGTCCATGTCGCTCTGTTCGGCCTGTGCCAGCGAGCCCAGGCTGCCCATCAGGAATAGGCCGTGGATAGGTCGATTGGGGTTGCCCAGGCGTGTCTTGTAGGAGAACGAACGGGCCAGCCGCTGGCCTTCGGCGACCAGCTCGGCATCGGGTTCGAAGCCAGACACGCCGGCGGGTGTGCTGCCGGATACGTAACCTGGTAGCAGCGGGTGGTTGACGTGGAACAACAGCGGCAGAAGGGTGAGCACCTGTTGTTGACGGGTCGACAGCCCGTCCGTGGCGCGTTGCAACCTGCCTGCGTTCAGGCGCAGGAAACGTGCACGCAGATTCGCCAGCACCTTGCGATCGATGCCTTCGTCGAGGTCCGGGCGGATTTCGTGGTTCATTGCACACTCAGGGTAGGCAGGGGAGCTGTGGCGAGTTTAGCCTGAGTAGTACACTCGGATAAGCGGAATATGATTCCTTGACGTCAATTTCTTGATGGCAGTACCGACCTCTTCGCGGGGCAAGCCCGCTCCCACATTCTGAGGCTTGTGCAATACCTGTGGGAGCGGGCTTGCCCCGCGAAAGGGCCGGTACAGACTTATGCGGGCTGTGGAGACTTGAGGATGCTCAGCAACAGCTGGACGCTTTCAGCCGCATCATTCCCGAGGCTGGTGAGGTAACCGCCATCGGGCTGATCGGTAAGCTCTTTTTCATGAAGGCGCTTGGCTGCGGCGACCAAGGCGGGGGAAGCGTTGCTGCCAACTTTGATGCCTTCCTGGTGACTGTCCAGATTGAACAGGGCAAGTACTTCCAGTTCGGCGATCAGTTCGGGGGTGAAGGACATGGCGACTCCTGACTTCCAGACAAGGATGGCGGCACCGCCAGCGGTGCCTGACCCTGGAGTGTAGTCGGGTTATTCGTCCTCGCCTTGATCTGCCTCAGGTGGCAGGTCGGGCAGCGCGCGCAGGGCGGTTTCGTACCACTCGGTATCGAACGCGCGGTCTTCTTCGAGCAGTTTGTCGATCTCGATGGCCAGCACGTGGGCCATGAGATTGAGGATGTCTTCGCGCTCGTAGCCGACCAGTTTCAGCTTGTTGAAGGTGGCCTTGGCTGCCGGAGGCTCGCCGCTTTCGATCTGGTTCTCGATGGCCTGGGTCAGCGTCGCCTCGGCGAAGGCTTCGTCGTCATTGTCGATGTCGGTGGGCTCGCTCATGGCGGTACTCCTGTGGGTGGACGCACAGTTTGCCACGCCCGCGTCGGCAATGCCCGGTCATCGACCGGGTGCATGACGCTGGTCAGGCGCAGGCACAGGGGCTATAAAAGCCCGGCCATCCCCTTACGGCCTGGAGGCTGTTACCCATGCTCAAGCTTCACGGATTCTCGGTCAGCAACTACTACAACATGGTCAAGCTGGCCCTGCTGGAAAAAGGCCTGCCATTTGAAGAGGTCACCTTCTTCGGTGGCCAAGCACCGCAGGCGCTGGAAGTCAGCCCGCGCGGCAAGGTGCCGGTGCTGGAGACCGAGCACGGCTTCCTCAGCGAGACCAGCGTGATCCTCGACTACATCGAGCAGACCTGTGGCGGCAAGGCGCTGCTGCCGGCCGACCCGTTTGAGCAGGCCAAGGTGCGCGAGCTGCTCAAGGAGATCGAGTTGTATATCGAGCTGCCGGCACGTACCTGCTATGCCGAGTCGTTCTTCGGCATGCCGGTCGAGCCATTGATCAAGGAGCGCGCGCGTACCGAGCTGCTGGCAGGGTTTGCCACGCTCAAACGTAATGGTCGTTTTGCGCCTTATGTGGCGGGTGAAGAGCTGACCGTAGCCGACCTGATGTTCTGCTTCTCGGTCGATCTGGCCTATGCCGTGGGCAAGAAAGTGCTGAACATCGACTTCCTGGCGGACTTCCCTGAGGCGAAAGCCTTGCTCGAGTTGCTGGGGAAAAACCCGCACATGGCGCGGATCGTAGCGGACAAGGAGGCGGCGATGCCGGCCTTCATGGAGATGATTCGCAGCGGCAAGCGCTGAAATTGGTGTGAGGCCATTCGCGGGGCAAGCCCGCTCCCACAAATACTCCACTGCTCTTTAGAACGGCGCTGTAACTGTGGGAGCGGGCTTGCCCCGCGAACGAGGGCGAAGCCCTCGCAATAGGGCTTAACGCGAAGCTAGCAGGGCCTGGCCACGCACGACAGCAGCCCGCACCTGCGCCGGCGCCGTACCACCAATGTGGTCACGGGCATTCACCGAGCCTTCCAGGGTCAGCACGGCGAACACGTCCTGCTCGATCTGGTCGCTGAACTGGCGCAGTTCGTCCAGGCTCATCTCGGCCAGGTCCTTGCCGGTGTCGACGCCATACTTCACGGCATGGCCGACGATCTCGTGGCAATCACGGAACGGCAGGCCGCGGCGCACCAGGTAATCGGCCAGGTCCGTGGCGGTGGAGAAGCCGCGCAGTGCCGCTTCGCGCATGATCGCGTGCTTGGGCTTGATGGCCGGGATCATATCGGCGAAGGCACGCAGCGAGTCGCGCAGGGTATCGGCGGCGTCGAACAGCGGCTCCTTGTCTTCCTGGTTGTCCTTGTTGTAGGCCAGCGGCTGGCCTTTCATCAGGGTCAGCAGGCCGGTCAGGGCGCCGAACACGCGGCCGGTCTTGCCACGCACCAGCTCTGGCACGTCCGGGTTCTTCTTCTGCGGCATGATCGAGCTGCCGGTGCAGAAACGGTCAGGCAGGTCGATGAACTGGAATTGCGCGCTGGTCCACAGCACCAGCTCTTCGGAGAAGCGCGACAGGTGCATCATCGCCACGCTGGCAGCGGCGCAGAATTCGATGGCGAAATCACGGTCCGAGACGCCGTCCAGCGAGTTGCCGGCCACGGCTTCGAAGCCCAGCAGCTTGCAGGTCAGCTCGCGGTCGATCGGGTAGGTGGTGCCGGCCAGCGCGGCGCTGCCCAGCGGCATGCGGTTGGCGCGCTTGCGGCAGTCGACCAGGCGCTCGTAGTCGCGGCTAAGCATTTCGAACCAGGCCAGCAGGTGGTGGCCGAAGGTAACCGGCTGTGCGGTTTGCAAATGGGTGAAGCCCGGCATGATGGTCTCGGCCTCACGCTCGGCCTGCTCCAGCAGGCCCTGCTGCAGGCGGGTGATCTCGGCGAGGATCAGGTCGATCTCGTCGCGCAGCCAAAGACGGATATCGGTAGCCACCTGGTCGTTGCGGCTGCGGCCGGTGTGCAGTTTCTTGCCGGTGATACCAATGCGGTCGGTCAGGCGTGCTTCGATGTTCATGTGCACGTCTTCGAGGTCGACGCGCCAGTCGAAGTTGCCGGCCTCGATTTCACCCTGGATGGTGGTCAGGCCGTCGATGATGGTGTCGCGCTCGGCGTCGCTGAGGACGCCGACCTGCGCCAGCATGGTGGCGTGGGCGATCGAACCCATGATGTCGTGGCGGTACAGGCGCTTGTCGAAATCGACCGAGGCGGTGAAGCGGGCGACGAAGGCGTCGACGGGTTCACTGAAGCGGCCGCCCCAGGACTGATTGGTCTTGTCGGTGCTCATGGATTCACTCGTGGAAGGCGTGAACGAAAAAGAGGCGCCGATAATAGCAGGCTTGAGCGTGTCGCCGAAGGACGCCGGTCGAGAGAAATCGTCAGCAAACATTGGCCAGGGCGGGCAAAGACGATATTTACCGATTGAACGGCAGTGTTCCACGGACCGTCTACAGTTGGACAAAGGACTGGCAGCGAATCTGCCGGCTCAGTGAATCTTTGGCCTTCGTATCGGTCTAGAGCGTGACCGCAGTGTCGCTCGACCTGCATCTGTCTACGCTATACCTGTGCGAGACTCACTCAGGAATCCAGAGCAATTATGAATGTCCTGATCGTTGATGACGAATCCCAAGCCCGTGAACGCCTGACACGGCTATTCGGGGAGCTGGAGGGGTACAACGTGCTGGAGCCCAGCGCCACCAACGGCGAGGAGGCCCTGGCCTTGATCGATAGCCTCAAGCCCGATGTGGTCCTGCTGGACATCGGCATGCCGGGCCTCGATGGCCTGCAGGTTGCGGCCCGCCTGTGCGAGCGCGAGGCGCCGCCGACCGTGGTGTTCTGCACCGGCGACGATGAATACGGCGCCGAGGCGTTCAAGGACAGCACCCTCAGCCATGTAACCAAGCCGATCCAGCCGCAAGGCCTGCGCGATGCCCTGCGCAAGGCGGAAAAACCCAACCGCGCCCAGCTGGCGGCGCTGACCCGGCCTGGCAGCGAAGGCGGGGGGCCGCGAAGCCATATCAGCGCGCGGACCCGCAAGGGCATCGAGTTGATCCCGCTGCCCCAGGTGATCTATTTCATTGCCGACCATAAATATGTAACGCTGCGCCACGAAGCCGGGGAAGTGCTGCTCGATGAGCCGCTAAAGGCCCTGGAGGATGAGTTTGGTGAACGCTTCGTGCGTATCCACCGCAACGCCCTGGTCGCCCGCGAGCGCATCGAACGCCTGCAGCGTACGCCGTTGGGGCATTTCCAGCTGTTCCTCAAAGGCCTCGATGGTGATGCCCTGACCGTCAGCCGGCGGCACGTGGCTGGTGTGCGCAAGATGATGCAGACCCTCTGATTTTGCACGGCAAGGCTTCGCCCTTGTTCGCGGCTAAAGCCGCTCCTACAGCAGTGGTGAACCTGTGGGAGCGGCTTGAGCTGCGAAGAGGCCCACTTGCTGACCCACATCTGCTAGCGATCCCGACGATGCTGTTATCATCGACGGCATTCCTAAGCATCGGGGCGTTCCATGTCCACTCGCGAAATCCGCATTGCCACCCGTAAAAGTGCCTTGGCCCTGTGGCAGGCCGAATACGTCAAAGCCCGCCTGGAACAGGCGCATCCCGGTCTGTTGGTGACCTTGGTACCCATGGTCAGCCGCGGTGACAAGCTGCTCGACGCGCCGCTGGCGAAGATCGGTGGCAAGGGCCTGTTCGTCAAGGAGCTGGAAACCGCCCTGCTGGACAACGAAGCCGACATCGCCGTGCATTCGATGAAGGACGTGCCCATGGACTTCCCTGAAGGCCTGGGCCTGTACTGTATCTGCGAGCGCGAAGACCCGCGTGACGCGTTCGTGTCCAACCGCTTCGCCAGCCTGGAGGCATTGCCTGCCGGCAGCATCGTCGGCACTTCCAGCCTGCGCCGCCAGGCCCAACTGCTGGCGCGTCGCCCGGACCTCGAAATCCGCTTCCTGCGCGGCAACGTCAACACCCGCCTGGCCAAGCTCGATGCTGGCGAGTACGACGCTATCATCCTGGCGGCGGCGGGGCTGATCCGCCTGGGCTTCGAAGACCGCATCACTTCCAGTATCAGCGTCGATGACAGCCTCCCTGCCGGTGGCCAGGGCGCCGTAGGCATCGAGTGCCGCAGCGCCGACAGTGAGATCCACGCACTGCTGGCGCCCCTGCACCATGCCGATACAGCTGACCGGGTGGTGGCCGAACGTGCCTTGAACAAGCACCTGAATGGCGGTTGCCAGGTACCGATCGCCTGCTACGCCGTGCTTGAAGGGGAACAGTTGTGGCTGCGTGGCCTGGTGGGCCAGCCGAGTGGTGGCACCCTGCTGGTGGCCGATGCCCGCGCCCCGCGGTCGTGCGCCGAAGCCTTGGGTGTGCAGGTTGCCGAAGCCCTGCTGGGCCAAGGTGCCGAAGCCATCCTCAAGGAAGTCTACGGCGAGGCCGGCCACCCGTGAGCCCCTGGCGCCTGTTGCTGACCCGGCCTGAAGAGGACTGCGCGGCGCTGGCGCAGAGCTTGGCAACTGCTGGCGTGGCCAGCAGTTGCCTGCCCTTGCTGGCAATCGAGCCGGTCACGTTGAATGACGTGCAGCGTCGCCAGATCGCGGCATTGGGTCAGTATCAGGCGATTATCGTGGTCAGCAAACCGGCAGCCAGATTGCTACTGGACCACCACTCGCGCGCAGACTTGCAGGCCCCCACAGTGGCCTGGTTTACCGTAGGTGAGGCAACGGCGGCGGTGCTGCAGGCCGCCAGTCTGAAGGTGACTTTCCCTACGCAAGGCGACGACAGTGAGGCCTTGCTTGCGCTACCGGGCTTGCGCGAGGCTGTCGCTGTTCCTACAGCACGCGTCCTGATTGTCCGTGGTGTCGGAGGTCGTGAACTGCTGGCCGAGCGTCTTGCAGAGCAAGGTGCTAGTGTCGAATATCTGGAACTGTATCGTCGTTGCCTGCCGGCGTACGCTGCAGGCACGCTGATGTGCCGCATTCAAGCGGAACGGCTCAATGGCGTAGTGGTCAGCAGTGGGCAGGGTCTTGAACACCTGCAGCAGATGGCTGCCGCCGACTGGTTGCAGGTGGCGCGTCTGCCGTTGTTCGTGCCGAGCCCACGGGTCGCCGAACAGGCCAGAGCCGCAGGGGCTCTACAGGTTGTGGATTGCCGTGGCGCGAGTGCCGCGGCCTTGCTGGCAGCCGTGCAGCGCAGCGCTGTACCTGCCTCTTAAGGCGCTAAGCATCAGTGCGATGCGCCCCCATGCAAAGGATGGATACGTGAGCGAAACTGTCTTGTCACACAATGATCAGCCGTCGGCGCAGGAGCCGGCGCAATCGGTCACCCCTGCACCCGCCAAACGTTCCGGCACTGGCCTGGCCTTGCTGGCGCTGTTGGTTGGCGCGGCCGGGGTCGCCGTGGGCGGCTGGGGTGTCTGGCAGGTGCGACATCTGCAGGGCAGTGAACTGAGCCAGGGCGAGCATCTCGAAGCGCTGAACCAGCGTGCAGCGGCCTTGCAGCAGCGCGAACAGCAGATCAGCGCCCAACTGGCCAGCCTGCCGGCGGCCAGCGAACTGGAAGACCGCCGCCGCCTGGTGGCGCAATTGCAGGGTGATCAACAGCGTCTCAGCCAGCGCGTGGAAACTGTGCTGGGCGAAAGTCGCAAGGAATGGCGCCTGGCCGAAGCCGAGCATCTGCTGCGCCTGGCCACGCTGCGGCTTTCGGCCTTGCAGGACATCACCAGTGCCAAGGCGCTGGTCGAAGGTGCCGACGAGATTTTGCGTGAACAGAGCGACCCTGGTTCGTTCGCCGCCCGCGAGCAGTTGGCGCGTAGCCTGGCGACGCTCAACAGCACCCAGCAACCCGATCGCACCGGCTTGTACCTGAAGCTGGCCGCTCAACGTGAACTGGTGCAGCAGCTCAGTGCCCAGTCGCCCGAATTCGACAGCAATGCCGACGCGCTCGGTGCGCTGACTGCCGATGGCGATGGCGCCAGCCGCTTGTCGCAGTGGTGGGCAGAGATCTCCAAGTACTTCCAGATTGATTTCGACGCCGACGACAATGTGCGGCCGCTGCTGGCCGGGCAGTCGCTCAATCAACTGCGTCTGGCCCTCAGCCTGACCATCGAGCAAGCCCAGTGGGCTGCGCTCAATGGCGAGGCCAAGGTCTACAGCCAGGCGCTGGATGATGCCCGCAGTGTGTTGCTGGCCAACTTCAACGCGGACAACGCACAGAGCAAGGCGATGCTCGACAGCCTCAACGCGCTGGCCGAGCAACCGGTTTCGGTGGTTACCCCCGACCTGAGCGACAGCCTGGCAGCGGTGCAGACCTACATCCAGCGTCGCCATCTGCCTGCCGAGGGTGAAGGGGGCAAGCCATGAAGCGTGTCTACCTGTTGGCCGTGCTGGCGATCGTAGTTGCTGCGGCATTGGGTATAGCGGTGGCCAAGCACAGCGGCTACGTGCTGATTTCCTACGGTAGCTTCCGCTACCAGTCCGGGCTGTGGGCGGCGCTTGCAGCGCTGGTTGCCGTGGTGGTGCTGTTGTGGCTTCTGCGTTACCTGGTTGGCCTGGTACTGACCTCCAGCGGCGTGGTCAACCCATGGTCGCGCCGCAACCGCAGCCGACGCCTTCGCATTGCCATCGAGCAAGGTCAGTTGGACCTGGCCGAAGGCCGTTGGGCCAGTGCCCAGCGCCACTTGCACCGCGCAGCCGAGGCTGAACGTCAGCCGCTGCTGTATTACCTCGGTGCGGCCCGTGCCGCCAATGAACAGGGGCGCACCGAAGACAGCGACAACCTGCTGGAAAGAGCGCTTGAGCGCCAGCCCCAAGCCGAGCTTGCGATCGCGCTGACCCACGCGCAATTGCAGATGGACCGGGGCGAAAGCGAGGGTGCTTTGGAAACCCTGCTGGCCATGCAGGAGCGTCACCCGCACAACAGCCAAGTCCTGCGCCTGTTGCAACGCCTGTATCTGGAGCGCGGTGACTGGTCGGCATTGATCCGCCTGTTGCCCGACCTGCGTAAAGGCAAAGTGCTGCCGGCCGAAGAACTCGCCGCGCTTGAACAGCGCGCCTGGGGCCAGAATCTGAGCCTCGCGGCAACCCGTGGCGACGATGATCAGAGTGCCCGTCAGGCGTTGGAGCGCGCGTGGCAGCAGCTGACTGCAGCGCAGCGCCAGGAGCCGCGACTGGTACTGGCCTATGCCGAGCAACTGCGTCAGGTTGGCGCCCAGGGTGAAGCCGAGCAGGTGTTGCGCACTGCCCTCAAGCGTGAATACGAAAGCCATCTTGCACGCCTGTATGGCCTGGTGCGTGGCGATGATCCCGCTCGCCAGCTGCAAACGGCCGAAGGCTGGCTCAAGGCGCATCCGCAGGATCCTAGTCTGCTGCTTACGCTTGGCCGCCTGAGCTTGCAGAACCGCTTGTGGGGCAAGGCTCGGGACTACCTGGAAAGCAGCCTGAGCATGGAGCGCAACCCGGAAGCCTGCGCCGAGCTGGCCCGATTGCTGGCCGGGTTGGGCGAAACCGAGCGCAGCAACCAATTGTTCCAGGAAGGCCTCGGCCTGCTGGACGAGCGTCTGTTGGCCCTGCCGCTGCCAGAAGGCGTACGCGCCTGAGTAACCCATGGGCCCGCAATGGCTGCGGGCTCATGGGTATTGGCGTCTTATCCCGCGACGCCTGTTCTATCTGCAGCACCTTTCATGAGAAATTTCCTACTACCGAGGAAGAAATTTCTAGCGCCTCTCGGTGAATTACCTCTGCTGTCGCGCCTTGAAACAAAGCCCGCGTTTCCTCTACCGTTTCAAACCAATTCATTTACCCCGGACGCCCACCGCCCATGTTGCCGGCCCGCCTGCGCACGTTTTTTCTACCTGCCTGCCTTGTCTCGCTGGCGGTGCTGACCGCGTCCTTCTACCTGGAAATCAGCCTGGGTTTGGTGCCATGCCTACTGTGTTTCAGTCAGCGTTTTTTTCTGGGTGCGTACGCAATCGTCTGCTTGTGCGCGGCCGTGCACGCGCCGGGCGATGTAGGTGTTCGGCGCTATGGGCAGGCGGCCTTGGCCTTTGCGGCTGTTGGCGCGCTACTGGCGGCCAGGCATGTCTGGTTGCAGGGCGCGGCCAGAATCGACCATGCCTGCCCGGCGTCGCTACGCCAAGTGCTGGAAAGCTCCTGGGGCGAGGCTGCCCGGCAACTGGTGCTCGGCGGACCGGACTGCAGTTCGTTGACCTGGAGCTTTCTCGACCTGACGCTGCCCGAATGGAGCCTGCTGGCTTTTCTGCTGCTGGCTGCGCTGCCCTTGTCATTCCTGCTGGCGTATCGTTTCCGCAGCCTTGGCAAAGCATGACCCAGCGCAAGCACTGAGCGATAGCGCGACCAGCGGTGGTGCAGCAGGGTATTAAACACTTGTATGAACTTTGTCTGCTGCGTACCTTGATGGGCAGCACGTGCGGGAATAATCTCCCAGCACGCACACCGAAAATACAACTGCTCGATGCCGTCCTGCTGATGTCACCTTTGTGCCGCACGGTCGTGGTGCGAGGTGCAGCGGCATCTACCCAGAAGGGAAGAGATTGCCATGCTCGATAGTTGTCAGAACGCCCAGGAACGCTGGGGTGGGGTTCACAAGCTGATCGACCGCTGGCTCAAGGAGCGAGAAGAGCTGGTGCAGGCTTTTCGTGCCTTGCGCGATGCCAAACCGGCGTTTGCGGACAAGGACAAGAACCGTGATTTTTGCGCGGTGCTGGTCGACTACGTGTCAGCTTGGCATTTCGAAGTCAGCGAGCAGCTGGTGACCGAGGCCAAGGCTTTCGGTGACGAAAAGGCGCTGAAGCTGGCGGAAGAGATCAATCCGCGCATCAACGACAGCACTCAGATTGCGTTGGCTTTCAACGATCACTGCGAAAAGGGCGAGTGCAAAGACACCGAACGCTTTGCAGAGAAGCTGGGCAAGCTGGGCAGCTTGCTGCATGAGCGCTTCGAACTCGAAGACTGCCTGATCGAGGTGCTGCATAACGCGCACAAGGAAGAGGACGCGGTCGAGGCCTGACGTTCGGCGTCAGTCGCCGACCGCCAGCAACTCGATCTCGAATACCAGCGGCGTGTAGGGCGCGATCAGGTCCCCCGCGCCCTCGGCACCGTAGGCATGAGCCGAAGGGATCACCAGCCGCCATTTGGCCCCCGCTTTCATGTGCGGCAGCGCCACCTGCCAGCCTTCGATCACCGAGTCCAGCGTGAACCACTGCGGCTGCTGATTCTGGTCGAACACCGTGCCATCCGGCAGCTTGCCCACATAGCGAACCTGCACCTTGCCATTGGCCTTGGGCTGCGCGCCGTTACCAATTTTCAGTTCACTGTAGAGCACGCCTTCAGGCAGCTCGTGCACGCCAGCGCGCGCCCGTTCATTGGCCATGAAACGCGCTTCGACGGCCTGCAGTTTGGCTACTTCGGCTTGCTCTGCGGCGTTGCTCGCCTGCTCGTCGTGCTGTTGAAGGATGGCCTGCATGCGCGCCTGGTCGAGCCTCAGTGGTTGATTCTGATAGGACTGGCGCAGGCCTTCGACCAGTGCGTCCAGTTGCAGCCCCGGCACTTCCTGGCGCAGGCGCTCACCCAGGCTGGCGCCCAGGCTGTAGGCCAGGTCATGATCGTTGCCGGGGGGCGTTTCGTCGGCGGCAAGTGCCAAAGGAGTCATCAGGCACAGGCCGAGAACAAAGTAACGAGGCATGCTTAACTCCAAGCTCAAGAGCTGGGAAGTATGCCAGCCTTGATGAGGTGATTTGCGTAAATATCGGCAACGATTTGTTAAGCAACTACACTTGCACGGAGCTGCAAGATAACAACTTTGCCCAGGCATGCAACGCGGCGCTAATGAGACTGTCAACATGCCCTAGCGGCGGTAGCAGCAGAAGCATAGTATGAGCCGCAATTTCGTCAGCCAGGAGGTAAACCATGTCGGCCAAGAAGAAGCCAGTAAGTACGCCGTTACACCTGCTCCAGCAACTTTCGGGCAGCCTGCTCGAACACTTGGAAGATGCCTGCTCGCAAGCGCTGGCTGATGCTGAAAAACTGCTGGCCAAGTTGGAAAAGCAGCGCGGCAAGGCCCAGGAAAAACTGCACACCGGTCGCCTGAAGTTGCAGGGCGCGGCCAAGGCAGGCAAAGCCAAGGCGCAGGGTAAAGCGCAGAAAGCCATCGGTGAACTTGAGTCGTTGCTCGACTCGCTCAAAGATCGCCAGACGCAAACCCGTACTTATATCCAGCAACTCAAACGCGATGCCCAGGACAGCCTGAAACTTGCCCAGGGTGTTGGCAAAGTGCGCGAGGCAGCGGGCAAGGCACTGGATCAGCGTGCGGTGGCCGCCAAGTCGGCTAAACCGGCTGCTGCTAAACCGGCTGCAAAAGCGCCTGCCAAACCTGCGGCCAAGCCAGCAGCAAAACCTGCTGCCAAGGCGCCAGCAAAAACTGCCGCCGCCAAGGCTCCGGCTCGCGCCGCAGCGTCCAAGCCTGCTGCTGCCAAGGCGCCTGCCAGGGCTGCTGCTGCCAAGCCAGCTGCCGCCAAGGCACCCGCAAGAACTGCTGCGGCCAAGCCTGCTGCGAAACCTGCGGCTGCCAAAGCACCGGCCAAAGCTGCCGCCGCGAAGCCAGCCGCCAAGGCACCGGCACGAACTGCCGCCGCGAAGCCTGCTGCCAAACCAGCTGCAGCCAAAGCGCCCGCCAGGACGACTGCCGCCAAGCCTGCAGCTGCCAAAGCACCCGCCAAAGCACCGGCCAAGCCCGCTGCTAAACCTGCCGCCAAGCCAGCTGCCAAACCCGCTGCCAAAGCCCCGGCGAAACCCGCCGCCGCCAAGCCGGTTGCGAGCAAACCAGCCACCCCCGCTACCAGCGCAGCGGTGACCAACTCTGCGACCCCGGCAGCCCCAGCGGCCCCGGCAAGCACCCCGGCTCAGGCGCCGTCTTCGGCCTCCTGAAGCCCTGCGGCCGCGACGCGCAGTTGCCCCAGCGCGTCGTGGTCACGGGCTTGGTCGGGCGCCAGCCAGGCCAGCCAATCATCGACAGGCTCTCGCGAGCCTGTCGGCCATTGTTGCGCGCAGGCCTCAAGCCGTTGCAGCAATTGCTTTTCAGCCTGCAGTTCCAAGCCTTTGACCTGCTCGCGCAACGCCGCCAGTTGCGGGTCGTGCTGCGCCTGCGTTCGCCATTGCTGGCGCAAGCTGCGTAGCGGCGTGACCACCTGCCCTTGCCAAGGCTCGGCGAGTGCGCGCAAGGCCTGAGCGCGCTCGGCGTTCGGCGCAACCCCACGGCATTGCAACCAGGTTGCGCACAGCAGCAGGCAAACATCGCTGCCCAATGCCTGAGCACTGAGGCAGGCCCCTTCGATACCGGGTCGGGCATACAGGGCCAGGGCGTGATTCCACAGGTCGGTGTGCATCATTCGACTTACGCTCCGGGTCGAGGAAGCTGGTAGACTCCGCGACCATCATGATCAGACTATCCAACCTCACTTTACAGCGTGGTCCGCAGCGCTTGCTAGAAGGCGCCGAGATGACCCTGCACGCCGGCCACAAAGCCGGCCTGATCGGTGCCAACGGCGCCGGAAAATCCAGCCTGTTCGCCCTGCTGCGCGGCGAGCTGTCGCCCGACTCCGGCGACTGCCAACTGCCCGGCGACTGGCGTATTGCCCACATGCGCCAGGAGGTCGACACCCTTGATCGCCTGGCGGTGGACTATGTGCTCGATGGCGATGTGCGCCTGCGCAAGGTCCAGGCCGAGCTCGCGGTGGCCGAAACGGCCCACGACGGCACCGCCCTGGCGCGACTGCACAGTGAGTTGGAAAGCGCCGACGGGTATACCGCCGACGCCCGCGCGCGCAAGTTGCTGGCCGGCCTTGGCTTCACCAACGAGCAGATGGACCGCCGCGTTGGCGATTTCTCCGGGGGTTGGCGGATGCGCCTGAACCTGGCCCAGGCGCTGATGTGTCCGTCCGACCTGCTGCTGCTCGACGAGCCGACCAACCACCTGGACCTCGATGCGATCCTGTGGCTGGAAGACTGGCTCAAAGGTTACCCAGGCACGCTGCTGCTGATTTCCCACGACCGCGATTTCCTTGATGCCGTGGTCGACCATGTGCTGCACGTCGAGCAGCGCAAGCTCAACCTGTACAAGGGCGGCTACAGCGCCTTCGAGCGCACCCGTGCCGAGCGCTTGGCGCAGCAGCAGCAAGCCTACGAGAAGCAGCAGGCGCAGCGGGCGCACATGGAAAAGTACATTGCCCGTTTCAAGGCTCAAGCGACCAAGGCCCGCCAGGCACAGAGCCGGATCAAGGCCTTGGAGCGCATGGAAGAGCTGTCGGCGGCGCATGTCGATTCCCCGTTCGACTTCGTCTTCCGCGAGTCGCATAAAATCTCCAGCCCGCTGCTGAGCCTTTCCGAAGGCTGCCTGGGTTATGGCGACAAGGCGATCCTCGACAAGGTCAAGCTGCAACTGGTTCCGGGTGCCCGTATCGGCCTGCTCGGCCCTAACGGTGCCGGCAAGTCGACCCTGATCAAAAACCTCGCCGGCGAACTCGAACCGCTGTCTGGCCGCCTGGTGCTGGGTGAAAACCTGGCCGTTGGCTACTTCGCCCAGCACCAGCTCGATTCGCTGGACGACAAGGCTAGCCCGCTGCTGCACCTGCAACGCATTGCGCCGACCGAGCGCGAGCAGACCCTGCGCGACTTCCTGGGCGGTTTCGACTTCCACGGCAATCGTGTCGACGAGCCAGTGGTGAACTTCTCCGGGGGTGAAAAGGCTCGCCTGGCCTTGGCGCTGATCGCCTGGGAACGGCCCAACCTGTTGCTGCTCGACGAGCCGACCAACCACCTGGACCTTGAGATGCGCCTGGCGCTGACCATGGCGTTGCAGGAGTTTGCCGGTGCCGTGGTGGTGGTCTCCCACGACCGACACCTGCTCAAGAGCACCACCGACGATTTCCTGTTGGTAGCCGATGGCAAAGTCGAAGCTTTCGATGGCGACCTGGACGACTACAGCCGTTGGCTGGTCGAGTACCGCCAGCGCAGCGCGCCGGTGAGCAACGCTCCGGTCAACCCGGACAAGACCGACAAAAAGGCCCAGCGCCAGGCCGCCGCGGCCTTGCGTCAGCAACTGGCACCGCACAAGAAGGCTGCCGACAAGCTTGAGGCCGAGCTCAATCAGGTGCATGCGCAACTGGCCGAGATCGAAACTGCGTTGGGTGACAGTGGTGTGTATGAGGCGGCGCGCAAGGATGAATTGCGTGATCTGCTGGCACGGCAGACCAAGCTCAAGCAGCGCGAAGGCGAGCTTGAAGAAGGTTGGATGGAGGCGCTGGAGACGCTGGAAAGCATGCAGGCCGAACTCGAGGCATTGTCCTGATTTATTGATGTTGTCTGTACTGGCCTCTTCGCGGGCAAGCCCGCTCCCACAGGTACCGCGCCGCTCTCGCGGGCAGGGGTGAACCTGTGGGAGCGGGCTTGCCCGCGAAGAGGCCAATGCTGACGACAGAAATCCCACAGAATTTACTGGTCATTTTTTCGCCAACACCTTAGCTTAACGTTTTGCAACATTTGTTCGAGCGAGGTGTGTGATGTCGATGGAAGTGTGGTTGGGCTTCTTTGCTGCGTGTTGGGTGATCAGCCTTTCACCTGGGGCCGGGGCGATTGCCTCGATGTCCAGCGGCCTGCAGTACGGTTTTTGGCGCGGCTACTGGAACGCGCTAGGCCTGCAGATTGGCCTGATCGTGCAGATCGCCATCATCGCCGCCGGTGTCGGCGCCGTCCTCGCGGCTTCCGCCACCGCCTTCACCCTCATCAAATGGTTCGGTGTCGCTTATCTGGTCTACCTGGCCTACAAGCAATGGCGCGCATTGCCGATGGACATGACCGAAGATTCCGCTGTACGCCCGATCGGCAAGCCGCTGAGCCTGGTGTTCCGTGGCTTCCTGGTGAACGTCAGCAACCCCAAGGCGCTGGTGTTCATGCTGGCAGTGCTGCCGCAGTTCCTCAACCCGCATGCGCCGTTGTTGCCGCAGTATGTGGCGATCACGGTGACCATGATCAGTGTCGACATGCTGGTCATGGCGGGCTACACCGGATTGGCGTCGCGGGTGCTGCGCCTGCTGCGCACGCCCAAGCAGCAGAAGCGCCTTAACCGCACCTTTGCCGGGTTGTTCATCGGTGCGGCGACCTTCCTGGCGACCCTGCGTCGCGCGCCGATCTGATTCATTGCGGGGGCCTCATTGAGGCCCCTGTCACCTGTCCCTGTCCATCATCCCCTTGAGCAGATCCAGCGGCATCGGAAACACGATGGTCGAGCTCTTGTCCCCGGCAATCGACCCCAGCGTCTGCATGTAACGCAGCTGCATGGCGCCCGGCTCCTTGCTGAGCATCTGCGCCGCTTGCATCAACTTCTCCGACGCCTGCAGTTCGCCTTCGGCATGGATCACCTTGGCCCGGCGTTCGCGTTCGGCTTCGGCCTGGCGGGCGATGGCGCGGACCATCGACTCGTTGAGGTCGACGTGCTTGATCTCGACGTTGGCGACCTTGATGCCCCAGGCGTCGGTCTGTGCATCGAGCACTTGGCGGATGTCCAGGTTCAGTTGTTCGCGCTCGGCCAGCAGCTCGTCCAGTTCGTGTTTACCCAGCACTGCGCGCAGGGTGGTCTGGGCCAGCTGGCTGGTGGCGACCAGGAAGTCCTCGACCTGGATGATCGCCTTCTGCGGATCGAGCACACGAAAATACAGCACCGCATTGACCTTCACCGAGACGTTGTCGCGGGTGATCACGTCCTGCGGCGGCACGTCCAGCACCACGGTGCGCAGGTCGACCCTGACCATCTGCTGGATCACCGGAATCAGCAGGATCAGCCCCGGCCCCTTGACCTGCCAGAAGCGCCCCAGCTGGAACACCACGCCGCGCTCGTACTCACGCAAGATGCGAAATGCGGACAACAACAGCACGCCCAGCAGCAACAGCAGGGCGCCGAAACCCAATTGCACGAACATCGTCAGTCTCCTTGCACGGTAGGGGCGGCAGCGCTCACTTCCAGCATCACGCCATGCCGCGCGGTGACCCGCACGTTTTGGCCAAGCTGCAGCGGCGTGGTGCACTGCACCTGCCATTGTTCGCCCTGGGCCTGTACCGAGCCGCAGAACGGGTTACCTGCTTGCACCTGGGTGACGCTGACCAGGCTGCCGACCAGGCCGGCATCGCCGCTGACCAGCGCGCGCTTGCGCGTCTTCAGGGCCATGCCCAGCACGCCGCCGATCAGCAGCGCGGAGAGCACCGCCAGGGTGGCGATCAGTGCCAGGGGAATGCCGAAGCCAGGGGCGTCGGTGTCGATCAGGATCACCGCCCCCACCACGAATGCGACTATCCCGCCAAAGCCGACCACGCCAAAGCTGGGCAGAAACGCCTCGGCGATCATGAACGCGATACCGAGCAGGACCAGCGCCATGCCAGCGAAGCTCACCGGTAGCAGCTGCAGGGCATACAGGGCCAGCAGCAGGCAGATGCCACCGACCACTCCGCCCACCCCGGAACCTGGGTTGATGAATTCGAACAGCAGGCCATAGACGCCGATCATGATCAGAATCAGCGCCACACTGGGGTTGGTGATTACCGCCAGCAGTCGCGTGCGCCAGTCCGGCAGGTGCTCGACCACGCTGGCGTTGAGGGTGTGCAGCTGGCGCGGCTGGTCGGCGGCGAGCAACGTCTTGCCGTCGAGCTGACGCAGCAGGTCCGGCAGGTCATTGGCCAGCTGATCGATCACTTTCTGCTTGAGCGCCTCACTGGCCGGCAGGCTTACCGCCTCGCGCACGGCCTTTTCCGCCCAGTCGGCATTACGCCCACGCAACTGCGCCAGGCCACGGATATACGCGGCGGCATCATTGACCTGTTTGCGTGCAAGGGTCTCTTCATCGCTGCCGGGTTTAGCCTGGTCATCCTTCGGCGTACCGCCGATCTGCACCGGCGTGGCCGCGCCGAGGTTGGTCCCGGGAGCCATGGCCGCCAGGTGGCTGGCGTACAGGATGTAGGTGCCGGCGCTGGCGGCCCGCGCGCCGCTGGGGGCAACGAAACTGGCCACCGGCACGGGGCTGGCGAGGATCGCCTTGATGATCTGGCGCATGGCGCTGTCCAGGCCACCCGGTGTGTCCATGCGGATTACCACCAGTTGCGCGCCCTGATCCCGAGCCTGGTCCAACCCGCGCAGCACGTAGTCGGCGCTGGCGGGGCCGATGGCATCGTCGATGCTCAGTACCCAGACCGCACCAGGCGCAGCTTGGCTGCCCGGGGCGAGGCCAAGCATCAGCACCAGCAACCAGCAGCGCCAGCAGCGAGCGATCACCTGTCGTCACCTTGTTCGCCTCTATATACGAAGTTTAGTCATGCCTGCCCCGGCACGGCCTAAAATTGGAGAGGGGGCGAAACCGGAGGTGCATCATGCGTATGGCCAAGACCCTGCAGCAGCGCCTGGACCAGGCCAACTGCGATTACGACATCATTCCCCATCCCCACTCGGCGACCAGCCTGGAGTCGGCTCGCACCGCAGGTGTACCTGCCGAGCGGGTGGCCAAGTCGGTCATGCTCGACGACCGCCATGGCAACTACATCATGGCGGTGCTACCGGCCAACCGGCACCTGGACATGAGCAAGGTGCGCATGACCGGCGCCTGGCAAATGACCCGTGAAAGCGGCCTGCCGAGCCTGTTCGGCGATTGCGAGCGCGGCGCCATTCCGGCGATGGGTGATGCTTACCAGATAAAGATGCTGCTCGATTCGAGTCTTACCCGCCAGGGCGATGTCTACCTGGAGGCGGGTGACCACGATCACCTGATCCACATGAGTATGGAGCAGTACCTGAAACTGGTACCGCAAGCCGAAGTTCGCGAGCTGTGCTGATGTGCTCAAGCCAATGCCGGGCTGGCGTCGTGGACGGCTCGCCCGGCACAGAGGAGGAAACATGGAAGCGCCGATCCATCCATTTGCCGAGTTGTTCAAGCAGTTGGGCCTGCCCGACGATGCACAGAGTATCGACCAATTCATCACCAGCCATTCACCGCTGAGAAACGAAACCAAGCTGGTGGATGCACCGTTCTGGTCCGACTCTCAACGCGCTTTCCTCAAGGAAAGCATCATTGAAGACGCCGATTGGGCAGTGCCCTTCGATCAACTCAACGAAGCGTTACGCCGCCCCCGAAAATAAAGCGCCGAGCGGCACCTGACGAGTGTTGGGCCGTTGCTATGCTCAGGAAAACAATAAGGGGATAGGCGCCATGAAAGATCCCTACGCACCAGGATTCTGGTGCTCCGTGACGATCCTGGGCACACTGACGGCCGGTTACTTCTACGGCATCCGCCATACCCACCAGATGAACCAGGCCGTGCAGTTCCTGTACGCTGCTGCCGCAGTCGCTGCGGCGGTGGCGCTGCTGGGGCTGACGTGGATTGCCTGGCAGCAGCTGCACCTGAACAAGCGCGAAGTGATCCAGGGGCGAACGTTGCTCACCATCTGGAACACCAAAGTCGCGTTGCGCCGGGTGGAAACGGTGTTCGACCGCTATTTCTGGGGCAGTTACTGGCACTCAGGGCGCACCTTCGAGGAGGTCATGGGCGAGCTCAAGGGGACGCCGCTGGAGCAGAGCCTGGATGCGCTGAAACGCCAATGCCGAACGCTTGACCGCGAGATCCACGATCACCACCACCACTGGCTGGCCAATGCCCGCGACCTGTCCAGCGTGGCCACGGCCATGGCCCGCGAGCGTTATCAGCTGGATTTGTGCGAACCGTCGAGCACTGGCCATGGCAACACTGCAGTGCTCAATCGGGACCTGGAAGTGCTGGTGTATACCTGGTCGGCGCGCTTGCGCAGCTTCGACCATCAACTGGACGAGCTGGAGCGCGCCTATCACTGAGGCTTGTTCATTCGCCGCGGATGTATTGCTCCAGCTGCTGGATCAGGTTGGCCTGCTCGGCGATGGTTTCCTTGACCAGGTCCCCGATCGACAGCAAGCCCAGCAGTTCGCCGTTGTGAACCACCGGCAGGTGGCGCAGGTGGCGGTTGGTCATCAGGTTCATGCAGTACTCGAGGTTCTGCTTGGGCTCCACCGTGACCACTGGCGCGCTCATGATTTCACGCACCGGCGTGGCTGCTGAGGAGCGGCCCTTGAGTACCAGCTTGCGGGCGTAGTCGCGCTCACTGACGATCCCCACCACCTTGCCGTCCTCTACCACGGGCAGCGCACCGATGTTTTCTTCTGCCAGCTTTTTCAGGGCCTCCAATACCGACTCATCAGGGCCGATGGTGTGCACGGTCTGATGGTGCAGCTTGGTCTTGAGGATTTGTTCGACGTTCTTCATACAGGCCTCTGCGGGTGGAAAAAACGGGCTCTTGGAGTAAATAAAGCATCCAGCACGACGCTCTGCACGGCAATGCAGGAAACGGCATGGAGGCGATTGAAAAACGTCATGGGCAATCATCTCTGCTGGCTCAAAGCTTCGGCATTTGCCCAATCCGCGCAACCATTTCACTCACCACCTGCAAGTCCAGCATGAACTGCTCCACAGTCTTGAACTCGTTGTCATTGTGCCCGGTGTATTTCACGTCCGGCATGGCCAGGCCGAACTGCACGCCGTTGGGCAGGTCATGCACCGAAGTGGCGCCGGCGGAGGTGCCGAAGGCGTGCTTCATGCCCAGATTCTCGCTGGCCACATCGAGCAGGGCCTTGACCCATTCGCCCTCGGGGTTGCGGTACATCGGCTCGTCAAGGCTGTAGTCGAAGGCGACCGAGGTGTGGCTCTGGCGGGTCCATTTACCCAGTTTGTCGGCCAGTTCGTCCTTGATCGTGGCCAGCGGCTTGCCTTTGGGAATGCGCAGGTTGACTGCCAGCTTCAGGCCTTTTTCATTCACGCCGACAAAGGTTGGTGAGGCGGTCAGCGGGCCCATGAACTCATCCTTGAAGTCCACGCCGAGCTTCTTGCCCAGGTAATCCAGGCCCCAGTTGTCGGCGGTGTAGCGGGCAGCATCGGTGAAGTGGTTTTGCTTGAGCGGCACCTGCTGGCCGAGGCCATTGATGAAGCCAAGCATGCGCGCCACAGGGTTGACCCCTGACTCCGGCTCGGAGGAGTGGGCCGAGACCCCCGTCACGGTAAGCAACACGTTTTTGCTATCAACCTTGGCCGCGATGCTGAAGTCGCCACCATTGTCCTTCACGTATTTGGCACCAGCTTGTTCGAGCTGCTTGGCCAACTGTTCCGGGTTGTCGCTGACCAGGGTCGCCACCGAGGTGGTGGGGATCTGGTTGGTGGCCAAGCCGCCCGTGAGGTCGATAATTTCCGCGCCCTCGCCTTTGCCCGGGCGCTTGCTGAAGCTGGCCATGACCGTACCGTAGCCTTTTTCGGCGATCACCACCGGGTAGCCGCCGTCGAGCGCCAGGTTGTAGGCGGGCGTGGGGTTGCGCTCGAAATAATAAGGAATGGCATCGCCGCTGGTTTCTTCTGTGGTGTCGATCAGCAGCTTGAACTGCCGAGCCAGTGGCAGGTTTTCGTCTTTCGCCACCTTCAGCGCATACAGCGCGACGACGATGCCGTTCTTGTCGTCTTCGGTGCCACGGCCGTACATGCGGTCGCCCACCAGGGTGACCTTGAACGGGTCGAGTTTGGTGCCGTCGGCCAGCTTCCAGTTGTCTGGGTTGACCGGCACCACGTCGGCGTGGGCATGGATGCCGACTACGTCCTTGCCGGCTCCCAGCGAGATTTCATAGACGCGGTTGTCGACGTTGCGGAAGGCCAGGCCAAAGCCCTCGGCCAGCGCCTTGATCTTGTCGGCGATCTTCAGGAACTCAGGGTTCTCGTGCTGCGGCACGCCGTCGACGCTGAAGGTGGGAATGGCCACCAGCTCGCGCAGGGTTTCGGTGGCGGCCTTGCCATATTTGATGCGGGTATACAGGCCAAGCAAGCGGTTGATTTCGTTCTGTTGCTCGGCGTTCAGTGGCTTGCTGGCCAGGTAGGCGTCGAGGGTTGCGCCGAGGTTGTCGGCCTTGGCCTGCTCGCTACCCTTGAGTTTGCCGAGGAACTGTTTGAAGTCGCTTGGGTCGGTGCCGTCGAAGGCTTGGACGATGGCGGCGGACTGTTGTTGGGTGAGGTTGGCCTGGGCGGACTGGGTGAACAGGCCGATGCTGGCCAGCAACAAGGTGGTCGCAGTGAATTTTTTCAAATGCATGGGCGCGCGCATTCCTTCGCAAATCATTGTTATGGGATACCCGTCGAGGAAACGGGAAGGCACCCACGCTATCACCAATGACCCATGGCACGGGAGTGCCAGAAATGCGATATGTCGCACAAACGAAAAAGCCCCGGGCACAGGCCCAGGGCTTTTTGATATGGCGCACTCGGCGGGATTCGAACCCACGACCCCTGCCTTCGGAGGGCAGTACTCTATCCAGCTGAGCTACGAGTGCAACGCGCACGCATGATACCCATCTGATTCGGTGGCGTCCATCGCCTTGATCTGTGGCCCTTTTTCCTATTGGGTTCGCATAGTAACTGTGGGAGCGGGCTTGTCCCGCGAAGAGGGCGGAACAGGCAACCCAAAGGTATCTATATATATGCAATATCGGTATTTCCTTGCGGATTCTTATGCCCCTATTCTCTGGTTACAACTTGTTATAACAAGTCACCACTCAGCGAAGAGACCCATGGCCGAACTGCTCCCCCTGTCCCCGGTACCGCTCTACACCCAGCTCAAGGACTTGCTGCGCGAGCGCATCCTCGATGGCACCTACCCGCCGCACAGCCGCATGCCTTCTGAAAGCGAACTGGGCAAGGCGTTCGATGTCAGCCGCATCACCGTGCGTCAGGCGCTGGGCGACCTGCAGAAGGAGGGGCTGATCTTCAAGATCCATGGCAAGGGCACCTTCGTCGCCAAACCCAAGGCGTTTCAGAACGTCAGTACCCTGCAGGGCCTGGCCGAGTCGATGACACAGATGGGCTACGAAGTACTGAACCGTCTGCGCAGCTTGCGCCATGTGCCGGCCAATGCGCTGGTGGCGGCGCGGCTGCAGGTCGAGGAGGGCAGCCTGGTCACCGAGATCCGTCGTGTGCGCCTGATCAACCGTGAGCCGGTGTCGCTGGAGATCACCTGGCTGCCCAAGGCCGTCGGCGAAAAACTGGAAAAGGCCGACCTGGTCACCCGCGACATCTTCCTGTTGCTGGAAAACGACTGCGGCATCGCGCTCGGCCACGCCGACCTGGCCATCGACGCCGTGCTGGCCGACAGCGACCTGACCCTGGCGCTGGACGTGGAAGAGGGCTCGCCAATCATGCGCATCGAGCGCCTCACTCACGCCGCTGACGGTACGCCGCTGGACTTCGAACACCTCTATTACCGCGGCGATGCGTTCCAGTACCGCCTGCGCATCGACCGCCAGAAGGGGGGCAAGGCATGAGTATCGAGACCCAGGACTACGACATCATCGTCATCGGCGGCGGCACCGCCGGGCCGATGGCGGCGATCAAGGCCAAGGAGCAGGACAAAAGCCTGCGCGTGCTGCTGCTGGACAAGGCCAACGTCAAGCGCAGCGGGGCCATCAGCATGGGCATGGACGGCCTCAACAACGCGATCATCCCCGGCCACGCCACGCCTGAGCAGTACACCAAGGAAATCACTGTGGCCAATGACGGCATCGTCAACCAGGCCGCCGTGTATGCCTATGCCACCCACAGTTTTGAAACCATCGAACAGCTCGACCGCTGGGGCGTGAAGTTCGAGAAGGACGAGACCGGCGACTACGCGGTGAAGAAGGTCCACCACATGGGCGCCTATGTGCTGCCCATGCCCGAAGGCCACGACATCAAGAAGGTGCTCTACCGCCAGCTCAAGCGCGTCCGGGTCGAGATCAGCAACCGCATGGTCTGCACCCGCGTGCTGCTCGATGGCGAAGGGGCGGCGGCCGGTGTGCTCGGTTTCGATTGCCGCAGCGGCGAGTTCCGCGTGGTCCGCGCCAAGGCCGTGATCCTAGCCTGCGGTGCCGCCGGGCGCCTCGGCCTGCCGTCGTCGGGCTACCTGATGGGCACCTACGAAAATCCCACCAACGCCGGCGATGGTTATGCCATGGCCTACCACGCGGGTGCCGAACTGGCCAACCTGGAGTGCTTCCAGATCAACCCGCTGATCAAGGACTACAACGGCCCGGCCTGCGCCTACGTGACCGGCCCGCTCGGCGGGTATACCGCCAACAGCAAGGGCGAGCGCTTCATCGAGTGCGACTACTGGAGTGGGCAGATGATGTGGGAGTTCCATCAGGAACTCGAAGGCGGCAATGGCCCGGTGTTCCTCAAGCTCGACCACCTGGCCGAGGAAACCATCCAGAACATCGAAGAGATCCTGCACAGCAACGAGCGCCCCAGCCGCGGCCAGTTCCATGCCGGGCGCGGCACCGACTACCGCCAGCACATGGTCGAAATGCACATCTCCGAGATCGGCTTCTGTTCGGGGCACTCGGCCTCGGGGGTGTGGGTCAACGAAAAGGCCGAGACCAGCGTCAAAGGCCTGTATGCGGCGGGCGACATGGCTGCGGTGCCGCACAACTACATGCTCGGCGCCTTCGCCTATGGCTGGTTCGCTGGTGTGAACGCGGCGCACTACGTGGTCGGGCGCGAGCTGGCCGAGGTCGATGTCGCCCAGGTCGAGCGTGAGCGTGAGCGTGTGTTCGCGCCGCTGCACCGTGAGCACGGCCTGCCGCCGGCCCAGGTCGAGTACAAACTGCGGCGCCTGGTCAACGATTATCTTCAGCCGCCCAAGGTGACCAAAAAGATGGAAATCGGCCTGACGCGTTTCGCCGAGATCGAGCGTGACCTTGCGCAGATGAAGGCCAACAGCCCCCATGAACTGATGCGCGCGATGGAAGTTGCCGTGATCCGCGATTGCGCCGAGATGGCCGCACGCGCGTCGCTATTCCGCCAAGAAAGCCGCTGGGGCCTGTATCACCACCGGGTCGACTTCCCCGAGCGCAACGATGGCGACTGGTTCTGCCATTGCCACCTGAAGAAGGGCGTAAACGGCGAGATGACCAGCTTCAAGAAAGCTGTCGAGCCCTACTTGATTGCCCTGGATGCCGAGGAGCAGACCGCCTACGACCGGCTGCGCGTCAAGGCCGATGCCGCCTAGGCGACATCAAACCCTGTGGGAGCGGGCTTGCCCCGCGAAGAAAACAACGCGTGGTATGGCACCAGCTGTGCCGGTGTTCGCGGGGCAAGCCCGCTCCCACAGGGGGTTGTGCAAGCTTATAGATAAAGGTGCCCAAGACGGCCCGAGGAAACCGTGAAATGGCCTACCAGCCGCAAGAAATCTTCTTCCGCAGCAGCGCCCCGGTGACCATCGACGAGGACAAGTGCATCGCCGAAAAAGGCTGCACCGTGTGCGTCGAGGTTTGCCCCATGGACTTGCTGGCCATCAACCCGGCCACACAGAAGGCCTACATGGCCTTCGACGAGTGCTGGTACTGCATGCCCTGCGAAAAAGACTGCCCCACCGGTGCAGTGAAGGTCGAGATCCCATACCTGCTGCGCTGAACCACGCCTGCCATCCGGCGAACCACCGGACGCCCACCTGCAATGCCCCTCGTTTCCCACCACCCAAGCCTGGTGGCGGAGACGACCTCAATACCTATAACGATTCGAGGGGAACACCCATGCGCCTTGTAGCAACCGTGGCCGGCCTCGCGCTGGCGCTCGCTGGCCTGAACGCCAGCGCCGAAACTATCCGTATTGCCATCGGCACCCAGGACACCACCATCAACTGCGCCACCGGCGGGCTGCTGGTCCGCGAGTTGGGCCTGCTCGACAAGTACCTGCCGCACGACGGCAAGTACAAGGATGCGCAGTACCAGATCGAATGGAAAAACTTCACCAGCGGCGCGCCGCTGACCAATGAGATGGTCGCGGGCAAGCTCGACTTCGGTGCCATGGCCGACTTCCCGGGCTCGTTCAACGGCGTCGCCCACCTGGATGCCGGCAAACGCAGCCTGTTCATCAGCGTGCTGTCGGGTAGCGTGCACGGCAGCGGCAACGGCATCGTCGTGCCGGCGTCGTCTGTTGTGCAGTCGCTGAGCGAGCTCAAGGGCAAGACCATTTCCGTACCGTTCGCCTCCACGGCCCACGGGATGTTGCTGCGCGCCGTCGCCGCACAAGGCTGGGACCCGCAGAAAGACGTAAGGATCATCGCCCAAGCACCCGAAATCGCAGGCTCCGCGCTGCGCAGCAACCGCATCGAGGCACACGCCGACTTCGTGCCGTTCGCCGAGCTGTTCCCTAACCGCGGTTTCGCCCGCAAGATCTACGATGGCGCCCAGGCCAACGCGCCCACCTTCCACGGCGCCCTGGTCGATGCCGACTACGCGAACAAATACCCCGAAGTGGTCACCGCCTACCTGCGCGCCAGCCTGGAGGCCGACCGCCTGATAGCCGCCGAGCCGGAGAAGTACAGCGAGCTTATCGAGAAGGTCACCGGCATCGAAGCCGAGGTCAATTACCTGTTCCACGGCCCGCTGGGCCTGCAGACCCGCGACCTGACCTGGAAGCCCGAGTACCGCCAGGCCGTCGCTACTTCCATCGATACGCTCAAGCTGCTGAAGAAGACCGACCGCGGTCTCGACACCCAGCAGTTCATCGACGACCAATACATCCGCGCCGCCTTCAAGCAAGCGGGTGTGGACTACGACAAGGCGCTGAACAACTACGACCCGCTGCCACTCAAGGCCGTGGATGCGCTGACCGGCAAGCCGATCACCGATTTCAGCCGCTTGGCGCAGATCTGGGTGCGTGGTGAAGACAAGGTTCGCCACTACGCGTCACCTGAGGCTGCTCTGAGTGCCCTGGCCCAGCTGGAGCAGGAAGGCAAGGACATCCGCGCCATCTACGCCCAGGCTGCCGACAGTGGCATCAAGCTGTTGGCCAACCAGGCCTGGTTCGTGCGCAACGGCAAGGGCGAGCTGGCGGCTTTCCTGCTCAAGGGCCAGGCCGAACAGTACGCCAAGGCACATGGCGGTGAAGCGCTGGACTTCGTCAGCGCCAACCAGAAGCTGGTCGCCCAGCGCTGACCGGGAGGCATTTTCATGACCCGCAAACGCTGGCCCGTACGCCTGGCATCGTTGCTCGCCTGCCTGCTGTTCTGGCAGGTGGCTGCCAGCGCCAGGCTCGACTTTGGCTTGTTCACCTTCACCTATGTGCCTACGCCCAGGTCGGTCTTGGAGGCGGCCTGGCAGTTGCTCACTTCCAGTGCCTTGCTCGCGCATCTGGGCAGCAGCCTGTCGCGAGTGTTCGCCGGTTATGCCGTCGCGGCATTGTTCGGCGTGGCTCTGGGGCTGCTGATCGGCCGCTCGAAATGGGCTGAAGACACGCTGTTGCCGCCACTGGAGGTGCTGCGGCCGATTCCGGCGGTGGCCTGGATCCCCTTGGCCATACTGATGTTCCCGTCGTCGGAGCTGTCGATGGTGTTCATCACCTTCACCGGGGCGCTGTTCCCCATCCTGCTCAACACCGTGCACGGTGTCGAGGCGGTCGACCCGCGGCTGGTGGCCTCGGCGCGCAGCCTGGGCGCCGGGCGCTGGGCCATTCTGCGCGAGGTGGTGTTGCCTGGCGCGCTGCCGAGCATTGTCACCGGGCTTGCCATCGGCATGGGCACCTCGTGGTTCTGCCTGGTCACCGCCGAGATGATCGCCGGGCAGTTCGGCATCGGCTATTACACCTGGGAGTCGTACACCTTGCAGAACTACCCGGACATCATCGTCGGCATGTTGCTGATCGGCGTGCTGGGCATGGGCAGCAGTGCCCTGGTCAAGCACCTCGGCGCGCTGGCCACGCCGTGGTATCGCACGCGGAGGGCGGCCTGATGAGCAGTTATCAACAGGCCCAGGAACCTGGGCGGATCGAAGGGCGTGGTATGTCGATCCGCCTGGGGCAGGGCGCCGATGCGTTCGAAGCGGTGCAACGGCTTGATTTTGCCGTCGCCCCCGGTGAGTTCGTGTGCATCCTTGGGCCGTCCGGCTGCGGCAAGTCCACCCTGCTCGGCGCGTTGGCCGGGCACTTGGTGCCCAGCACGGGCCAACTGACCGTGGACGATCAGGCCATCGACGGCCCATCGCCGCAGCGCGGCATGGTGTTCCAGCATCACACCCTGCTGCCCTGGCGCAGCGTGCTCGACAACGTCGCCTTTGGCCTGAAGATGCAAGGCCTGGGCAAGGCCGAACGGCAGCGCCAGGCGCGAGAGATGCTGCAGCTGGTGGGCCTTGCCGACTTCGCCGGGCGCTGGCCCAGCCAGTTGTCAGGCGGCATGCAGCAGCGTGCCGAGATCGCCCGGGTACTGATCAACCGGCCGCGCCTGTTGCTGATGGACGAACCCTTCGGCGCCCTCGATGCGCAAACCCGTGCGCGAATGCAGGAGCTGCTGCTGGAGATCTGGACGCGCATTCGCACCACCGTGGTGTTCGTCACCCACGACATCGATGAAGCCCTGTTCCTGGCTGACCGCATCCTGGTGATGAGCCCGCGTCCCGGGCGCTTCATCGAGGACCTGCGCCTGGACTTCCCCCGCCCGCGCCGTGCCAGCTTGCTGACCAGCCCGGCCTTCACCCACCTCAAGCGTCACTGCCTGGCCCTGCTGCGCCACGAGGAAGGCCGCGAACTGCCGCGCCTGACACCACTGGGGCTGCCGGACACTGACCACCCTCCGCTACGGATCGCGCTATGACTGAACGAACAACCGACAACCTCGACATCCTTGCCCTGCTGCCGCGCCTCGAAGCCACCGACCCGGGCGTGCGCCGCATCGCCCTGATCGAGTTGGCCGACCTGGAAGACCCGGATGGCCTGCCGTGGCTGACCGATGCGCTGCTGGTCGACACGGCAGACGAAGTCCGCAGTGAGGCCGCGCGGCTGCTCGAAGCCTGGGAAGAACCCGAGGTAGTGCAGGCGCTGTGCGCAGCGTTGGCCGACACCGCCGAGCCGGTACGCCTGGCAGCCGCGCAGAGCCTGAGCGAACTCAAGAGCCTCGAAGCCGGGCAGTTGATCCTGCCATGGCTCCAGCACGCCGATGCGTTCGTGCGTGCCAGTGCTCTGCGGGCTTTGCGCGAGCTGCGCCTGGAAGACGCCGCCGCGCCGGCGCTGCAGGCATTGGCGGATGACGATGCGGCTGTGCGGCGCGAGGCGGTGGGCATTCTAGGTTGGCTCAAGCACCAGCCGGCGTTGCCGGCCCTGGCCAGGCTGGCCGAGACCGAACCGGACACCGAAGTGCGCCGCGCGGCCATTGGCGCGCTAGGCCTTGCGCGTGGCAGCGCGGTGCTGCCAGCACTGATATCGGCATTGCAGGATGCGGCCTGGCAAGTGCGCGAAGAAGCCGCGACGACCTTGGGCAAAGTAGGCCAGGAGCAAGCCGGCCCGGCGCTGGTGGCGGCGCTGGGCGATGGCTTCTGGCAGGTGCGTTTGCGTGCAGCGCGCGCGCTGGGCCGTTTGCGTTATGCCGCTGCACTCGACGCGCTCGGCGAACTGCTCGGGCATGGTATTGCCAACCTGCGCAAGGAAGCGGCACTGGCCTTGGGTGAGCTGGGCCAGGCGCGTGCGTTTCCGGTGCTGCAGGCTGCCGAGGCCGACAGCGACCCTGAGGTGCGCAAGGCGGTGCGTATTGCCCTGGCGCAATTGCGCGGGGCAGTTTGATGAAAGCCCCAGCCGCGATCCGCAACTTGCGTGGGGTTGGGCAGTTGGTACTGCAATGGGAGGACGGCGAGCACAGCATCAGCCATGCTCGTCTGCGCGGTGCCTGCCCTTGCTCGCAATGCCGGGCGGCGCGGGTATTGGGCGCGATTGCGGTGGTGGCCGCTGAGGTGCGCATCGAACGGATCGAGTCGCAGGGTTATGGCGTGCAGTTGGTGTTCAGCGACGGACATGAGCGGGGGATTTATCCCTGGGGCTATTTGCACGACTTGTCTTGATCAGCCGAGAACTCTGTGGGAGCGGGCTTGCCCCGCGAACCAGGGCGCAGCCCTGGCCATCCACCCAGGGTGTTTGGGCTGGCCTCTTCGCGGGGCAAGCCCGCTCCCACAGGTTGGACGCATTATCACAATGCAATCAGCTCTGGCCGCAAACCTTCGACTCTCCGCACCGGCGGCAGGTACCCGCCATCTCCAGTTATCTGATGCAACACCTTCTCACGCAACCCATGCAACGCCACCCCCGTGCGCAGGCGCGGGTGCGGCAGGTCGATGTCGACCACGGATTTGATCCTGCCTGGCCGCGGCTCCAGCACCACCACCCGATCCGCCAGGTACGTCGCTTCCTCGGCATCATGCGTCACCAGCAACGTGGTAATGCCCGCGCGTTCGCGTATCGCCAGCAGCTCGTCCTGCAGTTGCTGGCGGGTCAATGCATCGAGCGCACCGAACGGCTCGTCCAGCAGCAGAATGCGCGGGCTTGCCACCAGCCCCCGTGCGATCGCCACGCGTTGGGCCATTCCGCCGGACAGCTGGTGCGGGTAAGCCGACTCGAAACCGACCAGGCCCACCAGCAGCACGAATTCATGCACCCGACGGGCGCGCTCGCCCTGGGTCAGTTGTTCGTTGACCAGGCCCAGGGCAATGTTCTGTTCCACCGTCAGCCACGGAAACAGGCGGTGCTCCTGGAACACGATGCCCCGTTCACCACCGATACCGCCCACGGCCTGGCCATCGACGCGGATGCTGCCGCTGTAGTCGGTGTCCAGCCCCACCAGCAAGCGCAGCAGGGTGGACTTGCCGCAGCCGGAGGCGCCAACGATGGCGATGAATTCGCCTTCTTTGACCGCCAGGTTGAAATTGCGGATGGCCTCGAGAGGCTGGCCATCGACGCTAAAGACCTTGCCGACCCCCTCGAAACTGACCAGCGCGGGCGTGGCATCGGGTTGATTGGCCGCCAGCAGGTGTGATGTGTTGAAAGCGTTCATGCAGTTCTCCAGCGCGTGGCGCGCGATTCGAGGCGTTGTCCGAGAATGCCAAGCAGGGCACCGACCAGGCCGATCAGCAGCATGGCGGCCATGACCTGATCCATGCGAAACAGCTGTTGCGCACCGATCATCAGGCTGGCGATGCCGCCGTCCGACGGCATGAAGTATTCCGCGCCGATGGTGCCCAGCCAGGCGTAAATCAGCGAAAGGCGCAGGCCGGCGAAAATCGCCGGTGCCGCGCCGGGCAGCACCAGCAGGCGCAGGCGCTGCCACAGGTTCAGGCGCAGCGTGCGGGCGGCTTCGCCCAGTTGCGGCGATAGGCTGACGATGCCGCGTTGGGTGGCGATCAGCAGCGGGAAGAACGCTGCGAGGCCGACGAACACGTTCTTGGCGCCTTCACCCAGGCCGAACCAGGCGGTCAGTAGCGGCACCCAGGCAAACAGTGCCACCTGGCGCAAGGCCGAGAGGCTGGGCCCCAACACGCGTTCGGCAGGGCGAGACAAGCCCAGCAGCAGGCCGGTCAGCAATCCCGCGCCGCCGCCGAGCACAAGGCCGCTGAGCGTGCGTTGCAGGCTCAGCAGCATGGCCTGCGGCAGTGAGCCATCGGCCAGCCCGGCGAACAACGTGTGCACCACACCCAAAGGCGAGGTCAGGATGTTCGGGTCGACCCACCCCAGACTGCTGCTGGCCTGCCACAGGGCCAGCAGTGCCGCAGGCAGCAACAGGCTTTGCCAGCCCTTGGGGACGGGCCCGCGCGGCTGCTCGCCAGTGGCCGGTTGCGGCCAGTACAGCAGGCGTTTTTCCAGGGCAGAAAAGCCGCGCTCCATCAGCGCGCCGACCAAACCGATGACCAGGATGCACAGCAGCACCAGGTCGAGCATGAACAGCTGCCGGCCCCACACCATCAGGTAGCCGATGCCTTCGCTTGAGGCCAGCAGCTCCACGGCCAGCAATGAAGTCCAGCCGGTGGCCAGGGCCAGGCGTACGCCGGTGAGGAAAGCGGGCAGGGCAGCGGGCAGCAACAGCCGCAGGAACAGTAGGTGACGCGACAGGCGCAAGGCTGCGGCGGCTTCGCGTAGCTTGGGCTGGGCATCGCGGACGCCGACCAACGTATGCAGGGTGACCGGCACTACCACGGCTTTCACCAGCACCACCAGCTTGAGCAGTTCACCGATGCCAAAAAACAGCATGAACAGTGGAATCCAGGCGAGGGTGGGTATCTGCGCAAGTGCCACGAAGGTGGGTAGCACCAGCGTTTGCGCCGTGCGCGAAGTCCCCAGCCAAGTCCCCAGCAGCAAACCGCTGGCGATCCCCGCCAGCAACCCCCAGAACAGCCGCTGCAAACTTATCCACAAGTGCTCCCATAGCTCGCCAGTGCCGAACTCCACCGCGCTCTGCCACACCAGCGAAGGCGCCGGCAGAATCTGCTCGCTCATCCAGTGCTGTCGGCTGGCCAAAACCCAAAGCAGCACAATCAACACCGGCAATAACCAAGGCAAGAACAGGGCGCGGTCAATGTGGGAGCGGCCTTGTGCCGCGAATGGGCCGCGCAGCGGCCCCCCCCGATTCCTGCTCAGAATTCCATTCATCAGCCGTCTCTCGAAGCGTTTCAAGGTTATGCACTTATGGAATTAAAAACTTCCATATGTGGCTTTCAAGAGATAAGAGCATGCACGCCCCGCATGTGGAAGCCTCCCGCCGTTGCGTTTTCCTCATATTTTCCATGCGTATTCCGCAACCCGCCCGGCGAGCCGCGCAGCCCTTGGTTTATGTCTTCTGGTTACTAAAAAATGAAGTTTTGATCTTTGTAGGTTCTAACCAGACCTGCCTAGCTTCTGGCCATAGCGCCGGCCATCGCCGGTGGCAGCCTGCCAAGGAGCCTTGCCATGAACACCCCACTGCGCCACCTGATCACCGCCCTCGGGCTGGTCGGTTTCTTCGCCCTGAGCGCCCAGGCTGCCGAATCGGCCAAGCCCGAGAGTATCCGCATCGCCGTACCCGACCTCAGCGCCGGCAGCAAGCACAGTGCTGGCGGCGTGGTCGATGTGTTGCGCGATCAGCAATTGCTGGAAAAGGAATTCGCCAAAGACGGCATCCGCATCGACTGGCACTTCTTCAAGGGGGCCGGTCCGGTGGTCAACGAAGCGCTGGCCAACGGCCAGGCTGACTTCGCCTACCTCGGCGACTTGGCGGCAATCGTTGGTAAGGCCAATGGCCTCGACACCCGCGTGCTGTCTGCCGGTGTGCGTGGTGTGAAAAGCTACCTGGGCGTGGTGCCGGGCTCTGGCATCAAGACCCTGCACGACCTCAAGGGCAAGCGTGTGGCGGTGTTCCGCGGCACCGCCAACCAGCTGTCGTTCGCCAGCGCATTGGCCAGCCAAGGGCTGTCCGAGCGCGACCTGAAAGTGATCAACCTGGATTTCAACGCCGCCAACGCTGCGCTCGCCGCCAAGCAGATCGACGCCACCTGGGGCCTGTCCAACCTGCTCTCGCTGCGTGAGCGCGGCCTGGTCGAGTTGCCGGTCAACTCGCGCGACCTGGAGGGCGCCGGCAGTACCCAGGCCGTGTTGCTGGGTACCGGTGAATTCATCCGCCAGTACCCCGAGCTGGTGCAGCGACTGGTTAACGCCCAGGAGCGCGCTACCCACTGGCTGCGCGACGAACACAATCGCGACGCCTTCGTCGACCTGGTGGCGAACAACGCCAGCTGGCCGCGCAGCATCCTCAGTGACGACCTGGCCAAGGAAGACCTTGCCCACTACTTCGACCCACGCCTGGACGCCGGCTTTGTCGCCCAGTTACAGCAAGGCGTCGACCTGGCCGCGCGCGAGCGCCTGATCCGCAAAAGCTTCCAGGTTGCTGACTGGATCGAACCACGCTTTCTCGATGCCGCCCTGAAGCAGGAACACGCCGTACAAGCCGCCCGTTGAATCTCAATCAACCCCGACAATGACCGTAAGGACCACGACCATGAGCAATGCAGCACTGGCCACCGCGCCGCAATCCCTCGAACTCGATATCCACCCTGTCGCCGGCCGGATCGGTGCCGAGATCCGTGGAGTGAAATTGTCCGCCGACCTGGATGCCGCCACGATCGAAGCCATTCAAGCTGCCCTGGTGCAGCACAAGGTGATCTTCTTCCGGGGCCAGGCGCATCTGGATGACCAAAGCCAGGAAGGCTTCGCCAAGCTGCTCGGCGAGCCGGTCGCCCACCCCACCGTACCGGTGGTCGACGGCACCAGCTACCTGCTGCAGCTCGATGGTGCCGAAGGCCAGCGGGCCAACTCGTGGCATACCGACGTGACTTTCGTTGATGCCTACCCCAAGGCCTCGATCCTGCGCAGCGTGGTCGCCCCGGCTTCCGGTGGCGATACGGTGTGGGCCAACACCGCAGCGGCCTACCAGGAGCTGCCCGAACCCCTGCGTGAACTGGCCGACAAACTGTGGGCGGTGCACAGCAACGAATACGATTACGCGAGCATCAAGCCGGATGTCGACCCGGCCAAGCTCGAACGTTACCGCAAGGTGTTCACCTCGACGGTGTATGAGACCGAGCACCCGGTGGTGCGGGTACACCCGGTCAGTGGTGAGCGGGCGTTGCAGCTGGGGCACTTCGTCAAGCGCATCAAAGGCTATTCGCTGGCCGATTCACAACACCTGTTCGCGGTGCTGCAAGGGCATGTGACGCGGCTGGAGAACACCGTGCGCTGGCGCTGGGAAGCGGGGGATGTGGCGATCTGGGATAACCGCGCGACGCAGCATTATGCGGTGGATGACTACGGTACCCAGCCGCGTGTCGTGCGCCGGGTGACGTTGGCCGGTGAAGTGCCGGTTGGCGTGGATGGCCAGCTAAGCCGGACGACCCGCAAGGGCTAAGGCCAGCAGAGAACCTTGTGGGAGCGGGCTTGCCCGCGAATACGATGGTGAATTCCCCGACGCATTCGCGGGCAAGCCCGCTCCCACAGGTTCGGTGATCAGCTTCCAGATCCGTGTTTGAAATCTCAGATATCGGCATCACAAGCAATCAACTGCCTGACCATCCCCTGCGCCAATGGTGACAACCCATATCCCACCCGGCTCACCACCCCATAGCGGGTATAGAACGACTCCTCCTGCTCCGCCGCCAGGTCCGCCAGCTGCAGCGCCACCAGCCCTTGCCCCGACTGATACGGCCGCAAATTGGCACTGCAGGCAATGCCAATGGTGTCCGAGTGCAGCACCACATTGAGCAGCGCATAACCGTGCTCGCATTCCACCGTCGGCAGAAAGTCCTGCCTGCCACTGAGGTCGCTGAGGATCTTGCGGATATTCGGTGGGCGGAAGGTGGTCGCCAGCGGGTAATCGAAGACATCCCGGGCATTCACCTGGTCCCGCTGGGTCAGCGGATGCCCGGCGCGGCAGCAGAAATGCCAGCGCTGCGGTGCCAGCTTGTGCACGCGGTAGTCCGGGTCTGACTCGAACTGGCGGGTGTCGGCGACGAAAAATTCGATCTCTTCGGCCATCAGCTTGCGATTCAGCGCCTGCCAGTTATCCACCTGAAAACAGGTGCGCGCCGCCGGGTATTCAGCGACGAAGCGCGCCACTGCCCGCGGCACCAATCCGCCTGCGGGGGCAGGGCCTGAGCCGAAGCGCACCACGCCGGTGGTGGCGCCGTTGAACTGATGAATCTCGTTGACCAGGTTATGCGCGCCGTGCACCAGCCGCCGCGAATGCTCCAGCACCAGCAGGCCCTGGCGGGTGGGGGCCAGCTCTTTGCTGGCGCGGTCGACCAAGCGACAGCCGATGTTGTGCTCCAGGGTCTGGATGCTACGGCTGAAGGCCGATTGCGACAGGTTCACCGCCGCCGCAGCAGCGACAAAACTGCGGTGCTCGACAAGGGCGATGAAGTGGCGGAGCTGGCGGAGGTCTATATGCATTTTCTACATGAAAATCTTCGGTCGAATGCAATTGATGAAGAGGGTGAGCCCCCTTATAAAGGGTGTTACTTATTCCACAAAATATGAATTGAACATATTTATATCTCTTAAAAGAATATAAGCCCAGCAGACCGCGATTCGGTTCCGTCAACGGAAATGCTCGCCAGGGCCAATGCCTCAAGGAGCATTTGCATGACCCGACTTTCCCGTTGGCCTGCGCGCGCGTCGCGTTTCACTTTGCAACCCCTGGCAGCCGGCGTGTTGCTGGCGGCTGCCAATGGCAGTTATGCCGAAGAACCGAACAGCACCGCGCCTGCCGTGGAACAGGAGGCCAAGCTTGGCACCGTCACCGTCAATGCACGCCGCCGCGAAGAAACCGCGCAGAGCGTGCCCACGCCGATCAGCGTGCTGAACAGCGAAACCCTGGAAACCCAGCGCATCTACCGTGTGCAGGATCTGCAACAGCTGGTGCCCAGCACCAACGTGGCCTATGTGCATGCCCGCCAATCGAGCATCTCGATCCGTGGCCTGGGCAACAACCCGGCCAGCGATGGCCTTGAAGGCAGCGTCGGCATCTACCTCGACAACGTCTACCTCGGCCGCCCCGGCATGGCGGTGTTCGACCTGCTCGATGTCGAGCAGCTGGAAGTGCTGCGCGGCCCGCAGGGCACGCTGTTTGGCAAGAACACCACGGCCGGGGTGCTGAATATCACCACGCGCAAGCCGACCTTCCACCGCGAGGGCAGCATCCAGCAGTCCATCGGCGAAGATGGCTACCTGCAGACCCAGGGCAGTTTCTCCGGGCCGATCAGCGACACCCTGGCCGGGCGCATCAGTGCCTACCGCACTGAAGACGACGGGTACGTGAAAAACATCCACAACGGCGATGACCTCAACGGCGGCAAGCGCCAGGGCTTTCGCACCCAGCTGCTGCTCCAGCCGAGCGAAACGTTCAACCTGCGCTGGATCGGCGAGTACAACGAAGAGGACTCCAACAACGGCATCCTCAGCCTGTACAGCACCGGGCCGACCATCAACGGCGTCAACCGCTACGAAAGCCTGGCCGCCCAGGCCGGCGCCACGCTGGTGTCAGGCAAGGATCGCAAGGTCAATTTCGACGCCGACCAGCAGGTGACGGTGTTCCAGGGCGGTACGTCGGTGGAGGCCAACTGGACGCTGCCCAACGATTTCACCCTGACCTCGATTACCGCCTACCGCTGGTGGGACTTCACCCCGCGCAACGATGACGGCCTCAACGTGCCGGTGTTCTACAGCGCCGGCGTGTCGGTACGCGACAAGCAGTATTCCCAGGAGATCCGCCTGGCATCGCCCACCGGTGGTGCTTTCGACTATGTGCTGGGCGCGTATTACTTCAAGCAGGACCTGGATAACAAGTCCTTCACCTATTACGGCCCCCAGGCGGATGTCTGGAACCTCACCCCGGCGGGCGCCCTGAACAACGTCAACACGATCGGCGACGGGCACATCGACACCGACAGCTATGCGCTGTTCGCCCAGGGCACCTGGCACGTCACCGACCGCCTCGACTTCACCGCCGGCATCCGCGGCACCTATGAAGAGAAAAGCGCCTGGGTGACCCGCGATGCGCCAAGCGGCGGCGCAGCGGTGACCGGTGCTGCCGCCACGGCGCGCCAAGGGAGGGTGGGCGCCTACGATTCCGGCGACCTCAACCAGTACAGCTTCAGCCCTTCCGGCCTGCTTGGCCTGAGCTATCGCTTCAACGAGCAGTTGCTGGGCTATGCCACCCTGACCCACGGCGAAAAGTCTGGCGGCATCAACCTCACCGTCGGCGCAGCGCCACGGCTGGGTACCGACTCGCTGTTGGTTGGCACCGAGCGCGTCAACAACGCCGAAATCGGCCTCAAGAGCACCCTGTTCGACGACCGCCTGCAACTCAACGCCAACCTGTTCTGGGCCGAGGTGCATGGCTACCAGGCCAACGTCTACGACCAGGTCAACCGCGTCCAGTACCTGGCCAACGCCGGCCAGGTGCGCTCGCGGGGGCTGGAGTTCGAAGCCACGGCGCTGCCGATTCGTGGCCTGACGGTCAACTTCAACGGCTCGTGGAACGACGTGCGCTACACCGAGTACGACGACGCGCCATGCCCGCCTGAAGTGAGCCTGGCCAATGCCACCGCCACCTGCGATTTGTCCGGCCACCAGGTGGTCGGCGCCTCCAAGTACATCGCCAACCTCAACACCCAGTACAAGTGGCAGGCCACCGAGCATGTCGAACCCTATGTCACTGCCAGCTACGCCTTCCGCTCGAAGGCAGTCGGCACCATCGACGATTCTGACTTCGGCCAGATCCCCAGCTATGCGCTGGTCAACCTCTCCGCCGGCGTGCGCCTGGACCAGGGCGACGGCGTGGTCGACCTGTCGCTGTGGGTGAAGAACGCCGGCGACAAGACCTATTTCACCAGCCTGTGGAACTCCGCCAACGGTGGTTATGCCGGCGTGCTCGGTACCCCGCGCACCTTTGGCGCCACCGCCCGTTACGACTTCTGAGCACAAGGAGCTTTGCCATGAATGCCAAGACTGAAACCCCCGCACTGCCTGAAGGCGCCTGCCTCACGGCCAAGGTCCCCGAGCGTGACGCAGCGCTGCTCGGTGATGTGGTGGTCAATCCGTACCGCCTGGCGCCGCTGACCGCGATCATCCGTGACGGTGGGCGTACCCTGAGCGCTGCCCATGTGCGCGTGCTGGGCCGTGGCGAGCGCGGGGTGGATATCACCTATGAGGTGTCCGACCGTTCGCTTTGGACCTACGGCGGCATCCCGGTGTTCGGGCTGTACCCGGACTACGTCAACCAGGTGGAAGTGAGCTACAAGCTGGACGGCGAGCGCATTCGCGAGCGCTATCAGATCTACGCCCCGGCCGTGCGTCTGCCAGTGGTGGCGAAACAGACTGCCGCATTGCCGGAAGTCGAGCCGATCAAGGTCGCGGCGGGCTTCGAGAACCGCCTGTACCTGTTCAACCACCTGCAGGGTGATATTCCGGGCGCGCGTGCCTTCAAGTGGAATGGCCTGGGTGGCGCCGCCGAGTGGGACCAGGTCGGCAACAACTGGATATCCGACAGCAACGGCGACGTGCGCTGGTACCTGGATATCGAGCAGATCCACGATTCCAACCGCCGCGACGGCCTGGGCGGCACCATGGGCTTCCAGCAGACCCGTGATGGCAAGCTGATCTGGGGCCAGGGCCAGACCTACTCCAAGTACGACCTGCTGGGCCGGCGCATCTGGCAGCGCAACCTGCCGGATAAATTTGCCGACTTTTCCCACGAGATCCGCGAGACGAGCAACGGCACCTACCTGCTGCGCGTCGGCACCAGTGACTACCGCCGCCCGGATGGCAAACGCGTGCGCTCAATCCGCGACCACATCATCGAGGTCAACGAGGCCGGCGATGTGCTGGACTTCTGGGACCTGAACCAGATTCTCGATCCCTATCGCGGTGACCTGCTGGAAACCCTCGGCAAAGCAGCCATCCAACTGCCGGATGGCGTTCAGAAACAGGACGAGCGCCTGGCCAACGAACTGGCGGAAGGCGATCTTCCGTTCGGTGACACCCCGGGTGTCGGCACCGGGCGCAACTGGGCGCACGTCAATGCCATCGACTACGATGCCGATGACGACAGCATTATCGTTTCAGCTCGCCATCAGGGCGTGGTCAAGATCGGCCGAGACAAAGCGGTGAAGTGGATTCTCGCCTCGCCGCAAGGTTGGCCGCAGCGCCTGCAGAATAAGGTGCTCAAGCCAGTTGCTGGTGAAGGCTTCGATTGGTCGTGGACTCAGCACACTGCATGGCTGACCGGTAAAGGTACGTTGACCGTTTTCGACAATGGCTGGGGGCGTGACTTCGCCCCGACAAAGCTCAGCGGCAATTACAGCCGGGCGGTGGAGTACAAGATCGACGAGGCCAAGGGCTCGGTCGAGCAGGTCTGGGAATACGGCAAGGAACGTGGCGACGAGTGGTACAGCCCGGTGACCTCGGTGGTGGCTTATCGGCCGGAGACCGACACCCAGTTCATCTATTCGGCCTCGGTGAATTTCCTGACGCCTGAGAAGCTCACTACCACGGTGCTTAATGAGGTGCGGCGGGGGACGCAGGAAGTGCTGGTGGAATTGAAGGTTCACAGTCGGCAGCCGGGGAGTGTTGGGTACCGGGCGCTGGTGATCGACCTGGCCAAGGCATTCTGATTCACACTTTTTTCAACTCGTTCGTCTAACCTGTAATGGCCTCTTCGCGGGCAAGCCCGCTCCCACAGGATTCTCACAGTTTCTGAAGGCTGTGGGGTACCTGTGGGAGCGGGCTTGCCCGCGAAGAGGCCAGTTGCCATTGTGCAAAATCATGAAATTTTGCCCGGCCTGTTCAACCATTCGTTCTTTTTTTCGAACAGCCTATTGTCCTACACCCCAGCAGCCGCTTAGCATTCGTTTGAGATTTCAAACGCTCGATGCCCTGCCTTGGGCGCTTTTCAACAATCAACAATTCGGGAAGCCGACATGCAGCTCAAAGACGCTCAGTTGTTCCGCCAGCAAGCCTTCATCAACGGTGAGTGGCTGGATGCGGACAGCGGCCAGACCATCAATGTGACCAACCCGGCCACAGGTGAAGTCATCGGTACCGTGCCAAAGATGGGCACCGCGGAAACCCGCCGCGCTATCGAAGCCGCCGACAAGGCCCTGCCGGCCTGGCGTGCACTGACAGCCAAAGAGCGCTCGAACAAGCTGCGTCGCTGGTTCGAACTGATGATCGAGAACCAGGACGACCTGGCTCGCCTGATGACCACCGAGCAAGGCAAGCCACTGGCTGAAGCCAAGGGAGAAATCGCCTACGCCGCCTCGTTCATCGAGTGGTTCGCCGAAGAAGCCAAGCGCGTGTACGGCGACACCATCCCGGGCCACCAGCCTGACAAGCGCCTGATCGTCATCAAGCAGCCAATTGGCGTTACCGCGGCCATCACCCCATGGAACTTCCCGGCCGCGATGATCACCCGTAAAGCCGGCCCGGCCCTGGCCGCTGGCTGCACCATGGTGCTCAAGCCCGCTTCGCAAACCCCTTACTCCGCCCTGGCCCTGGTCGAGCTGGCTACCCGTGCCGGTATCCCGGCTGGCGTGCTGAGCGTCGTTACCGGCAGCGCTGGCGAAGTCGGCGGCGAGCTGACCGGCAACTCCCTGGTACGCAAACTGTCCTTCACCGGATCGACCGAAATCGGTCGCCAGCTGATGGAAGAATGCGCCAAGGACATCAAGAAAGTTTCCCTGGAGCTGGGCGGCAATGCCCCGTTCATCGTGTTCGACGATGCCGACCTGGACAAGGCGGTCGAAGGCGCGATCATCTCCAAGTACCGCAACAACGGCCAGACCTGCGTTTGCGCCAACCGTATCTACGTGCAGGACGGCGTCTACGACGCGTTCGCCGAAAAGCTGGCCGCTGCAGTGGCCAAGCTGAAGATCGGTAACGGCCTGGAAGACGGCACCACCACTGGCCCGCTGATCGACGGCAAGGCTGTCGCCAAGGTTCAGGAACACATCGAAGACGCCGTCTCCAAAGGCGCCAAGGTGCTGTCCGGTGGCAAGCTGATCGAAGGCAACTTCTTCGAGCCAACGATCCTGGTCGACGTGCCGAAGACTGCCGCTGTCGCCAAGGAAGAGACCTTCGGCCCACTGGCGCCGCTGTTCCGCTTCCAGGACGAAGCCGAAGTCATCGCCATGTCCAACGACACCGAGTTCGGCCTGGCCTCGTACTTCTACGCCCGTGACATGAGCCGTGTGTTCCGTGTCGCCGAGGCCCTGGAGTACGGCATGGTGGGTATCAACACCGGCCTGATCTCCAACGAAGTCGCGCCGTTCGGCGGCATCAAGGCTTCGGGTCTGGGCCGTGAAGGCTCCAAGTACGGTATCGAGGACTACCTCGAAATCAAATACCTGTGCATCAGCGTTTGATCGCACAGTAAAGGCTTTACCTCTGCCAGCGGGGCGCGAGAGCGACGTCTCGCTGGCCTTTTTGACATAGCAGTACCTGGTGGCCAGGGCGTTCACGGCAGTCGATCAACGAATACTGTTCGCGAACACTCCCAGCCGCCCCCGAATAAAAGCGCCGATGATCGGTGCAAATGAGGGCATTATGAGCAAGACCAACGAATCCTTGATGCAACGTCGTATCGCCGCCGTCCCACGTGGCGTTGGCCAGATCCACCCGATCTTCGTTGAAAGCGCGAAGAACTCGACCGTGATCGACGTTGAAGGCCGCGAACTGATCGACTTCGCTGGCGGCATCGCTGTACTGAATACCGGCCACCTGCACCCGAAAGTGGTTGCAGCCGTGCAAGAGCAGCTGACCAAAGTCAGCCACACCTGCTTCCAGGTGCTGGCCTACGAACCCTACGTAGAGCTGTGCGAAAAAATCAACAAGCTGGTTCCAGGCGACTTCGAGAAGAAGACCCTGCTGGTCACCTCCGGCTCCGAAGCCGTTGAAAACGCCGTGAAGATCGCCCGTGCCGCCACCGGCCGCGCTGGTGTGATCGCCTTCACCGGCGGCTACCACGGCCGTACCATGATGACCCTGGGCCTGACCGGCAAGGTTGTGCCGTACTCTGCTGGCATGGGCCTGATGCCAGGCGGCATCTTCCGCGCTCTGTTCCCGAGCGAGCTGCACGGTGTCAGCGTTGACGACGCCATCGCTTCGGTCGAGCGCATCTTCAAGAATGATGCCGAGCCGCGCGACATCGCCGCGATCATCCTCGAGCCGGTGCAAGGCGAAGGCGGTTTCCTGCCAGCGCCGAAAGAGCTGATGAAGCGCCTGCGCGAGCTGTGCGACAAGCACGGCATCCTGCTGATCGCCGACGAAGTACAGACCGGCGCTGGCCGTACCGGCACCTTCTTCGCCATGGAACAGATGGGCGTCGCGCCTGACCTGACCACCTTCGCCAAATCCATCGCTGGCGGCTTCCCGCTGGCCGGTGTTTGCGGCAAGGCCGAGTACATGGATGCCATCGCCCCGGGCGGCCTGGGCGGCACCTACGCCGGTTCGCCGATCGCCTGCGCCGCGGCTCTGGCCGTTATCCAGGTGTTCGAGGAAGAGAAGCTGCTGGACCGCAGCAAAGCTGTCGGTGAGCGCCTGACCGCTGGCCTGCGCCAGATCCAGGAAAAGCACCCGATCATCGGCGACGTCCGTGGTATGGGCTCGATGATCGCTGTGGAAGTTTTCGAAAAAGGCACCCACACCCCGAACGCCGCCGCTGTTGCGCAAGTAGTCGCCAAGGCACGCGACAAGGGTCTGATCCTGCTGTCCTGCGGCACCTACGGTAACGTTCTGCGTATCCTGGTTCCGCTGACCGCCGAAGACGCACTGCTGGACAAAGGCCTGGCCATCATCGAAGAGTGCTTCGCTGAACTCGCTTGATGTGACGCGCTTCATAAAAAAACCCGCCTAGGCGGGTTTTTTTTGTGCCCAACAAAGGCCCGTGGCGCTATGGTTGTTGCAGGACTTGCCTTGGAAGCTGCAACGGATTGCGTGTCAGGGATATTCAGGAGTTGGCCATGAACGCTGCAGACCCCACCCCACCTAGCGTACTGATTGCCGAAGGCGACCCTTGGGTACGCGACATGCTGCGTGAGATGCTGCTCAGCGTGCGCTGCGATGCCCGGCTGCAGGTGTGCGCCGATGGCTCGCAAGCGCTCTCGGCGTTGGCCAGCAAGCCCGACCTGATCATCGCCGCCCGCGAACTGACCGGCGTCGATGGCCTTGACCTGCTGCGCAAGGTGCGCGCCAAAGGCTCGGGATTGCCGTTCATCCTTATCAGTAGTCACAGTGACAGCGCCAGCGTGCGCGAGGCACTGCCGTTGCGACCTACGGCGTACCTGAGCAAGCCGCTGAACATGGAAAAACTGCGCAAGAGCCTGGAAGAACTGCTGCTGGCCGTGGGCGAACAGATTGCTTGCCCTGTGCCGCCATTGAAGCCCGGTGCCAGCCTGCCGGCCTACCTCGAGCAGCGCCGCGCCACCGCCGACGGCGGCCCATTGTTCGCCGATGTGCAATTGGCGATCAAGCGCGCACTCAACCCACAGGGGTTGGACCTCAAGGTCCTTGAAGAGGAGGTGCGCAACGATCCCCAGGTTACCGCCGTGCTGATCGCTGCGGCCAACAGCGCTTCCCTGCACCGCGACGCACCGGTGCAAACGTTGCTGCAAGCGCTGAACAAGCTTGGCAGTACCCAGAGCATGAACCTGATGCTTGGCTTGACCCTCAAACGCAGTGCGCGCTTGAGCGATCCGCTGCTGGCACAGCCTGCGGCGCATTTCTGGAACCTGTCGCTGCACACTGCCGAGTACGCTCGCACCCTGGCGCGCATGCTCGAACTGGACGCTGAACGCTGCTATTGCGCCGGGCTGCTGCACTGCCTGGGTGATTTGGCGGTGCTGCGTTCTCTGCAGGAGTGGCGTCTGGCCGGTGGTGAGCTGAACGAGGACCTTGTGCAGTCTTCACTCAAAGAATTCGGCGCAGCATTCGGCTCGGCACTGCGTACTCGCTGGCGCCTGCCGTTGAACCTGCGTGAGCTGATTGCGGCGATCTACCAGCTGGGTGGCGGTGTGTATTCGCGGGAAATTCTGGCCATGAATCTGGCTGGCCAATTATCGCGATTGTCGGCAGACCAGGGGGTGGAAAAGGTCGCCGACAGCAAGACCGCACGCTTGCTCAAGGTTGGGTTGCCGGAGTTGAGCCGGTTGCGCAGGGTGGATAACTCGTTGGTCAAACCGCAGGAGCAGGTCAAAGCTCCGGTCGTTGAGATCAGGGATGAAGAGCCGCCAGTTGCAGAACCAGAGGCCTCTTCATAGGACTCATGTGGGAGCGGGCTTGCCCCGCGAAAAAAGCACCGCAGTGGAGGGCACCGGCTTCGCCGGTGTTCGCGGGGCAAGCCCGCTCCCACAGGGATTTTGGCCTTTTGATCCTTAACTGCTGACGATCTGATTCTTCCCCTGCCGCTTGGCCCGGTACATCGCTTCGTCAGCCCGAGCAAACAAGGTATCCAGCGATTCATCCTCATCGCCAAGCCCGGTCAGCCCCTGGCTTACCGTCACCCCATACACCTGCTCGCCATGGCTGAAACTCAGCCGCTGGATTTCACGTTGCAGGCGCTCGGCGATCTGTTCCGCGACCTGCGCCGTGCAGCCTGGGAACACCGCCGCAAATTCCTCTCCGCCAATGCGCCCGAACAGGTCGCCCCGCCGTAGCACGGCTTTACCGGCGTCGGCGATGCGTTGCAGGACCTGATCGCCTTCCTGATGGCCGTAGCTGTCGTTGATCTGCTTGAAGTCGTCGATGTCCAGCAGCAGGAAGGCCAACGGGGTGCCCTCGTCACGGGCGCTGTCGAAGGCCTGTTGGGCGCATTCGAAGAAGTGTCGGCGGTTGCTGCTCTGGGTCAGCACATCGGTGGTGGCCAGGCGTTGCAGTTCACCTTCGAGCTGCTTCTTTTCGGTGATGTCCTCGGCAATACCGACGATGATCACCCGGTCGCCTTCGCGTTGCTGGTTGATGTAGCACTTGTCGCTCAGCCAGCGCACCTGGCCGCTGGCGTTGATGATGCGGTATTCGCGGTCTTCCACGGCGCCTTTGACCAGCACCTGGGCCAGGCTGCGTTCGGCGTACTCCAGGTCGTCGGGGTAGATGCTGTCGCGCCACTCGTTGAAGTCGGCCAGCACCTGGCTGGCCGGGCGGCCGAAAATGCGCTCGTAGGCGGGGCTGACGTAGAGCACCTGGCGGGTTTCCCAGTCAAAGGCCCAGAGCACCGCATTGACGCTGTCGAGCAACGAGCTGTAGAGCTGTTCACGTTCGCTGAGGCGGGCGACTTCGCCTTGCGCATGCAGCAAGGCCAGCAAGGTTTGGGCAGCTTCAGGAGGGGCGTTGCCGGGCAGTGGTGAATGGGTGTTCTTGGCCATGTGCACGGAGCGGATCTCGACGGGGGAGCGTGCGGCCACAGACCGGCCCGCCACGCGGGCGATGTGCCGGGTTTGAGTCAGTTTTCAGGGGGGAAGTTCCGGCGGGCACGCCCTGTTGCAGGGCGTGCCGATCAACGGCGATCAGGCGCCGGTTGGGCGCAGGGAGTAGGTTTTCAGTTGCGCGGCGAAGTCGTGCAGGGCATGGATGCCACTGGCCTCAGCCTCGTGCACCCAATCTTTCATGGCGGCGAGCATGTCGTGGCCATTGGCACTGGTACGGGCCCAGATCTGCTGCAGCGCCAGGCGCTTCTCGTAAATGGTCTTCAGTGCCTGGCTTTGCGCGAGCAGCGATTCGATACGCACATGATGGCGGTCTTCGAGCAGGCTGGTTTCCCGCGACAGCAGGCGCTTGGCGCGACGGAAACGGTGGCTCACCGAGGCATCGAGCTTGGCCAGCTCCTGTTTGACCAACGGCCCGATCACCAGCTTGCGGTACTGGGCCATGATCTGGAAGCGGTTGTTGAGAATCGCCATGGCGGTGTCCATGTCCAGGCTGGCCTTGCCTTCGACGCGGTGGGCGATGGGCGCCACACGTTGCACCTTGGCCAGGCGCAGCAGGCACAGCAGGCGTATCCACGCCCAGCCCATGTCGAACTCCCAGCGCTTGACCGACAGCTTGGCGGAGTTGGGGTAGGTGTGGTGATTGTTGTGCAGTTCTTCGCCGCCGATGATGATGCCCCACGGCACCAGGTTGGTGGCGGCGTCGCGGCATTCGAAGTTGCGATAGCCCAACGCATGCCCCAGGCCGTTGACCACACCGGCCGCCCAGAACGGAATCCACATCATCTGCACCGCCCAGATGGTGATACCTATGGTGCCGAACAGCAGCAGGTCGATCACCGCCATCAAGGCGATGCCGCCCAGCTTGTAGCGCGAATAGAGGTTGCGCTCGATCCAGTCTTCCGGGCAGTTCTTGCCGTAGATGCGCAGGGTTTCGGGGTTACGCGCTTCTTCGCGGTACAGCTCGGCACCTTTGCGCAACACCGTGCTCAGGCCCTTGTGTACTGGGCTATGCGGGTCGTCCGGGGTTTCGCACTTGGCGTGGTGCTTGCGGTGAATGGCAGTCCACTCGCGGGTGTTCTGCGCCGTGGTCAGCCACAGCCAGAAGCGGAAAAAATGCTTGAGCGCGCCGTTGAGCTCCAGCGCGCGGTGCGCGGAGTAGCGGTGCAGGTAGATGGTAACGCTGACGATGGTCACGTGAGTCATCAGCAGGGTAACGCCAACCAGTTGCCAGGCCGACAAATCGAGCAGACCGTTGTACCACATAGGTGTCAAAACCCTCGAAGACACAGGGGAAAGTTGTGATTATCCCTTGGCGGGGAAATAAAACCAGTCAGCCTTTCAGATAGGACGTCACGGCATGTTTCTACCTTTATAATGCCCCATCTTTTTTCATGGGCTTTTCCCCCCGACATGATGTCTGTTTCTGTTCGCGAGGCCTTACGCAGAGCTGCAGCTCGAGTGCTCAACTTCATTGGTAGCGGCGTGCAACAGCGTAAAGAGGATCGAGAGCGCCTGCGCATGGCGGCGGCGGTATTCGATTGCACCCTGGAAGGTGTGCTGGTCACCGACCGCCAAGGCCTGATCGTACACGTGAACCGCGCTTTCATGCGCATCACCGGCTACCAGCAGGACGAAGTGCTGGGCCAGCGTCCGAGCAAGTTCAAGTCGGGCCGCCACGGTGTGCCGTTCTATCAACAGATCTACGCCACGCTGGCCGAGAAGGGCGAGTGGAGCGGGGAAATCTGGAACCGGCGCAAGAGCGGTGAAATCTACCCGCAATGGCAGACGATCCGCGCCATTCGCGATGACAACGGCGAGCTTAGCCATTACGTGGCGGTGTTCAGCGACATCAGCGCGATCAAGCATACAGAGCAGGAGCTGGCCTTTCTGGCCCACCACGACCCGCTCACCGGCCTGCCCAACCGCTTACTGTTCAGCGACCGCGTCGAGCAGGCCCTGGCCTCGGCGCAAGCCAACAAGCGCGGATGCGCCCTGTTGCTGCTTGACCTCGACCATTTTCAAAGCATCAACGATGGGCTTGGCCATACCGTCGGTGACCAGTTGCTTAAACTGGCGGGGGAGCGCTTGGCCCAGGTGTTGGGCAATGGCGTGACCCTGGCGCGCCTGGGCGGTGATGAGTTCGGTGTGCTGGCCGAGAATTGTCAGCAAGTCGGCCAAGCCGGCAAGCTGGCGCAGGCGCTGATCGAGCGCATGCGTGAACCGTTCGAATTCGACGGGCATCGGTTGTTCATCAGTGCAAGCGTCGGCATCAGCCTGTTCCCCAGCGATGCGCTGAGCGCCGAGCAGCTGCTGCGCAACGCCGACGCGGCGCTGTTCAAGGCCAAGCACAATGGCCGCGCGTGCTATGCGCTGTACACCGAAGAGCTGACGGCGCACGCGCAGCAGCGGGTGGAAACCGCCGGTGAATTGCGCCACGCGCTGGCCCAGGATGAACTGCGGGTATTCTTCCAGCCGGTCTACGACCTGCTCACCTCGAAAATGGTCGGGGTAGAAGCGCTGGTGCGCTGGCAACATCCACTGCGTGGCCTGGTGCCTCCGACCGAGTTCATCCCCATCGCCGAGCGTACCGGGCTGATTGCCGAGATCGATGCATGGGTGCTACGCGAGGCGTGTCAGCAGATGGTTCGCTGGCAGGCCGATGGGCGCACGCTGGCATTTGTCGCGGTGAATATATCCAGCCGGCTGTTTGGTCAGCGCGAGCTGTACCGGCAGGTCGCTCAGGTGCTGCACGAAACCGGCCTGGCGCCGGGGCTGCTGGAGCTGGAGGTGACCGAGAGTGCGGTGATGGAAGACCCGGAGGTTGCGCTGGAACAGTTGCACCGCTTGCGCGAGCTGGGCCTGAGCCTGGCCATCGATGACTTTGGCACTGGGTATTCGTCGTTGCTGCGGCTCAAACGCCTGCCGGTGCAGAAGCTGAAGATCGACCAGGGCTTCGTCGCCGGGCTGCCGATGGATGACGACGACATCGCCATCGTGCGGGTGATCATTGCCCTGGCGCACAGCATGGGCATGCAGGTGCATGCCGAGGGCATCGAGCAAGCGGAGCAGGCCAGGTTTCTGCTGGAGCAGCAGTGCCAGCTGGGGCAGGGGTACTGGTTTGGGCGGCCGGTGCCGGCTGGGGAGCTGCGCTGGGGCTGAGGGCCTCTTCGCGGGGCAAGCCCGCTCCCACAAGTTGGACTGCCCCCAAGAAGTTGGACACCAATCCAACCCTTGGGGGATCTATGGGCAAGTACACCGAGCAACTCAAGCTCACCGCGATTGCAGCCTATCTGGATGGCAGCGATGGTTTCCGAAAAGTAGCCCGCCACTTCGGCGTCGACTTCAGTTTGCTACGCCGATGGGTCGCCAGTCATGAGGCTGGAGCCAGTACCGGCAATCGCTCATCTGGACACCGCTACAGCGACGACTTCAAGCGCCGGGTGCTGACGTACATGCACGAGCATCGTCTCTCGTTGCGCCAAGCGGCGGCTCACTTTGATCTCGGACAGTCTTCGCAGATAGGCATCTGGCAACGGCGGTACTACAGTGGTAGCCCCGCAGCGCCCACTGCCGCCAAAAGTAAGCCTACCGCCGTGCCCAAGAAAATTAAGCCAATAAAGCCCACCGATACCAACGACGAGGTAAAAAGCCGAGAGCAGTTGTTGTCTGAACTCGAATACCTGCGCATGGAGAACGATGTCCTAAAGGAATTAAAGGCTCTGCGGGAGGAAAAGGAACGAAGACAGACGAAAAAGTCCTGATCGTCTGCAAATTCAAGCGCCGATACCCTTTACCTGACCTGTTACGGCTGGTCGAGTTGGCGCGCAGCACCTTCTACTATCAGGTCAAAAGCCAGCAGAAGCCGGACAAGCATGCCGCGCTCAAAGAGCAGATACAGCAGGTTTATCACGAGCATAAAAAGCTCTACGGCTATCGCCGTGTGGCGCTCGCGATCCGAAAGGGTGGGACGTTGGTCAACAAAAAGGTCGTTGAGCGATTGATGGCTGAGCTCGGCCTGCATTCGGTCGTGCGACCCAAGAAATACCGTTCTTATCGGGGCGCTGTGGGCAAGGTGGCAATGAATCTTTTAGAGCGTAACTTCGTGGCTCAACGGCCCAACCAGAAATGGGTGACCGATGTCACTGAGTTCAAAGTCGCCGATCAGAAGCTCTATCTCTCACCCGTGATGGACCTGTACAACGCCGAGATCGTGGCCTACGAAATGGCCAACCGCCCGCGTTACAGCCTGGTTGGAGACATGCTGGACAAGGCGCTGGATGGCTTGGGAGAGAAGCCAAAGCTGGTGATCCACTCAGACCAGGGCTGGCACTATCAGCAGCCCCAATACCGACGTAAACTCTACCTGCGCGGGGTGAAGCAGAGCATGTCGCGCAAAGGTAATTGCCTCGACAACGCGGCTATGGAAAGCTTCTTCGGTACGCTCAAATCTGAGTTTTTCTATCTGAAGCGGTTTGAAAGCGTTGAAGAACTGAAAGCAGGTCTGGATGAGTACATTCACTACTACAACCATGACCGCATCAAGCTAAGGCTTAACGGCCTGAGCCCTGTCGAGTACAGGACTCAGGTTGCTAGCTGAAACTGTCCAACTTTTCGGGGGCAGTCCAAGTACAGCACAAGCCTTGAGGGCAAAAATGTACCTGTGGCAGCGGGCTTGACCCGCGAAAGACTCACCGCTTGTTCAACCCTTTCGCCAGCCTGTCCCCACCCAGCTGAATCACCGCCACCAACGCCACCAGCATGGCAATCACGGTCAGCATGATCTGGCTGTCGAACCGCTGGTACCCATACCGATAGGCAATATCCCCAAGCCCCCCGGCACCGATCGCACCGGCCATGGCCGAGGAGTTGATCAGCGTCACCAGGGTAATGGTGAACCCGCCAACGATCCCCGGCAGTGCCTCGGGCAACAGCACATGCCAGACGATGTGCCAGCGCCGGCAGCCCATGGCCTGTGCGGCCTCCACCAAACCATGGTCGACCTCGCGCAAGCTCACTTCGGCAATCCGTGCGAAGAACGGCGTGGCAGCGATGGTCAGCGGTACGACAGCGGCCCAGACGCCGTAGGTGGTGCCGACCACCAGGCGAGTGAAGGGGATCAGTGCGACCATCAGGATCAGGAACGGGATCGAGCGGAACAGATTGACGAAGGCGCCGAGCACCCGGTTCAGCAGGGGCGCCTCGAAGATGCCGCCTTTGTCGCTGGTGACCAGCAGCACCGCCATCGGCACGCCCAGCAGCAGTGCGATCAGCGACGACACGCCGACCATCAGCAGGGTATCGAGCAAGCCTTCGAGCAAGCGATCAAACCACATGGCCCAGTACCTCCACGTCTTCGGCCCAGCGGCGGGCGCGTTCCAGCAATTGATGGGTGTCGTGCGGCGAGCCCTGAATCGACAGGATCAGCTGGCCGAGCGCGTGCTCGCCGATGGTTTCCACGCCGCCCTGGAGCAAGCGCACACGGCCGCCCAGGTCACTGAACAGGTCGGACAACGCGGGTTCGCCGAGCACGGTCAGCTTGAGTACCACCGCACTGTCGCGGCCCACCGGGCTGGCCCGCAGGTTTGCCTGCAAAGCCGCAGGCAGCTTGGCCTGCAACGGCGCCAGCAGGGTGCGGGTGACGTCATGCCGCGGCGAGCCGAATACCCGCCAGACGTCGCCCTGTTCGACCACTTCGCCGCGCTCCAATACCACCACGCGGTGGCAGATATCGCGGATCACCGCCATCTCGTGGGTAATCAACACCACCGTCAGGCCCAAGCGCTGGTTGATGTCGCGCAGCAGTTCGAGAATCGATGCGGTGGTTTCCGGGTCCAGCGCCGAGGTGGCCTCGTCGCACAGCAAGATTTCGGGGTCGTGCACCAGCGCTCGGGCGATGCCGACTCGCTGCTTCTGCCCACCCGACAGTTGTGCCGGGTATACATGATGCTTTTCCTGCAGGCCGACCAGCTCCAGCAAGGCGCTGACCTTGCGCTGGCGCTCGGCCTTGGCCACGCCGGCCACCTTCAGTGGCAGTTCGACGTTCTGCCACACGGTCTTGGCCGACATCAGGTTGAAATGCTGGAAGATCATGCCGATGCGCCGGCGCAGCGCCACCAGGCGGTCTTCATCGAACGGCGCGATGTCCACCTGGTCGATCAGCACCCGGCCCTGGCTGGGTTGCTCCAGGCGATTGATGGTGCGTAGCAGCGACGATTTGCCGGCGCCGCTGCGGCCGATGATGCCGAAGATCTCGCCACGGCGGATATTCAGGTCGATACCCTGCAGTGCCGGCTGCGCCTGGCCCGGGTAGGTCTTGCCGAGGCCGACGAAGCGCACATGGGCTTGGTTGACCTCCGGGCGCAAGACCTGCTCCCGAGCCGGTGGCGGCGCGGTTTGAGCGGTGGGCGCCTTGAGGGCGCTGGCCTGGCTCATGTCAGCCTTCCCAACCGGCTTGATAGAGGCTGCCATGGGCCTTGTTCAGCGCTTCGCGCACGGCGGGCGAATGCTGGTAGATGTCGACGAACTTGGCCAGGCGCGGGTCGTCCTTGCTCTGCGGGCGGATCACGAACTGGATCACATATTCCTTGTTTTCCAGGCCGTCGAACAGCAACGCCGAAGTGGCATCGAAGGTCTTGGCCAGGCGGATGTAGGCCGGGTAGCCCTGCACCAGGTCGGCGTCGTCGTAGGCGCGGACCAGCTGCACGGCCTCGACCTGAAGGATTTTCAGCTTCTTCGGGTTGGCGACGATGTCATCCTCGGTGGCCTTGTAGCCGACACCAGGTTTGAGCGTGATCAGCCCGGCCTTGGCCAGCAACTGCAGGCCACGGCCACTGTTGATCGGGTCGTTGGCGATGGCCACGCTGGCGCCTTCGGGCAGTTCGGCAAAGCTTTTGTATTGCTTCGAATAGAGGCCGACGTTGTTGATGATGCCGGGAGCGAACGGCACCAGGTTGAAGCCGGCCGCGGCCTTGGCGTTCTCCAGGAACGGGATGTGCTGGAAGTAGTTCACGTCGATGTCGCCGCTGTTGAGGCTGACGTTTGGGGCTATCCAGTCACTGAATTCGATCAGCTTCACTTCCAGGCCTTGCTTGTGCGCTTCTTCCACCGCGGCTTCCAGCGGGATGGCGAAGGCCGAGGTCGTACCGATTTTCAGCGGCTCGGCAGCGGATGCGCCGCCGGCGAGGCCGAGGGTGACGGCGATGGCCGCGACGGGCCGGAACAGTTTCTCAAGCATGGTGTGCAACTCCAGTCGTGGCAGGGGGAGAGGTGTGGCGATGGGCCGAGCCGGGGTGGTCGGCCGGCAGGTGTGGGTGGTCGCTCTGGAACAGCTTTTCGCGCAGAGTGCCGTCGGCGTAGGCGGTCTTGTAGCGGCCACGCTGTTGCAGGTGCGGGACCACCAGGTCGATGAAGTCTTCAAAGCTTTCCGGGGTGACGGTGCGGGTCAGGTTGAAACCGTCCAGGCCGGTTTCGTCGATCCAGGCGATCAACTGTTCGGCAACCTGTTCGGGCGCGCCGACCAGGGTCACGTAGCGCCCGCCGAGGGCGTGCTGTTCCAGCAGGCGGCGGCGGGTCCAGGCGTTTTCCTGCAATTGGCGGGTGGCCGACTGGATAGCGTTGCCCTGGCTGGCGCCGATTGGCTCGTCCAGTTCGAAAGCGGCAAAGTCGATGCCGGTGGAGGCGGCGAAGTGCGCAACGCCCGCTTCCGGGCTGGCATGGCGCAGGTACTCGGCGTACTTGGCCTGGGCCTGCTGCTCGGTGGGCGCGACGATGACCGTGATGCCCATGAACACCTTGACCGCCTGGGGATTGCGGCCGGCCGCCTGGGCAGCGGCGCGCACCTTGTCGACCTGGGCGCGGGTGGCGGCTTTGTCCTGGCCGCTGATGAACACGCATTCGGCATGGTTGCCGGCGAAAGTCAGGCCGCGTGGCGAGCTGCCAGCCTGGAACAGCACCGGGGTGCGTTGCGGCGAGGGTTCGCACAGGTGGTAACCCTCGACTTTGTAGAACTCGCCATGGTGCTGGACCTTGCGCACTTTTTCCGGCTCGGCGTACACCCGCCGCTCGCGGTCTTCGACCACCGCATCGTCGGCCCAGCTGCCTTCAAGGAGTTTGTACAGCACCTGCAGGTACTCATCAGCCTGATCGTAGCGGCGGTCATGTTCCGGCTGCTGCTCCAGGCCCATGGCGCGGGCGGCGCTGTCGAGGTAGCCGGTGACGATGTTCCAGCCGACCCGGCCGTTGCTCAGGTGGTCGAGCGTGGACAGGCGCCGGGCGAACAGGTATGGCGTCTCGTAGGTGAGGTTGGCGGTGAGGCCGAAACCGAGGTGGCGGGTGACGGCGGCCATGGCCGAGACCAGCAACAGCGGGTCGTTGACTGGCAGCTGGATCGACTCTTTCAGGGTCACGTCCAGCGACTGGCCGTAGACGTCGTAGGTGCCGACGATGTCGGCGATGAACAGGCCGTCGAACAGCCCACGCTCCAGCAATCGTGCCAGGTCGGTCCAGTAGCTGAGGGTCTTGTACTGGGTCGAGGTGTCGCGTGGGTGGGTCCACAGGCCATGGTTGATGTGCCCGATGCAGTTCATGTTGAAGGCATTGAGGAGGATTTGCTTAGGCATCAGATGGTCCCCCGGCGCGGTGGGTTTTCTGCATTGAGGTAGTAATTGCCGATGGCGTGGTACTTCCAGCGCACCGGGTCGTGCAGGGTGTGCACGCGGGCGTTGCGCCAGTGGCGGTCGAGGTTGTGCTCGGCCAGTGTGGCCTGGCTGCCGGCCAGCTCGAACAGCGTGGTGCCAGCGGCGAGGGATATCTCGGTGCTGATCGCGCGGGCTTCGGCGACGGCGATGGAAGCGGCGGCGACGGTATCGGCGTTGCTGTCGGCCTGGGCGCGGTCGAGGTAAACCCCAGCGCGTTCGAGCAAGGCCTCGGCGGCGTGCAGGCGAATCGTCAGGTGGCCGAAGCTCTTCAAGGTCAGCGGGTCTTCGCTGGCCTTGTCCAGGCCGGAGTCGACCCACGGCCTGCTGCGTGTGCGCACGAAGTGCAGGGCATCTTCATAGGCGGCCCGGGCGATGCCGGTGTCGATGGCGGCGTGAAGGATCTGCGCCAGCGGGCCGACCGGGGTAGGGCGCTCGAAGGCCGATTGGAACGGCACCACGTCGTCGGCGCGGACGAATACGTTGTCGAACACCACCGAACCGCTGCCGGTGGTGCGCTGGCCAAATCCGCTCCAGTCGTCGATCACCTGCAGGCCTTGGCTATCGGCGGGAACGAAGGCCAGCTGCTGCACGCCCTGTTCATCGATCACCGAGGTCGGGATGCGTTGGGCGTAGAGGGCGCCGGTGGCGTAGAACTTGCGACCGTTGATGCGGTAGCCGTCGCCTTCGCGGGTCAGCCGCGTGGTGCGGTCGTGGGCGGTCTTGGTGCCCAGTTCGGCCAGGGCGTTGCCCAAGCGCTGGCCGGCCAGAACTTCGGCGTAGAGGCGTTGCTGTTGTTCGGAGCTGCCGTTTACCCGCAGGACTTCCAGGGCGTAGAAGTGGTTTTGCGGGATTTGGCCAAGGGAGGCATCTGCTTGCGCGATGCGGGCGATGACCTGGGCCAGGGTGACGTTGGATACGCCGGCGCCGCCGAAAGCCTTGGGCACGCTGATGGCCCAGAGGCCTGATTGGGTGAACAGGTCGAGTTCGGCGTGCGGCAAGCGGCGCTCGCGGTCGCGCAGGGCGCTGTCGCGGCGCAGTTGCTGGGCGATTTCTTCGGCGATGGCCAGGGCTTGGGTGTCGCTGGTGATTAGTGTTGTCGTCATGGTGTTCTCCAGACCGCTGGGGCCGCTGTGCGGCCCATTCGCGGGGCAAGCCCGCTCCCACAGTGACGGCACACTCCTCGAAATTGTGGGAGCGGGTTTGCCCGCGAATGGGCTGCAAAGCAGCCCCAAAAGGCCAAAATTCAGATCCAGGAATGCCGCGCAGGCAGGGTGCCGTTCAGGTAGTAAGCGCCGACCGCGTGGTACTTCCAGCGCACCGGGTCGTGTAGCGTGTGCACCCGGGCATTGCGCCAGTGGCGGTCGAGGTTGAACTCGGCCAGGGTGGCGCGGCTGCCAGCGAGCTCGAACAGCTTCTCGCTGGCCTGCAGCGAGATCTCGGTGGTCAACACCTTGGCTTCGGCCACAGCGATCGAGGCTCGCGCGGCGGCGGCAGCATCGATCGGCCCGGCATTGACCTCGTCGAGCACCCGCGCCGCCTTTTGCAGCAGCGCTTCGGCAGCATGCAGTTCGAGCTTCAGGTGGCCGATGTCGGCAATCACGTAGGGATCGTCGCTGGCACGCTCGACATTGGCGTCTACCCAAGGGCGGGATTTTTCGCGCACGAAACGGATGGCATCTTCAATGGCTGCCTCGGCGATACCGGCATCGATGGCGGCCTGGATCAGCTGTGACCCGGCGCCCTGGATGTTCGGCGTATCACGCTGGCGCCAGTTGTCGATCACCAGGTCCGCATCGACTGGCACCTGGTCCAGCAGCACGGTGCCGCTGGCGGTGGTGCGTTGGCCGAAACCGGACCAGTCGTCAACGATGCGCAGCCCCGGCGCGCCGCGACGGACGAAGGCCAGGCGCTGACGGCCCTCGTCGTCCAGCGCCTTGACCGCGACCCAGTGGGCGAACAATGCCCCGGTGGAGTAGAACTTCTCACCGCTGATGCGATAGCCGTCGCCGTTGCGGGTGATCCTGGCCTTGAGCGTCAGGGTGTCCTTGCTGCCGCGCTCTGGCCCGGCGTTGCCGATGCGCCAGCCGTCGAGAACGCTGCGAAAGATCAGCGCCTGCTGCGCCTCGGTGGCGGTCAGGCGCAGCAGTTGCAGCATGCCGAACTGGTTTTGCGGAATTTGCCCCAGGGCCGGGTCGGCGGCGCTGATCAGGCGGAACACTTCGGCGATGGTGGCGAACGAAACATCGGGGCCGCCGTGGGCCTTGGGCACGCTGATGCTGCCCAGGCCGCTGCGCGTGAACTGCTCGATTTCGGCCCAGGGCAGCTTGCGTTGCTGGTCGCGCCGGGACGCTTGCGCGCGGGCGCTCTCGGCAAGCTCGCGGGCCGCTTGCAGGGCTTCGGCGTCGTTGCGCAGGACCTTGGCCGGCAGCAGCAGGGGCGAGCTGTCGAGGTCGCTGTGGAATGGGATTTTTGGCAGGGTGGACATCAGTACCGAACCTCACAAAGTGGATGCGTCGCTTCAGCTGATGGCGACAACGTTTGCTGGTCCGGTGGTCCGGTTTATATACCCTAAAGGCTTATTAAAGGTTTATGAACTAACCTTTTGGAATATATATAGAAGTGGGGATTTGTGTTGGATGTGCCGGCCTCTTCGCGGGGCAAGCCCGCTCCAGGTTCATGTGGGAGCGGGCTTGCCCCGCGAAAGGGCCCGAGAGTCTTACTCAGAAGCGGCGGTGCCCAAAAACTTGCGCAAGAACTGCCGAGTCCGCTCTTCCTTCGGGTTGGCAAACAAGGCCTTGGCCTCGCCCTGCTCGACGATGACTCCCTTGTCGAAGAAGATCACCCGGTTCGCCACATCGCGCGCAAAGCTCATCTCGTGGGTGACGATGATCATGGTGCGCTTCTCCTCGGCCAGGCCGCGGATGGTTGCCAGCACTTCGCCAACCAACTCCGGGTCGAGCGCCGAGGTGGGTTCGTCGAACAGGATTACCTCGGGCTCCATGGCCAATGCCCGGGCGATGGCCACGCGCTGCTGCTGGCCGCCCGACAGGCGCCGGGGGTAGGCGTCTTCCTTGCCCGCCAGGCCAACCTTGGCCAGTAGCTTGCGGCCGAGTTCCATGGCTTGGGCACGTGGCGTCTTCTTGACCACCACCGGCCCTTCGATGACGTTCTCCAACGCGGTGCGGTGGGGGAACAGGTTGAAGCTCTGGAACACGAACCCGGCCTGCTGGCGCAAACGCCGAATCGCGCTTTGCTGGCTGCCGAGCGGGCGGTTGGCATCGATGCTGATGGCGCCGATCTGAATCCGCCCGGCATCGGGCGTTTCCAGCAGGTTGAGGCAGCGAAGGAAGGTGGTCTTACCCGAGCCGCTGGGGCCGATGATGGCCACCACTTCGCCGGGTTGCACGGTCAGGTCGATGCCGTTGAGCACGGTCTGGCCCTTGAACTGCTTGGTCAGGCCTTCTACTACGATCATCTTCAGTGCTCCTGGTCGTGCTGGTTGACCCGCGCTTCCATGCGGTTCTGGAAGTGCGCGAGGATGCTGCAGAGGATCCAGTAGACCACCGCAACCGCCAGGTACATGGTGAACACTTCGAAGGTGCGTGCGGTAATCAGCTGCGCCTGGCGGAACAGTTCGGGCACCTGGATGGTCGCCGCCAGGGCGGTGTCCTTGACCAGTGAGATGAAGCTGTTGCCCAGCGGTGGCAGCGCGGTGCGCAGGGCTTGCGGCAGGATTGCCCGGCGCATGGCCTGGGTCCGGGTCATGCCGATGCTGGCGGCGGCTTCCCACTGGCCACGGTCGATCGAGGAGATCGCCGCCCGCAGGATTTCGCAGATGTACGCGGCCATGTTCAACGACAGGCCGATCAGCGAGGCCGGGATCGGGTCGAGTTCGATACCGATCTGCGGCATGCCGAAGTAGATCACGAACAGCTGCACCAGCAGCGGGGTGCCACGGAAGAACGACACATAGATACGTGCCAGCCAGTCCAGCGGCAGGATCTTCGACAGCCGCATCAGCGCCAGGGCAAAGCCCAGCACCAGGCCGAAGAACATGCCGCCGACACTCAGCAGCACCGTGTAGCCCGCGCCCTTGAGCAGGAAGGGCGCGGAATCGACAACGAGTTGCAGGCTTTCAGCGATCATTTCGTGACATCAGCACCGAAGTATTTTTCGGACAGCTTGGCCAGCGTGCCATCAGCCTTGAGCTTGTCGATCGCCTTGTTCAGGGCAGCCAGCAGCTCAGGTTCGCCTTTGCGCAGGGCCACGCCGCTTTCCAGGCGCGAGAAGGCATCACCGGCAAGCTCGGTGTCCTTGGCTTTTTGCGCGTATTCCAGCGCGGCCAGGCGGTCGATCAGGATGGCGTCGATGCGGCCGTTGCGCAGGTCGGCGAACTTGCTCGGGTCGTCTTCATAGGTGCGCACTTCGGCTTTCGGCACGTCCTGCTTCACCCACTGCTCGTAGTTGGTGCCCAGGCCCACGCCAACCTTCTTGCCGGCCAGGTCTTGCGCCGTCTTGATGTTCAGCTGTTCGGCTTTCTTCTTCAGGATCAGCGCCTGGATGCCGGAAACGGTGTAGGGCTCGGAGAAATCGTACTTCTTTTTGCGTTCCTCGGAGATGGTCACCTGGTTGACCACCACGTCCAGACGCTTGGATTCCAGTGCGGCAAGGATGCCGTCCCATTTGGTCGGCTGGATCTTGGCTTTGACCCCCAGCTCTTTAGCCAGCAGTTCCGACAGTTCTACTTCGAAACCGGCCAGTTTGCCGTTTTCGTCCTGGAAGCTGAACGGTGGATAAGTCCCTTCGAGGCCGACGTTGATCACGCCTTTTTCCTGGATGGTCTTCAACTGCTCGCCGGCAAATGCCTGGCTGAGCAGCCCGGTACCCAGCAGGATAGCCAGACTGGCATTGAGAAGTGGTTTGGCGAATTTCGACATGTCAGGCCCCGCGCTTGTTGTGGAAGTTGTGGGTGGCGACTATAGAATTGGCTTTATAGGCCAGGAAATAATAAAAACTTATGTTCTTATGCTTTTTTTGCTTTTGGCCATGCATAGGCTGCATTGAGGGTAGCGCAGCTTATGCCCGACTTAGCGCAGGATGGAATAAAGCGTTGTTTTTTCCAAGAGCCGGATTTGCCGTAAAGTGGTTTGCAAACTATCTGATAGGCCTGTCAGGAGATTACCGTGAGCGAACACCCCTCATCCGCGCATTGGCAGTTGCACAGCATCGTCAGCGGCCTGCGCAGCGCCCGCGAACAGTGGCGCAGCCGCAATGGCCGCAGCATTGGCGAACAGGGCGGGCGCGAGTTGCCGTCGCGCGAGGCCATGCGGCACATCCTCGAACAACTGTGCGGTGCACTGTTCCCGATGCGCCTGGGCCCGGTTGACTTGCGCGAGGAGAGTGAAGATTTCTACGTCGGCCACACCCTCGATGCCGCGCTGACCGCGCTGCTGGCCCAGGCGCGCCTGGAACTGCGCTACGCCGCGCGGCAGAGCAAGGCCGACCTGGCTGCGGTCGACAGCCAAGCGCTGCGTTTGATCCAGGATTTTGCCGCCGCCTTGCCAGGCCTGCGTGTGTTGCTTGATACCGATGTGCTGGCCGCCTACCACGGTGACCCGGCAGCGCGCAGCGTCGATGAAGTGCTGCTGTGCTACCCGGGGATCCTGGCGATCATCCACCACCGCCTGGCCCATCACCTGTACCAGGCCGGCTTGCCGCTGCTGGCGCGGATCAGTTCGGAGCTGGCGCATTCGGCCACCGGTATCGACATCCACCCAGGTGCGCAGATCGGGCCGAGCTTCTTCATCGATCACGGGACCGGTGTGGTGATCGGCGAGACCGCGATCATTGGCGAGCGTGTGCGCATCTACCAGGCCGTGACCTTGGGCGCCAAGCGCTTCCCGAGCGATGAGTCGGGAACGCTGCACAAGGGCCTGGCGCGGCACCCGATCGTCGAGGATGACGTGGTGATCTACGCGGGGGCGACCATCCTGGGACGGATTACCATCGGCAAAGGTTCGACCATTGGTGGCAATGTATGGCTGACTCGCAGCGTGCCGGCAGAAAGCAACATTACCCAGGCCAATCTACAGTTGGATTGCCAGGACAAGAACTGACCTGAATTTTGTAGGCTTTTCTGATCGTATCGAGGGCAAACCAGCGCCTACGCGGCCTGTAGGGTTTTTGTAGGCGCGGTCTTGCCCGCGGTAGGCCGCGCCGATCAGCACCCCGGGTCGCATCGAATGCCTATCCATGTTTAACTTGAACGCTTGTTCAACGAAAAAACGCTGGTCCGCTGCCGGTGTTCAACAGGAGGATTCCTTTGCTGAACCCGTTCAACCCGAACCTCACGTCCTTCGACGAGGTGCATGAAGCATGAGTGCACCGACCCCTGCCAACAGCACGATCCGCATGAACCCTCCGGTGTTCTACTTCGCGGCAAGTTTCATTCTCATCTTCGGCCTTGTGGTCATTGCCCAACCGCAAGCAGCCGGTCAATGGCTGCTGGCGGCGCAGAACTGGGCGGCCAACACGGTCGGCTGGTACTACATGCTGGCCATGACCCTGTACCTGGTGTTCGTGGTGGTCACCGCCTTGTCCGGCTACGGCAAGATCAAGCTCGGTGCCGACCACGACGAGCCCGAGTTCAGCTACCTGTCGTGGGCCGGCATGCTGTTCGCCGCCGGCATCAGCATCACGCTGTTCTTCTTCTGCGTCTCCGAACCGCTGACCCACATGCTCCAGCCGCCGCAAGGCGAAGCGGGCACGGCCGAGGCCGGGCGCCAGGCGATGCAGATCCTGTTCTTGCACTGGGGCCTGCATGGCTGGGGCGTGTTCGCCTTCGTCGGCATGGCGCTGGCCTATTTCGCCTACCGCCACAACCTGCCGCTGGCGCTGCGTTCGGCGCTTTACCCGCTGATCGGCAAGCGCATCAACGGGCCGATCGGCTATGCGGTGGACGGCTTCGGCATTATCGCCACGGTGTTCGGCCTGGGCGCTGACATGGGTTTCGGTGTGCTGCACCTGAACGCCGGCCTCGACTACCTGTTCGGTATCAGCCATAGCCAGTGGGTGCAGGTCATCCTAATCGCCCTGATGATGGGCGCGGCAGTGGCAGTAGCGGTCGCCGGGGTGGAGAAGGGCGTGCGGGTGATGAGCGACATCAACCTGTTCCTGGCCTGCGCGCTGCTGCTGTTCGTGTTGTTCGCAGGGCCGACCCAGCACCTGTTCAACACCTTGATCCAGAACCTCGGCGATTACCTCGGCGCCTTGCCGCGCAAAAGTTTCGATGTGTACGCCTATGGCGAAAACCGCGACTGGCTGGGTGGCTGGACAGTGTTCTACTGGGCCTGGTGGATTGCCTGGGCGCCGTTCGTGGGGCTGTTCATCGCGCGTATCTCGCGTGGCCGGACCATCCGGGAGTTCGTCTTCGGCGTGCTGCTGATCCCGCTGGGCTTCACCCTGGCGTGGATGTCGATTTTCGGCAACAGCGCGCTGGACCAGGTGATAAACCACGGCATGACCGCCCTCGGCCAATCGGCCTTGGACGATCCGTCGATGAGCCTGTACCTGCTGCTGGAAACCTACCCGTGGAGCAAGACCGTGATCGCGGTGACGGTGTTCATCAGCTTCGTGTTCTTCGTCACCTCGGCCGACTCCGGCACCGTGGTGCTGTCGACCTTGTCGGCCAAGGATGGCGGCGCTGACGAAGACGGCCCGAACTGGCTGCGGATCTTCTGGGGCGCGATGACCGCACTGATCACCAGCAGCCTGCTGTTCGCCGGCAGCATCGATTCGCTCAAGTCCGCCGTGGTGCTGACGTCGCTGCCGTTCTCGTTGATCTTGCTGTGCATGATGTGGGGATTGCACAAGGCGTTCTACCTGGAATCGCAACGGCAGATCGCGCAGATGCATTCGCTGGCACCCTTCGCGCAGTCGCGCCGGGGCCGTGGCGGCTGGCGCCAGCGCCTGAGCCAGGCCGTGCACTTCCCGTCACGCGATGAGGTGTACCGCTTCATGGACGACGTGGTGCGCCCGGCGATTGCCGAGGTGCGCGAGGTGTTCGAGCAGAAGGGCCTGGTGCTGGTGACCCAGGATGACCCGAGCCATGACAACGTCAGCCTGAAGGTCGGCCATGGTGAGGAGCAACCGTTCATCTACCAGGTGCAGATGCGCGGTTACTTCACGCCGTCGTTCGCGTTGGGCGGGCTGGGCACGCAGGAGTTGAAGAACCGTCGCTATTACCGGGCGGAGGTGCACTTGAGCGAGGGCAGCCAGAATTACGACCTGGTGGGCTACAGCAAGGAGCAGATCATCAACGACATTCTCGACCAGTACGAGCGGCATATGCAGTATTTGCATCTGGTCAGGTAGAAGTCTGTGCCGGCCTCTTCGCGGGGCAAGCCCGCTCCCACAATGGTCCTGGCAACACTGATCATTGTGGGAGCGGGCTTGCCCCGCGAAGAGGCAGTGCAGAACACCTCAGAACGGCGCATCCCCAAGAATGGTCGCCCGATGCATCACCCGCCGGTTCGGCCGGTAATCATCCACCGCAAAATGCTGCGTCACCCGGTTGTCCCAGAACGCCACATCATTCTCCTGCCAGCGCCAGCGGACAGTGAACTCCGGCCGCGTCGCATGGGCGAACAGCAGCTTCAGCAGCGCTTCGCTTTCCAGTTCGCTCAATTCGTTGATCCGCGTCGTGAACCCCTCATTGACGAACAGCGCCTTGCGCCCGCTCACCGGGTGGGTGCGCACCACCGGGTGCGACAGCGGAGGGTTGTTGCGCCGGGTCGCTTCCCAGCGTGCGAGGTCGTCCGGTGTGGTGCCAAAGCGTTCCAACGGGAACGACTTGGTGAAGTCGTGGGTGGCAGTCAGGCCGTCGAGCATCGCGCGCAGCGGCGCCGACAGCGCTTCAAGCGCGGCAATGCCACTGGCCCACAGCGTATCGCCGCCATAGGCCGGCAACTGCTTGGCACTGAGCACCGCGCCCAGCGCCGGGGTCGGCAGGAAGGTCACGTCGGTGTGCCACACGGCGTTGTCACGCACGTCGGTCACCGCCGTGTCGAGAATCAGTACCTGCGGGGTGTCCGGCACGTTGGGGTAGATCGGGTGGATGTGCAGGTCGCCGAAGCGCGCGGCGAACCGGGCTTGCTGCTCGGGGTTGATCGGCTGGTCGCGGAAGAACAGCACTTGGTGCTTGAGCAGTGCTTGCTCGATGGCATCGCGCTGTTCGGCGGTAATTTCGCGGCTGATGTCCACGCCGCTGATCTGCGCGCCGAGGGCCGGGCTGAGGGGGGTAACGGTCAGGCTCATGTCTTTTCTCGTCTCAGTGGCTTTGGCCGTGCCAAGGCACCAGCTTGCGTTGCAGGGCGCGCAGGCCCATTTCCAGGGCGAAGGCGATCAGGGCGATCAGCAGGATGCCCAGCACCACCACATCAGTAACCAGGAACTGCGCCGCCGACTGCACCATGAAACCCAGGCCGCTGGTGGCGGCGATCAGCTCGGCGGCGACCAGGGTCGACCAACCGACCCCAAGGCCGATGCGGATGCCGGTGAGGATGTCGGGCAGGGCGCTGGGCAGGATCACGTGGCGGATCAGTTGCACCTTGCTGGCACCCAGCGATTGCGCGGCGCGCAGCTTGGTCGGATCGACCGTGCGCACGCCGGTGGCGGTGGCGATGGCGATCGGGGCGAAGATTGCCAGGTAGATCAGCAGCACCTTGGACAGCTCGCCGATGCCGCACCAGATCACGATCAGCGGCAAATAGGCCAGTGGTGGGATCGGCCGGTAGAACTCGATCAGCGGGTCGAGGATGCCGCGGGCCACGCGGTTGTAGCCGATGGCGATGCCGACCGGGATGGCGGTCAAGGTCGCGGCGACCAGCGCCAGGCCGATGCGGCCCAGGCTCGCGCCCAGGTGCTGCCACAGGCTGGCATCCATGTAGCCCTGGGTCAGCAGGGTCCAGGCCCTGGCGAGGATGTCGCCGGGTGCGGGCAGGAACAGGGGCTCGATCCAACCGGCGGCGGTTACCAGCCACCACACCAGCAACAGGCTGGCCAGGGTCAGCGTGCTGATCCAGCGGGTGGACAGCTGGCGGCGTGCCCTTACCGCGGGCCGGGTTGGGTTGTTTCGCTTGTCGACGACCGGCAGGTCCAGGCTGCTCATGTGCGCTCCTGCAGGCTTTGGCGTTGGGAGAAGACCCGCGCCAGCACATGCTCGCGGGTTTCGATGAAGCGTGGGTCGGACTTGATCGCCCGGGCTGATTCACCTGCGGCGTAGCGCTGGCCGAAGTCCAGCTGCAGGCGCTCGACCACGCGACCGGGGTTGGGTGCCAGCAACACCAGTTCGCTGGCGAGGAACACGGCCTCTTCGATGTCGTGAGTGATCAGGAACACTGGCTTGGCGGTGCGCTGCCAGACCTGCAGCAACAGTTCCTGCATCTGCTCGCGGGTGAACGCATCGAGGGCGCCGAACGGCTCGTCCATCAGCAGTACCCGGGGGTCGGCTGCCAGCGCGCGGGCCAGGCCGACGCGCTGCTTCTGGCCACCGGACAATTGCCAGATGCGCCGTTCGGCAAACCCTTCCAGGTCAACCAGCGCCAACATCTCGCGGGCCTTGGCCTCGCGCTGGGCACGCGCCACGCCGGCCAGCTCCAGGCCGAAGGCGACGTTGCCCAGCACGTTCTGCCAGGGCAGCAGGGCGTCGTCCTGGAACACCACGCCGCGCTCGGCACCAGGGCCTTGCACGGGAACGCCGTCGAGGCTGATGCGCCCGCCGCTGGGGGCGACGAAGCCGGCAATCAGGTTCAGTAGCGAGGTCTTGCCACTGCCGGACGGCCCGAGGGCCACCAGCAGCTGGCGCGGCCCCAGGCTCAGGTTGATGTCGGCCAGCACCGGGGTGCTGGCGCCAGGGTACTGTGCGCTGATGCGCTCCAGTTCAAGCAAGGCCATGACGGGCTCCGAATCAGGTTTTCAGTTAGGCAGGAACTTGGCGCTGACGTACGGCGAATAATCCGGCAGCACCGAATCGACCTTGCCTTGCTGCTTGAGGAAGGTGGCGGTATCGGTCAGGGCCTGGGTGGTCGGCGCGCCCAAGGCGTTGGCCTGGTCGGCGGCCAGGGGGTAGACGTTGCCTTCCAGCAACACCGGGATGTCGCTGGCCTTGGCGCCGGACAGCTTGACCAGCTTGTCGACGTTGGCCTGGTCGGCCAGCCAGGCTTTTGGGTCCTTGCGGTAGTCGGCGTAGGCGTCGAGGGTGACCTTGGCGAAGGCTTTGACCACGTCAGGATGCTTGTCGGCGAAGTCCTTGCGCACGATCCAGGCATCGAAGGTTGGTGCGCCTTTGCTGGCCAGTTCGCCGGAGGTGATCAGTACCTTGCCATTCTCCTTGGCCACGCCCAGGGCCGGGTCCCAGACGTAGGTGGCGTCGATGTCACCGCGCTTCCAGGCGGCGATGATCGCCGGTGGCGCGAGGTTGAGAATTTGCACCTTGGACGGGTCGATGTTCCAGCTCTTCAGCGCGGCCAGCAGGCTGTAGTGTCCGGTGGAAACGAAAGGCACGGCGACCTTCTTGCCGATCAAATCTTGCGGAGTCTTGATGCTGTCGCGGGCTACCAGCGCTTCACCGGCGCCGATCTGTGTGGCGATCAGGAAGGTTTCGACCGGCAGCTTGCGGGTGGCGGCAGCGGCCAGCGGGCTGGAACCGAGGTAACCGATCTGCACGTCGCCGCTGGCCACGGCGGTGATCACGTCGGCGCCGTTATCGAACTTGCGCCAGTCGATGCTGGCCTTGCTGGCTTTTTCGTAGCTGCCATCTACCTGGGCCACCTTGGCCGGGTCGACGGTGGTCTGGTAGGCCACGGTCAGATCGGCAGCCTGGGCAAACCAGCTGGTGCCGGCGAGGGTCAGGGCAGCGAACAGGCGCAGGGGAGCATGCGGGATCATGGTTGAACCTCTCGTCAGGCAATCGATGTGATGGATGGCGAGAAGACTAGATGATCTAAGAAATGCTAAATAAATAACTTTTTAGAATTAGCTTAGGAGCCAAAAGCTTTAAGCCTTGGGGCTTGACGATGCTCAATGGCGAAACGCGGCGAGCCTGCTAGGCTTCATCGGCTTTACAGAACGACGCGGAATAAGGTTATGAGCAAACGTTTGCAAATAACCTAAAGCTATCAAACGGAGGTGCCGATACAGCTTTTGGTAGTAATGGTTCCGACCATATTCCGTAAAAATCTTACAAATTCATAAAACGGTCATTTTGGATTTATAGGATTGTCATTATCCTGTAGCGCAGGTGGCCTTAGACCAAAGTCGTGAAATCTTCGGTAACGATTGACTTACCGGTCACGCTTTGCGACTAAATCGCCAATCCACGGTGAGCGGGGCAAAAGATCCCACCGCCAGAGATACACAAAAATTAGAACGTAGAGGAGCAAAACATGTACAAGTCCAGCCTGGCTCTGGCCGTGGCACTGGGGGTTCTCGCCCAACAAGCAGGCGCTGCCGGTTTCGTAGAAGACAGCAAACTGTCGCTCAGCTCGCGCACCATGTACTTCAACAACGATAACCGTGAAGCGCATGCAAGCGCCTCCACCAACTTCGAGCGCCCTGATCAGCGTGAATCCGGCCAAGGCTTCAAGCTGGATTACATCTCCGGCTTCACCGAAGGCACCGTTGGCTTCGGCGTCGACGCCCAGGCCCTGTGGGGTATCCACCTGGACGGTGGCGAGGGTTACCACAAAGGTGGTTTCTTCCCGGATGACGGCAAAGGTTCCGCAGCTCAGTGGGCTCGCTTCGGCGGCAATGCCAAGGCTCGCTTCTCCAAGACCGAAGCCCACTTCGGTAGCGCCCTGGCTCCTAACCTGCCAATCCTCGTTTCCAACGACGGTCGTCTGCTGCCACAAACCTTCGAAGGTGGCACCATCCAGTCGAAGGAAATCGACAACCTGACCATCAACGCCGGTCAGTTGACCCACGCCATGGGTCGTGCTTCGAGCAACCGCACCGGTCTGTCGGTGGCCGGTTCCAATGCCGAAAGCAACAAGTTCCGCTACGGCGGCCTGGACTACAAGCTCACTCCAGACCTGACCCTGCAGTACTACTACTCGAACCTGGAAGACTTCTACAAACAGCACTTCCTGGGTGCGACCCACGTCTTCAAGATCGCTGACAACCAGTCGTTCAAGACCGACCTGCGCTACTTCGACAGCAGCAGCGACGGTAAAAACGGCAACGACAGCGCTTACAACTTCAACAACAATGGTGGCTACGCCAAGAACACCGGCGAGATCGACAACAAGACCTGGTCCGCCATGTTCACCTATACCCTGGGTGGCCATGCGTTGATGCTCGGTCATCAGCAGATCGGCGACGACGGCGGCTTCGTGTGGCTGAACCAGGGCAACCTGACCAACGACAGCGGCACGTCGGAAGGCGCTGGCGGTTCCAGCTTCTACCTGTTCACCGACAGCATGATCAACCAGTTCGCCCGTGCCGGTGAGAACACCACCTTCGGTCAGTACTCGTATGACTTCGCTGCGCTGGGTGTACCGGGCCTGAAAGCTTCGGTTGCCTACCTGCGTGGTGACGATATCCGTAACAAATCGGGTAATGGCACCTACAACGAGTGGGAACGCGACGCACGCGTCGACTACACCATCCAGGAAGGCACCCTCAAAGGCCTGGGCTTCAGCCTGCGTCAGGGCGTCTACCGTGGTGCAGGCGAAAGCAGCGCCGACCAGGACCAAGCTCGCTTCATCGTGAACTACACTTACAGCTTCCTGTAAGCCGTAGCCATAGAGAAAGCCTCGCCTAGTGCGAGGCTTTTTTGTGTCTGCAATTTTGTATTCCTTACGGTTATAAATAAATCATTATTTATTCTTTTTATTTTTAACCGGATGCAGGCACATTGAACCCCACAAGGCCAGAACACAGCACAGGAGCCGCACCCCATGAGTCTCAAACTCGGCGACATCGCCCCCGACTTCGAACAGGATTCCAGCGCCGGCAAGATCCGCTTCCACGAGTGGCTCGGCAACAGCTGGGGTGTGCTGTTCTCCCACCCGGCGGACTTCACCCCGGTGTGCACCACCGAGCTGGGTCTGACCGCCAAGCTCAAGGACGATTTCGCCAAGCGCGGGGTCAAGGCCATCGCCCTGTCGGTAGACCCGGTCGACTCGCACCACAAGTGGATCGATGACATCAACGAGACCCAGAACACCGTGGTCAACTTCCCGATCATCGCCGACGCCGACCGCAAGGTTTCCGACCTGTATGACCTGATCCACCCGAACGCCAGCGACACCCTGACCGTGCGTTCGCTGTTCGTCATCGACCCGAACAAGAAGGTGCGCCTGACCATCACCTATCCGGCCAGTACCGGGCGCAACTTCAACGAAATTCTGCGGGTGATCGACTCGCTGCAGCTGACCGACAACCACAAGGTCGCCACGCCAGGTAACTGGCAGGACGGTGACGAGGTGGTGATCGTGCCTTCGTTGAAAGACGAGGAAGAGATCAAGCAGCGCTTCCCCAAAGGCTACCGGGCAGTAAAACCGTATCTGCGCCTAACTCCGCAACCCAACCGCTGAAGAATTCTCGTTGCATTGCTCTTAGCCATAGCAGGGATATTCGGGCCGTTTCGACGGCCCTTTTTTATGCGTGCAGATTGTCAGGATGCTTAGGCCTAAAAAGAATAAACAAATGAAAAAATATGATTTCTAGATATATGTAGACACTGGTACTGTCACTCCATCGATCTACACCCAGCATCACCCCACCTTACTAGCCCGTCAACGAGGCAGCAGGTGCAACCCGAACCCCATCGCACAGGAGAGCGCCATGCGCACAGTCTTCTTGCGTCGCGGTCTGGTCGCCCTGTTTGCGGCGGCTGTGTCCTTCGGCGCGATTACCCAAGCTCAGGCCGAAAGCCTGCGTATCGGTTATCAGAAATACGGCACCCTGGTGCTGCTCAAGGCCAAGGGCACGCTGGAGAAGCGCCTGGCCGAGCAGGGCATCCAGGTGCAATGGACCGAATTCCCCGGCGGCCCGCAGCTGCTTGAAGGCCTGAACGTCGGCTCCATCGACTTTGGTGTCACCGGCGAAACCCCGCCCGTGTTCGCCCAGGCAGCTGGCGCAGATCTGCTCTACGTCGCTTACGAGCCGCCTGCGCCACACAGCGAAGCGATCCTTGTGCCGAAAGGCTCGGCGATTCAGTCGGTGAAAGAGCTCAAAGGCAAGAAAGTTGCCCTCAACAAAGGCTCGAACGTCCACTACCTGCTGGTCCGCGCCCTGGAAGACGCGGGCCTGAAGTACAGCGACATCCAGCCAGTCTACCTGCCCCCAGCCGATGCCCGCGCCGCCTTCGAGCGTGGCAGCGTCGATGCCTGGGTGATCTGGGACCCCTACCAGGCTGCCGCCGAGCAGCAGCTGCAGGCGCGCACCCTGCGTGATGGCAAGGACCTGGTCGACAACCACCAGTTCTACCTGGCCACCCGCAACTACGCGACCCAGCACCCGGCAGTGATCAGCACCCTTATCGAAGAAGTGCGCGCCGTGGGCGAATGGTCCCAGGCCCAGCCGCAGCAAGTCACCGACCAGGTCGCGCCGCTGCTCGGCCTGCCGGCCGACATCACCCTCACTGCGGTCAAGCGCCAAGGCTACGGTGCCGCGCCGCTGACCCCCGAGGTCGTGGCCGCACAGCAGAAAATCGCCGACACCTTCCAGGCGCTCAAGTTGATCCCCAAGCCGCTGAGCATCAAGGATGTGATCTGGACACCCCCGGCCAAGGTCGCTAGCGCGCCTTGATTGATATGCCTGTGCCGGGGCGCCGCGTGGCCCCCGCCACCCTTGAGGAGACAACTCCAATGAGCCTTAACATTTTCTGGTTCCTCCCCACCCACGGTGACGGCAAGTACCTGGGCACCTCCGACGGCGCCCGTGCGGTTGACCATGGCTACCTGCAACAGATCGCCCAGGCCGCCGACCGCCTTGGCTTCGGTGGGGTGTTGATCCCGACCGGGCGTTCCTGCGAGGACTCCTGGCTGGTGGCAGCGTCGCTGATTCCGGTGACCCAGCACCTGAAATTCCTCGTCGCCCTGCGTCCGGGCATCATTTCGCCGACCGTGGCGGCCCGCCAGGCAGCAACACTGGATCGCCTGTCCAACGGCCGGGCGCTGTTCAACTTGGTGACCGGCGGCGACCCGGACGAGCTGGCCGGTGACGGCCTGCACCTGAATCACCAGGAACGCTACGAAGCCTCGGTCGAGTTCACCCGTATCTGGCGCAAGGTGCTGGAAGGGGAAAATGTCGACTACGACGGCAAGCACATCCAGGTGAAGGGCGCCAAGCTGCTCTACCCACCGATTCAGCAACCTCGCCCACCGCTGTATTTCGGGGGGTCGTCCGAAGCGGCACAAGACCTGGCGGCCGAGCAGGTCGAGCTGTACCTGACTTGGGGCGAGCCACCGGCGGCCGTTGCCGAGAAGATCGCCCAAGTGCGCGAAAAAGCTGCCGCTCAAGGCCGCGAAGTGCGCTTCGGCATCCGCTTGCACGTGATCGTGCGGGAAACCAACGAAGAAGCCTGGGCCGCTGCCGATCGCCTGATTTCGCACCTGGACGATGAGACGATCGCCCGTGCCCAGGCATCCTTGGCACGCTTTGACTCGGTGGGCCAGCAGCGCATGGCTGCCCTGCACGGCGGCAACCGCGACAACCTGGAAGTCAGCCCCAACCTGTGGGCGGGCGTCGGCCTGGTCCGTGGTGGTGCCGGTACTGCACTGGTCGGCGATGGCCCGACGGTTGCGGCGCGGGTCAAGGAATATGCCGAACTAGGCATCGATACCTTCATCTTCTCGGGTTATCCACACCTGGAAGAGTCCTACCGTGTGGCCGAACTGCTGTTCCCGCACCTGGATGTGCAGCGCCCGGAGCAACCGAAAACGGGCGGCTACGTGAGCCCATTCGGCGAGATGGTGGCCAACGACATCCTGCCCAAGTCCGTGTCGCAGAGCTGAGGGGCTGGCCATGAGTCGTGCAACTTCCTCCACCCTGACCCAGCGCCTGGCGCCGTGGGCGCTGCCGGTACTGCTGCTGGCAGTCTGGCAGTTGGCGGTCAGCGCGGGCTGGCTGTCGACGCGCATCCTGCCGGCACCGAGTGCGGTGGTCAGCGCCGGTGTCGAGCTGGTGCGCAGCGGCGAAATCTGGACCCACCTGGCCATCAGTGGTTGGCGTGCCGGGCTGGGCTTCGTGATCGGCGGCAGTATCGGCCTGGTGCTGGGCTTCATCACTGGCCTGTCGAACTGGGGCGAACGCCTGCTCGACAGCTCGGTGCAGATGATCCGTAACGTGCCGCACCTGGCGTTGATTCCGCTGGTGATCCTGTGGTTCGGCATCGACGAGTCGGCGAAGATTTTCCTGGTCGCGCTGGGGACGTTGTTCCCGATCTACCTGAACACTTACCACGGCATCCGCAACGTTGACCCAGCGCTGGTGGAAATGGCGCGCAGCTATGGCCTGTCCGGCTTTGGCCTGTTCCGTCAGGTGATCCTGCCGGGTGCGCTGCCGTCGATCCTGGTCGGCGTGCGCTTCGCCCTGGGCTTCATGTGGCTGACGCTGATCGTCGCCGAGACCATTTCCGCCAACGCCGGCATCGGCTACCTGGCAATGAATGCCCGTGAGTTCCTGCAGACCGACGTGGTGGTCTTGGCCATCGTCCTGTACGCCGTGCTCGGCAAGCTCGCCGACCTCGCCGCTCGCGGCCTGGAACGTGTGTGGCTGCGCTGGCACCCGGCCTATCAGGTTGCCAGGAAGGAGGGCGCATGACCGTGCTCAAAGAACAGCCGCCACGCCTGCTGCGTGGCATCCCGCTGGCCGCCAACGGCCTGCGCAAGACCTTTGGCCAGCGCGAAGTGCTGAAGGGTATCGACCTGCACATCCCGGCCGGCCAGTTCGTCGCCATCGTCGGGCGTAGCGGCTGCGGCAAGAGCACCTTGCTGCGCTTGCTGGCCGGGCTCGACAGGCCCAGCGCCGGTGAGCTGCTGGCCGGTGCCGCGCCGTTGGCCGAGGCCCGTGAAGAAACCCGCCTGATGTTCCAGGACGCACGCTTGCTGCCCTGGAAGAAGGTGATCGACAACGTCGGCCTGGGTCTGAGCGGTGACTGGCGTCAACGTGCACTGGATGCGCTGGAGGCGGTCGGCCTGGCGGACCGCGCCCATGAATGGCCGGCGGCTTTGTCCGGCGGCCAGAAACAGCGTGTGGCCCTGGCCCGTGCGCTGATCCACCAGCCACGTCTGCTGTTGCTGGACGAGCCGCTGGGTGCATTGGACGCCTTGACGCGTATCGAGATGCAGCAGCTGATCGAACGCCTGTGGCGTCAGCATGGCTTCACCGTGCTGTTGGTCACCCATGACGTCAGCGAGGCGGTGGCCGTGGCTGACCGGGTGATCCTGATCGAGGACGGCGAGGTTGGCCTCGACCTCAGCGTCGACCTGGCAAGGCCCAGGGCGCGTGGTTCGCACCGCCTGGCTGCGTTGGAAAGCGAAGTGCTCAACCGTGTGCTGTCGGCCCCGGGCACTGCGCCCGAGCCGGATCCTGTAGCCCCTTTGCCCACGCAACTGCGGTGGGCGCACTGAATGACTCACTCACCAGACTGAAGCCAACGAGAAGGAATCAAATCATGACTATCAAAGCCATCAACGTCCGCAACCAGTTCAAAGGCACCGTGAAAGAAATCCTCGAAGGCCCTGTGCTGTCGGAAATCGACGTGCAGACCGCTTCCGGTATCGTCACCTCCGTGATCACTACCCGCTCGGTGAAAGAGCTGGAATTGCAGGTGGGCAGCGAGGTAATTGCTTTCGTGAAGTCGACCGAAGTGTCCATCGCCAAGCTGTGAGGGACGGGCCCCGGGGTACTGCGCCCCGGGGCGTCGTCGTTTCAGCTGCTGGCTGGACGCAAGCCAGCGAAATGCTGGGTAGCTTGCGCTTCGTTCACCGGCCCGCGCCAGGCTCCGGCTTTCTGGTTGCGCTCACTGGCCAGTTTGATATGCCCAGCCTCGAGGCGGGGAAAGCCGGTGCTGGGTTTTTTCTTGAAATGGAAATGCGCATACCAGAGCGCTTCGCCGGTCTTGGCGTCGTCAATGCGGTACTCCTCCAAATACTCCCGCGGCTGGCCTCGATTGTCTTTCATCGGCTCCAGTTCGCGTGACCAGCGCACCTCGATTTCGCCCTGTTCCTTGAGGTATTCCAGATGCGCGATGCTGGGTTGCTGTCCGACCTTGGTCTGCTCGATACGCAAGGTGCGGCCCAGGGTGTCCAGTTGCTCTGCGCCCTGCTGCAGACGTTGCACCAGGGCGCGTTGCGCGTCAGTGATGTGCTCACCGGCCTTGCGGGTCAGGTCGCCGGCAATGTCGCGCAGTGATGCGCCATGGCCTTCGGCGAGGTCTTGCAGGTCCCTGGGCAGCATGTTCAGGGTCTTGTAGCGGTGCAGGTCGGCGGTTTGCTGGGTGATCCTGGCCAGGCGGCCAGTGGCCGTCAGCTCCAATACTTGCATGCTGGCCGTGGGGGGGGCCAGCGGGCCTTGAACCCTGTGCCACAGGCCATCGGCGCCAGGGGTGAAGGTGACATGGGGCACGTTGTCCACAGGTTGGCTGATTTGTAGGCGGCGCTGGCCTTCGACACTGACTTCGCGGCCAATCAGCAGCTGTTGGTCTACAGTCTCGAACAGCCTTGGTTTGCTGGCTCCCTGGTGGCTGCGCGGTTTCGATCTGCTGATCGGGACAGTGGCGGCGAGGCGGGTGTCGACTTCTGCCGTCAGTTCGGCCATGGCCTGTTCAGCGCGCTGGATCGCAGGGCTCGAGACGTAGTCGGGGAAATCATCCCGCCACCTGCGCAGGTGCGCCTGGAACCGCTGGTAGCGCGTCTTGAGCTGGGTCAGCATACGGTGTTCATCGCGCCGGCTGAGCAGGGCCAGGCGCATCTCGCCTTGGCTGAACAAGGTGCTGCGCACATCGACGATTTCGCGGTTGATGGTGCGCAAGAACAGAACGAACTCGTAGTCGATTGAACTGCGGGGGTTGATGATGCCGCCAATCCGCGTCGACATCTCCATCAGGCGGTAGTCCAGCGGTTCCAGGTGCATGTCCAGGCCGTGCACCTGTCGGTCGTAATTGGTAAGGTCGGCGCCTTTCAACTGACTACGGATACGCTCGTGCCGATGCAGGTCGGCTTCAAAGTGGTGCAGCGATTCGGCAAGCTCGCCGTAGACGTTATGAATCTTTCTGAGGTGGTCGAACACCTCGCCCTGGCTCAGGCCGTCGGTTGCCTGTTGCAGTTGATGGCTGCGGCGCAAGCGATTCTGCAGACGCGCATGATGCAACTTCATCAACAGGATGTTCTGTTTGCTCAGGTCCAGAGCCAGATCGCGCTGGAACGCGACGTAGTCGCTGTGCTTGAAGTCTGGCCGCAGCCCGTGCAAGCGTTTCAGGCTTTGCTCGCCGAATGCCACGTAGGCCTGAACGTGCTCGGTCGCCATCTGCTGGGCCTGGGCTATGACCTGTTCGGAGGCGACGGCACCCGTTGGGCCGTTGGGGCCCACACCGCGTGCCTGGTTGTAGGCCTCGACGTGGGCCTTTGTCTGGACCCGGTGTTTGTGCTGGGTATCAACGATATCTTGTAATACCTGCCGTGGCGAAAGCATTGCCGGCTGGCGCCTCAGCACTTCACGCGCCGCTGCCCAGCCTCGGTTGTACAGCGCACTCAGCTGGGCGCCACCGCCTGCCAGGCCACCCTCTATCAACTGGCCAGTGAGCCTGCCATGGACTTCCCAGCTGCCCTGGGCGTTGCGCTTGACCGGTTGTTTGTAGGTAGTGGCATCGTTCCCTGCCAAGCGCCAGGTGCGGTAGGTGTCATCCCAGTCGACCGGATAATAACGGCCATGGCGGGTGATGTAATCGACGCCGGTTTCGCTATGCCGATGTACGCCGATGCCATGCGGTGAGGGATGGTCTGACCAACGCCCTGCGGGAACATCGCTTTCATAGCCACTGAAAGGATTGGCGTTGCGCTGCGGATTCAGGCGCAACGAGCGGGGTACGGCCAGGCGCTGGCGCCGCTGAGTCGCCAGGCGCGCAATGCTGGAAGGGTTGTTGAACAACGCCAGTGGGGTCAGGTCCAGCAGGGCTTCGGTCAGGCATACGAACACGCTGTTGAGGAACTCGACACCGGCCTCTGGATCGCCGCGCAAGAACGCTTCAACGCTGGCGGTCGCGAAGTGCCAGCCGTCATACAGGCCAATGGCGGTGCCGACCAGCGGGATAAATCCAAGGGCCATCTTGAGATAGTCATAGACGTGGCCGTGGCGCACCGCTTCGGTTTCCAGGTACAGGTCGACCTGGCTTCGCGAGGTGGTACGGTTCGTGAGTACCAAGCGGCCCATTTGCAGGTTGGCCAGCAAGCTCGGCAGGGCCTCGGGGCGGGTAATTCCAAGGCCGATGAAGCCTGAGAAATTCTTGATCAGCGCCGTCTTGATGTAGCTGTGGTGTGCGGCTTCGTTGCCGCCGATCGGCAGTTTCGCGAGGTAGCTGTGCATGGCGTCGTCCACGGCCATGTCAGCCAATGCCTGGCATGCTTGGGTCGTATCCTCGTACTGGCTGACGATCTGGTTGTTGGGGGCCTCCGGTAGTAATAGCAAAGCCGGCCCGCTGGCCGCCTTGAGCACGAAGATGCCGCTCAGGGTGGTCGCCTGGGATGAGCCGTCGGCGGCAACTCCAGGTTTGAGTTCCAGCGTGTGGTAGTCGACGGTACGCACAGCGGTGGCCGTCAGTTGTTCCTGGACGAAGCGTTCGAGCAGTTGTTGGCCAGTTGCGTCCAACCCCGGGTGACGGCTGGCGGCTATGATCTCGAGTTGCCGAGCGAAGGGCGCGCGCAGGGTTTCCCGGCGCAGTTCGGCCTGCCAGCGCGTCTCGCCGGTTTTTCCCTGGAATGCTTCCAGGATCATCCGCTCGTAGGCGCCGGCAATATCCAGCTGCTTGACCAGGTTGGCGATGTAGGTGTGGGTGACACCCAGGCGCAGCGCTTGATCGGCGCTGCCGCCTTCGAAGTGGATGGTGGCATTGCCCAGGCGCAGGGTCAGGTCGTCATCAAGCGCCCATGGCAGCAAATGCTCCAGTGCAACATCGCTGCGTTCCTGGCTGAACACCTTGACCTGCTTGTAGGCATTCGCCTGGCCAGACTCGGCAAGCGAGACCCGCTGCTCGAACACCCTGTCGGCCATGTTCAAGGTGATGGCAGGGATCGAGCCGGGCGTGAAATCTTCGCGCAGGCGCTGCTCCAGCCTGGCGACGGCGAACTGGCCGCGCTCCGGCAGGTCTCTGTCCAGCAAGCGAGCGTTGGCCAGCATGGCCTTGCGCAGTGCGTCGACCTGTTCTGCCAGGCGCGTGCGCTGGGCCAGATCCAGGTGCCGCAGGGGGTGCAGCCGCTCCAGCAAGTTGGCGGTGCGGTTACGTTCGGCATGCCGAGCGAAGGCTTGCAACCTGGCCTGGTTGACACTGATGCGCAGTCGCCTGCTGGCCGCTTCTCGGGGCACCGGCGCGTTGTTGTCGGGGAGCGCAAGGCTGGCTATCACGGTTTGCGTGCAGTAGTCGAAGAGGTGCGAGTCGATGGGCTTGAAGGTGATGGAAGGTACCTCGTTGGTGTCGTCCAGCGCCGTGAGCAGGGCCTGTATCTCCTGTGGCCAGATGCTTTCCAGCAGCGTTTCAGGGAAGCAACCCTCGAGTGTGTCGAGCAGGCGCTTAGTGAGCTGGGCCGCGTCTTCGAAGGCCATGAGGCCGCCGTTGTTACCAACTTTGTAGAGCAGCAGCGAGGTGTCTTGCGGGTTGCTGTCATGCACGGTGAGAAGACCGCTCAGATGCCACGATCGCGCGCCGATCACCAGATATAACGCGCAAGGATGAACGTGGCGCTGCAGACTGGGTTCGGGCATTTCGCAGATCTGTTCGACCCAGTTCAGGTGGGTGGCCGACAGCTCGCCCAACAGGTTTTGCAGGTTGCCTTCAAGCCGCAGTGCCTGGCTGAAGCCTGCGCTCAACTGATCGAAACGGCCAGTTTCGCCATAGCGCTCTGCCCATGCAGAGTGGCTGACATCGGCTGGCAGGTCCTCGAGCAGCTGTTGCTGTTGCAACTGCACGGCTTGCAGCGGGCTCTGGAGCGCCCGCAATGCGGCCATTGGCGCCGACTCGGGGGCTAGGTCGCTGCCCAGGTAGCGGGCAAGCAGGTCTTCCTGGCGTTCGATGCGCTGCTGGCGCCAGCCGCTGGGCAAGCTATCCGGCAGGCTGTCAAAATGCAGCTCCTGCGCGGCCAGCGCCGTATCTTCGGCAACTTGCGTATCGATCAGTTGGCGAAGACTGGCCGGCAACACTAGCACCGGCTGGAGGTAGCGGGTCTGCTCCCAGGCCTCGACGTCGCTCCACGGCAACGGATCGGTCGCGTTCAGTTGTGCGGCCTGGCGCACGTGATGCAGGGTCAGCCGCAGATTTTCATGCTGTATCTGTAGTGCAAGCCGGGTGAAACCGTCCTCGCTCAGGGGCGTGACGGTAATCGCCTGATCATCACTGTCCGCCTCCAGCGCAACGCTTGGCTGAGGCCAGAGCAGTTGGCGATGCTCGTGGATCCAGGCCTGCAACGCCAGTTGATGCTGGAAGCTGCGCACCGGCTGATTGGCATCCGGGCGATACAGCAGCCATTGGCTCTGCCCTGCGCGTGGTACAAACAGCAGGGCTGAAGCACACGTCTGGTGAGTACCGTCGGCATGCCGCCATTGCACCAGGGCGTGGCCTTGCGCTGCCGGCGAGCGCCCCTGCGCCCAGGCCTTGGCGCCAATTTTGTTCAGGCCGAAAGCAAGGTCCTGGCTTGCCAGAAAATGCGCACGTAACTGGTACACCAGGTGAGCCTGACGCGAGTCGGCCGTACCGACTTTGCGCGATGCCCAGTAATCTGCCTGTGCACGCTCCAGCGTATTCGTCACCATTGGGGTGAGTGCCGCAATCCATTCGCCACCGGTCCAGGCGTCTCGTCCGGATGGCGAGGCAAGGCCCCAGGTTCGCCAGCTGGCGAACGCCTGGACAGCCGTCGGGTCCGCGTAAACCCGTGCAGCAAGCGTGAGCAGTGTTACTTGGCTGTGGCCGTTCTGCAGGCCGCAGGCGCTGGGGTCCAAGTTCAGCATTTTGCTCAACGTGTCGTGCAACGTGGCGCGCAGCATCGGGGCTTGTTTGCTGAGCGCATGCAAGGCACTCGCGGCGTCCTGCCGACGCTGATCCGCGTCCAGCAACGCATCGCTGCGCGCTGCGAACTGAAGGTGGCCGCCGTCTGGCAGCGTGGTTAGCGGAGTGTCGCTGGCGTCGAGGTAGGCACTGTCGTCAAGGGGGGCGTCGGGCATGGTGGGTTTTCGCAATGAACGTTGAATGAGCGTTCATTCCAGCAATCCACGTTGCCGTCTGGGCGGTATATGTTGCTGAGTCAGGCCTGGCGGCGTGGCAGGTAGGGCGGCAGGTACAAGCCCAGGTAGGCCTCGAATACCCGCTTGCCTTCTTCGGCCAGGCGCGGGGTGATCGCCTCGTGCATTTGCATTGAGCGCGCATACACGCGGTCGCTCAGTTCCATGGCCAAGGCGAATACATCCACATCCCCCGGCATCTGTGGCAAGCGGAAATGCTGGTCGAACAGCTTGTGCATCAAATCGCCCAGTTCCATGTCGTGCTGCCGGTCGGCTTGCACCACCTCGCTCAGGCCATGCTGTGCCAGGATCAACTGACGTGCTGCAGCGTCTTCGCTGTAGATGTCGAGCATGCGTTGCTCGATCAACCGCGACAGTCCCTGCCACGTGGTCAACGCGCTGCTGTCGATCGGTGCGCTCAAAGCGTCGCGAAACGCCCGGTGCACATCGGCGGTGAGCGCTTCGAGCAGCGCCGGAACGCTGGCGAAGAAGTGATACACCGAAGACGGTGGTATTTGCGCCCGCTCGGCCACGCTGTAGATCGACAGCGCCACCACCCCTTGCTCGGCCAACAACTCGCGAGCCGCCGCCAGGATCGCTTCGATCCTGGCCTGGCTGCTGGCGCGCGGTTTGCGCGGGGTGGCGGTGCGGTTCATCAGTTGCTGATTGCCAGGATGCTGGCCTGGTAGGCGCCGACGAACAGGTCGAAGTCGCCGACTTCTTGCTGTTCCAGGCGCGATTGCTCGGCCAACGATTCACGGGCCAAGGTTTCGTAGGCGTGCTGACGCTCGACGGACAGCGGTTGCTCGCGGAAGGTTTCGGCGTGCAGGCGGCTCTGGCGAAGGGAAAACTCGATGAAGCTTTCGTCGTGTTCGGTCATGCGCGCGAGCACTTGAGCCGATGGCGTCAGCTCCGGATCATCGACCTTGGCCTGCTGTGTCTCCAGGGCTTTGGCATGCTCGTCACCGCCTTGGGCACGGTCGAGCAGCTCGGCCAACTGGCCGATACGCGTGATCAGATCGGTGGCCCATGTCTTCAGGGCAACCGGTTGGCCGTCACGGTTCAGTTCCAGGCCTGGGCGCCGGCCTTCCTTGACTACCGTCAGGAAGTTGTCTGTGCACTGGCCGCATTCGCCGTTGTCCAGCTGCGGGCTGTCTTCCAGCGCACAGAACAGCAGGAACGCGTCGAGGAAGCGAGCCTCGGACAGGTCGATGCCCGTTGGCAGGAACGGGTTGATGTCCAGGCAGCGCACTTCGACATACTGCACACCGCGCGAGGTCAGGGCCTGGATCGGCCGTTCGCCGGTGTAGGTGACGCGCTTGGGCCGGATGTTCGAGTAGTACTCGTTCTCGATCTGCAGGATGTTGGTGTTCAACTGCACCCATTCGCCATCCACGTGCGTGCCGACTTCGACATAGGGCGGGTAGGGCGTACCCACCGCCTTGCGCAGGCTGTCGGTGTAGCTGGCCAGGTTGTTGTAGCAGGGCGTCAGGCCAGCCTGGGCGTTGCTCTGGTAGCCCAGGTCGCTCATGCGCAGGCTGGTAGCGTAGGGCAGGAACAGGGTTTCGGCGTCCAGCTCTTCGAGTTGGTGCGGGCGACCGCGCAGGAATCCTTTGTCCAGCGCTGGCGAAGCACCGAACAAGTACATCAGCAACCAGCTGTAGCGGCGGAAGTTGCGGATCAAGGCAATGTAGGCCGAAGACTGATAGTCGCGATCATCTTCAGTACTGCCTTCGGCTTCGCGCAGCAGGGGCCACAGCGCTTCGGGCAACGAAAAGTTGTAGTGAATCCCTGCAATGCACTGCATGGTGCGCCCGTAACGCAGGGCCAAGCCCTTGCGGTACACGTGCTTGAGCTTGCCGATGTTCGACGTGCCGTACTCGGCGATCGGGATGTCTTCCTCGGCCGGCAGCGTGCACGGCATCGAAGGGCTCCACAGGTATTCGCCGGCGAGCTTGCTGTAGACGAAGCGGTGGGTTTCTTCGAGGTTTTCGAGAACCTTGGCCGGGTCGGGCAGGGCCGGGGTGATGAATTCGAGCAGGGACTCGGAATAATCGGTGGTGATCTGCTCGTTGGTCAACGCCGAACCCAGGGTTTCAGGATGCGGGGTCTGGGCCAGGCGACCTTCGTCGGTCACGCGCAGGCATTCGCGCTCAATACCGTGCAGGCACTGCTTGAGCAGGGGAAGATTGGCGCCGAGCAGGCTCAGGCGGCGGTTGAGGAGGTCGCTCAAGATGGATTCCTTCACGCATCAGTCGCCCCAATATGGGGGTAGAGTTGACGGTCTACAAGGGTAGGAAGAAAGGAACTGGCGTTGTCGCCTGGTTTACGCGGTTCCGGCAGTGCCAGCGCACTGCCGAAAAATACCGCAGATACCGCTTGGTGAGCTAGAGAACCGCGAAGGTTCCCTGAGCTTTCGCCACCAGCTTGTCGCCTTGGACTACGTCGGCGTCGACCACCAGGGTGCGGCGGCCCGCATGCAGCACACGGGCGGTGCACAATACCTCACCGTCGCTGATCGCACGCATGTAGTTGATTTTGCATTCTATGGTCACGCTCTGCTGATCGAAGCCATGGCTGGCCGAGCAGGCCAGGCCCATGGCGATGTCCACCAGGCTGAAGATGGCCCCGCCGTGCAGCTTTTGGCCGCGGTTGCGCAGGTGCGGTTCGAGCGCCAGGGCCACCTCGGCAACGCCGGTGTCCAGGCGTTGCACGCGGCAGCCGAGGAGCTGGCTGTAGGCACTTTCAACCAGCTCCTTGGGGATCTCCATCACTTCTTCTTCAGCTGCTTGGCGTTGGCGAACAGCGAAGCCATGGCGTTGTTGGCCGGGGCTGCGGTGGCGGTTTCGCGTGGGCGTTGGGCCTGCGGTTGGCGGTTGCCGCCGTTGCCACGGTTACCGCCGCGGTTGCCCTCGACCTTCTCGCCCGGGGTGTCGCTCATGCGCATGGACAGGCCGACGCGCTTGCGCGGGATGTCCACTTCCATGACCTTGACCTTGACCACGTCACCGGCCTTGACCGCTTCGCGCGGGTCTTTGATGAACTTTTCCGACAGCGCCGAGATGTGTACCAGGCCATCCTGATGCACGCCGATGTCGACGAACGCGCCAAAGTTGGTCACGTTGGTAACCACACCTTCGAGGATCATGCCCGGCTCCAAGTCCTTGAGGTCTTCTACGCCGTCCTGGAAGGTGGCGGTCTTGAACTCGGGGCGTGGGTCACGGCCGGGCTTGTCCAGCTCCTGCAGGATGTCGGTGACGGTCGGCAGGCCGAAGCTTTCGTCGGTGAATTTCTTCGGGTCGAGGCGCTTGAGGAAGCTACTGTCGCCGATCAGCGAGCGGATATCGCGATCGGTGTCGGCGGCAATGCGCTTGACCAGCGGGTAGGCCTCCGGGTGCACGGCGGAAGCGTCCAGCGGGTTATCGCCGTTCATCACGCGCAGGAAGCCGGCAGCCTGCTCGAAGGTTTTTTCGCCCAGGCGGCTGACTTTCTTCAGCGCGGCGCGGGTGGCGAACGGGCCATTGGCGTCGCGGTGGCTGACGATGTTCTGCGCCAGGGTCGCATTGAGACCGGAGATGCGGGTCAGTAGCGCCACGGAGGCAGTGTTGACGTCCACGCCCACGGCGTTCACGCAGTCCTCGACCACGGCGTCCAGGCCACGCGCCAGCTTCAGCTGGGAAACGTCGTGCTGGTACTGGCCGACACCGATGGATTTCGGGTCGATTTTCACCAGCTCGGCCAGCGGGTCCTGCAGGCGCCGGGCGATCGACACAGCGCCACGGATCGACACGTCCAGGTCGGGGAATTCGCGGGCTGCCAGTTCCGATGCCGAGTACACCGAGGCACCGGCTTCGGAAACCATGATCTTGGTGATCTTCAGCGCTGGATATTTCTTGACCAGTTCGGCCACCAGCTTGTCGCTTTCACGGCTGGCGGTGCCGTTACCAATGGCGATCAGCTCCACCGAGTGCTTGGCGCACAGCGCGGCCATGACGGAAAGGGTGCGGTCCCAATCATTCTTCGGCGCGTGGGGGTAGACCGTGGTGTAGTCCAGCAGCTTGCCGGTGGCGTCGACCACGGCGATCTTGCAGCCAGTGCGCAGGCCCGGGTCGAAGCCCAGGGTAGCGCGCGGGCCGGCTGGGGCAGCCAGCAGCAGGTCGTGCAGGTTATGGGCGAAGACGTTGATCGCCTCGCCTTCGGCGTTGTCGCGCAGCTCACCGAACAGGTCGGTTTCCAGGTGGGTGTAGAGCTTGACCTTCCAGGTCCAGCGCACCACTTCGCTCAGCCACTTGTCGGCGGGACGGTTGCGGTTTTCCACGCCGAAGTGGCCGCCGATCATCACTTCGCAGGGGTGCAGGGTGCCTGGCAGTTCTTCGCCGACCTTCAGCGATGCGCTCAGCACGCCTTCGTTACGGCCACGGAAAATGGCCAGTGCGCGGTGTGACGGCGCGTTGCGCAGCAGTTCGTCATGGGCGAAATAGTCGCGGAACTTGGCGCCTTCCTCTTCTTTGCCAGCGACCACGCGGGCGCTGAGCACTGCTTCCTGCTTGAGGAAGTTGCGCAGCTTGTCGAGCAGGGCGGCGTCTTCGGCGAAGCGCTCCATGAGGATGTACTTGGCGCCTTCCAGCGCGGCCTTGACGTCGGCTACCCCTTTTTCCGCATCGACAAAACGTGCGGCTTCGCTTTCCGGCGCCAGTTGCGGGTCATTGAACAAGCCATCTGCCAGCTCGCCGAGGCCGGCTTCCAGTGCAATCTGGCCCTTGGTGCGACGCTTCTGCTTGTACGGCAGGTAAAGGTCTTCGAGGCGGGTCTTGGTGTCGGCCAGCTTGATTTCGCGCGCCAGCTCAGGGGTCAGCTTGCCCTGTTCGTCGATGCTGGAGAGGATGCTCGCGCGGCGCTCGTCGAGTTCGCGCAGGTAGCGCAGGCGCTCTTCCAGGTGGCGCAGTTGGGTGTCGTCCAGGCTGCCAGTCACTTCCTTGCGGTAACGGGCGATGAAGGGCACGGTGGAGCCCTCGTCCAACAGGCCCACGGCCGCCTCGACCTGCTGAGGGCGCACGCCCAGTTCCTCGGCGATACGGCTGTTGATGCTGTCCATGTAAACCACCTGACATTTGTGAATACGGGGGCTGCAAGGCGCGTGTTTCGCCCGGCGGCGCTGGATGAAAGGCGCGCATTATACCCATCGAAGACGGCTTGCGGTGATGGCGCCAGGCCAGTCGTTCAGGTCTCGAACTGGCGTCGGGGGAAAAATCTGCTAACAATGCTCACGGCACGCGTGGCAATGGCTACGCCATAATGCGCGGCGATACCAGAGGAGTTATTCATGACCGGCACCCCGAACACCGCTGAAGGTGAAAAGATTCTCATCGTCGACGACGATCCCGGGCTCAGCAGCCTGTTGGAACGTTTCTTCACCAGCAAGGGCTACCGAGCCCGCGCGGTTCCCAACACCGAACAGATGGACCGCCTGCTGCAGCGCGAGGTGTTCAACCTGGTGGTGCTCGACCTGATGCTGCCGGGCGAAGACGGCCTGTCCGCGTGCAAGCGCCTGCGCCAGCAGAACAACCAGATCCCGATCATCATGCTCACCGCCAAGGGCGACGAACTCAGCCGCATCAAGGGGCTGGAGCTGGGCGCAGATGATTACCTGGGCAAGCCGTTCAACCCAGACGAACTGATGGCGCGGGTCAAGGCCGTGCTGCGCCGCCAGGCACCGAGCGTGCCGGGTGCTCCGGGCAGCGAAGACGAGTCGGTCACCTTCGGTGACTACGAGCTTTCGCTTGCCACCCGCGAACTCAAGCGCGGCGACGAAGTGCACATGCTTACCACCGGTGAATTTGCCGTGCTCAAGGCGCTGGTGATGCATGCCCGTGAGCCGCTGACCCGCGACAAGCTGATGAACCTGGCCCGTGGCCGCGAGTGGGACGCTTTGGAGCGGTCCATCGATGTGCAGATATCGCGTCTGCGCCGCATGATCGAGCCGGATCCGTCCAAACCGCGGTACATCCAGACTGTGTGGGGCGTGGGTTACGTCTTCGTACCGGACGGAAACGCCGGTAAATGATGCCTCTTCGTCGATGAAAACACCGCTCTGGTTCCCGCAAAGCTTCTTCGCCCGCACGTTGTGGCTGGTGCTGATCGTCGTCCTGTTCTCGAAGGCATTGACCCTGGTCTACCTGCTGATGAACGAGGACGTGCTGGTTGATCGGCAATACAGCCACGGTGTGGCGTTGACGCTGCGTGCCTATTGGGCGGCCGACGAGGAAAACCGCGACAAGATTGCCGAGGCCGCAGGCCTGATCCGGGTGACCGGTGCCGGTGTGCCGGAAGGTGAGCAGCATTGGCCCTACAGCGAAATCTACCAACGGCAGATGCAGGCTGAGCTGGGCGAAGACACCGAAGTACGCTTGCGCATTCACGCGCCGCCAGCGTTGTGGGTCAATGCGCCCAGCCTTGGTCCGGGCTGGCTCAAGGTGCCGTTGTACCCGCACCCGCTGCGTGGCCAGAAGATCTGGAACGTGCTGGGCTGGTTCCTGGCTATCGGCCTGTTGTCGACCGCTTCGGCATGGATCTTCGTGCGTCAGTTGAACCAGCCACTCAAGCGCCTGGTATTTGCGGCCCGTCAATTAGGCCAGGGGCGCAGTGTGCGGTTGCCGATCAGCGATACACCGAGTGAGATGGCCGAGGTTTACCGAGCGTTCAACCAGATGGCCGAGGATGTCGAACAGGCCGGGCGGGAACGCGAACTGATGCTTGCCGGCGTATCCCACGACCTGCGTACACCGTTGACGCGGCTGCGGCTGTCGTTGTCGTTGCTCGACAGCGACAACGATCTGAGCGATGACATGGTCCGCGACATCGAGGATATGGACGCGATTCTCGATCAGTTCCTGGCCTTCATCCGCGATGGCCGCGACGAACCGGTGGAGGAGATCGATCTGGCTGACCTGGTACGCGACGTGGTAGCGCCGTACAACCAGCCGGAACAACGCGTGCGCCTGTGCCTGGAGCCGATTCCGCCGTTTCCGGTGCGCCGGGTATCGCTCAAGCGCATGTTGGGTAACCTGATTGGTAATGCCCTGCATCATGCTGGTAAAGGTGTCGAGGTGGCCGCCTATGTATCGGGCGATGAGAGCGCGCCGTACGTCGTGCTCAGCGTGCTGGACCGGGGTGCAGGGATCGACGAGTCGGAGCTTGAAACCATCTTCAACCCGTTCATTCGTGGCGACCGCGCCCGGGGTGGCAAGGGCACCGGGCTGGGGTTGGCGATCGTCAAGCGGATTGCGGCCCAGCATGGCGGCAATGTGGAATTGCGCAACCGGTCCGGCGGCGGGATCGAGGCGCGGGTGCGGTTGCCGTTGGGGCTTTTGCTGCCGCGTAACGCTGTTTGATCTTCATTGGCTGTGCTGGCCTCTTCGCGGGACAAGCCCGCTTCCACAAGGGTTCGGCTTTCACTGAACCTGTGGGAGCGGGCTTGTCCCGCGAAGAGGCCGGTGTGTTCAACCTCAACCTTTCCCTTTGGTCCGGGTCTGGTTAGGCCCGCCATTCTTCTCCAGATGCTCGATGATCATCCCGGCCACGTCCTTGCTGGTGGTTACCTCAATCCCTTCCAGCCCCGGTGAAGAATTCACCTCCATCACCAGCGGGCCATGATTCGACCGCAGGATATCCACCCCCGCCACGCTCAAGCCCATCACCTTGGCTGCACGAATGGCCGTGATCCGCTCTTCAGGCGTGATCTTGATCAGACTGGCGACCCCGCCTCGATGCAGGTTGGAGCGGAACTCGCCGGGCTTGGCCTGGCGCTTCATCGAAGCGATCACCTTGTCGCCCACCACGAAGCAGCGAATATCGGCACCGCCGGCTTCCTTGATGTACTCCTGAACCATGATGTTCTGCTTGAGGCCCATGAACGCCTCGATTACCGATTCGGCCGCCTGGGTGGTCTCGCACAGCACCACGCCGATACCCTGGGTGCCTTCGAGCACCTTGATCACCAGCGGCGCGCCGTTGACCATCTGGATCAAGTCAGGGATGTCGTCCGGCGAGTGGGCGAAACCGGTAATCGGCAGGCCAATGCCACGTCGCGACAGCAACTGCAGCGAGCGCAGCTTGTCACGGGAGCGGGCGATGGCCACCGATTCGTTGAGCGGATAAACACCCATCATCTCGAACTGGCGCAGCACCGCACAGCCGTAAAAGGTGACCGAGGCACCTATACGCGGGATTACCGCATCGAAACCCTCAAGCGGCTTGCCGCGATAGTGGATCTGCGGCTTGTGGCTGGCGATGTTCATGTAAGCCCGCAGGGTATCGATCACCACCATTTCGTGGCCACGCTGGGTGCCGGCCTCGACCAGGCGGCGGGTGGAATACAGACGCGGATTGCGCGACAGCACAGCGATCTTCATGCAGCACCTGTGACAGGGGTAAGGGTGGCCGGAAAGGCCGGTTTGTCTTGCACGTATTTAAGCCCGGGGTTGACCACCAACTGGCCATGCACGAGGGCCTTGGAACCGAGCAAGAGGCGATAGCGCATGCTCTTGCGGCAGGCCAAGGTAAATTCGACTTGCCAGACACGGTCACCGAGGGCCAGCGGGGTACGGATCACATAGCGGGTCTGGGCATGGCCGTTGGAGCTCTTGATGGTCTTCATGGTGACCAGCGGCGCTTCGCAGCGGCGGTGGCGAAGTTGCACGACCGAGCCCAGGTGAGCGGTAAAGCGTACCCACGGCTGACCGTCGCGCTCGAAAGGTTCCACCTCGGTGGCATGCAGGCTGGAGGTACTGGCGCCGGTGTCGATCTTGGCGCGCAGGCCCGCCACGCCGAGGTCGGGCAGGGCGACCCACTCACGCAGGCCGATCACAGTCAGATGGTCAAATGTCTTCACTAAGCACACCCTGGGGATAAGGTGGTGAACTTTAAGCACGGCGGGGACTTTTTGCATCCGTCAGTTACGGTAGTACAGTTCGGTTAAAGACAGAATTCGAGGTAACGGGATGGCACACAAAGCCGAAGAAGACGATAAGGTCCGTTTGGACAAGTGGTTATGGGCGGCGCGGTTCTACAAGACCCGTGCACTGGCCAAGGCTGCTATCGAGAGCGGCAAGGTGCATTGCCGGGGTGAGCGCTGCAAGCCGGGCAAGGAGCCTCGGGTGGGTGACGAGTTTGTGCTGCGTACCGGTTTCGATGAGCGCACGGTGGTGGTCAAGGCGCTGTCGGTGGTGCGCCGTGGGGCGCCCGAAGCACAGACGCTGTATGCCGAAACCGAGGAAAGTATGCGCCGTCGTGAGCAGGCCGCGGCGATGCGCAAGGCGGGCACGATGGGGGTCACCACCGATGGCCGACCGAACAAGAAGCAGCGGCGGCAGATCCATCAGCTGCATGGCAGTTTTGAGTAATCAATTGCAGCCCCTTCGCGGGCCGCTCCCACAAGATACGGCCTGCGCGGTCATTGTGGGAGCGGGCTTGCCCCGCGAATGGGGCTCGAAGCGGCCACGGGATCTAGCGCATTAACGCCAGTCGCCCGATCAACGGTAGCTTAGCTGCGAGCCTGAACAATGGAGCCGTCCAGCGCATCAGCAAAGCGCTGCCTTTAGCCGCCAGTGGCGTATGGCAGCTCCAGCCCACTGCCAGCACCGCCATCAGCAAGCCGCCGATGTAGTCATCCTGGCCCCAGTGCGCACCCGCCACCAGACGTGGCAGCATGAACAGCAACGCCAGGCCCCAGATCACCAGGTGTTGCACCAGGCGGCGGCTGAACAGGCTCATGAACAGCGCCCAGATCAGCAGCACCGAGGCATGATCGCCCGGGAAGCTCTTGCTGGAGCGGTCTTTCAGTTCCCAGGCTTTCTCCAGGTTCGGGTAGTAGTCGCTGAGGTGCACGACATTGTCGAACACCATCGACGGGCTATCGTGTTGCCAACCCATTGCATCCACCCACTTGGAAAACAGCGCGCGAACCACCACTAAGAGGATAAGCGTGACCAGGAAGCCAAAGAAGGCTTCACGCACCTGGCTGGCTTTGAACACCCAATCACCGCGGATCAGCACGGTCAGCAGGATCAGGCCGACGACGATGTCGAACGGGCGCAGGCTGCCGACGGTCCAGATAGACCGCCATAGGGTGTTATCGGCCAACGGCGCATTGAGGCTATGGAACAGCCATTCGTCGAAAGTCAGGCACAGGATCTGGCCAAAAGGCCATAACCAGAAACACAGTAGAGCTGTCGGCAGCACGGTGCAGGCTGCCAATGGGCCCCAGGACCACTTGGCTTGGAACAGTGGTCGATTGTCCATAAAATACCTCTATTGCAAACAGGAATCGGAGCGCCTTGTGAGCGCTCTGTCACGGGCCCTCGCTTGTTTTCGACACCCCGTGTAACCATTTTGTCATCAATTTTAGATAGCCAAAACCTATGAGCGATTTGCCGGATACCGATTTCACCCAACGTTTCATCTTCGACGACCGCGATGTGCGCGGCGAGTGGGTGGCGCTCGATGACAGCTACGCTGCGGTGTTGGCGCGTCACCCTTACCCACAGCCTGTGGCGACGCTGCTCGGCGAACTGATGGCCGCCACCTCGTTGCTGGTCGGTGCGATGAAGTTCGACGGTTTGCTGATTCTGCAGGCGCGCTCGGCTGGCCCGATCCCGATGCTGATGGTGGAGTGCTCCAGCGAGCGCGACATCCGTGGTATGGCGCGTTACGAAGCTGAGCAGATTCCCGCCGATGCCACGCTGGCGCAGCTGATGCCCGACGGCCAATTGACCCTGACCATCGACCCGATCAAGGGCCAGCGCTACCAGGGCACTGTCGACCTCGACGGCGCCAACCTGTCGGAATGCTTCACCAACTACTTCTTGCAGTCGCAACAGACCAACACCCGCTTCTGGCTCAATGCCGAAGGCGGCAAGGCCCGTGGCCTGCTGTTGCAGCAACTGCCGCGAGATCGCCAGCCGGATGATGAAGAGCGTGAAGACAGCTGGCAGCACGTGATCGCCATGGGCAAGACCCTCAAGACTGAAGAGTGGGCCGAGAACAACGAGACGCTGCTGCATCGCCTCTACCATGAAGACGCCGTACGCCTGTTCGACATTCAGCCACTGCGCTTCAAATGCAGTTGCTCCCGCGAACGTTCCGGCAATGCGCTGGTCAGTTTGGGCGAACAAGATGCCAAGGCGTTGGTGGACGAGTGTGGCGGCAAGGTGGAGATCGATTGCCAGTTTTGCAACGAGCGCTATTTCTTCGATGCCAGCGATGTGACGCAACTGTTTGCCGGTGGCGGCACGGACGCAGCGTCAGAAACTCACCACTGAAACGTTTAATCACAGGGGATTCTCCTGCCGAATTGCGCAAAAGCGCGGTTACGACAGGAGGGGCCTACTTTTTTTGGGCGTTTCTGGCATAATCCGGCCACTTTTTTCGCTGTAGTAGTTTTTTCGAGACAACTACAAAACGTTTGGAGCACTCGGCCTCGGGCCGGATGGGGTATCTCATGACGCAAGCCAACAACACCGTGTACACCGACCTGAGCGTCGATGAGCTGGTTAAAGAAGCGCTGTCCCGCGGTGAAGGCGTGCTGGCCGATACTGGCGCACTGGTCGTCGAAACTGGCCACCGTACTGGCCGTTCGCCGGCTGACCGTTTCATCGTCGAAGAACCTTCCACCCAGGACCAGATTGGCTGGGGCCCGATCAACCGCAAGTTCCCGGCCGACAAGTTCGATGCCCTGTGGGACCGCGTCGAGGCGTTCAACAACGCCCAGGATCACTTCGTTTCCTACGTTCACGTAGGGGCTGCTGCCGACCACTACCTGGCAGTGAAGATGACTACCCAGACTGCCTGGCAGAACCTGTTCGGTCGTTGCCTGTTCATCAACCCGGCGAAGTACAACCCAGCTAGCCGCGACGAGTGGCAGGTGCTGAACGTTGCCAACTTCGAGTGCGTGCCAGAGCGTGACGGCACCAACTCCGACGGCTGCGTCATCATCAACTTCGCCCAGAAGAAGGTGCTGATCGCAGGCATGCGTTACGCCGGCGAAATGAAAAAAGCCATGTTCTCGGTGCAGAACTTCCTGCTGCCGGCTGCCGACGTGCTGCCGATGCACTGCGCCGCCAACATTGGCGAAGCAGGCGACGTGACCCTGTTCTTCGGCCTGTCCGGCACCGGCAAGACCACCCTCTCGGCCGACGAAAGCCGTTACCTGATCGGTGACGACGAGCACGGCTGGGGCGAGGGCGTGGTCTTCAACATCGAAGGCGGTTGCTATGCCAAGTGCATCGACCTGTCGGAGAAGAACGAGCCGGTCATCTGGAAAGCCATCAAGCATGGCGCCGTGCTGGAAAACGTCGTTATCAACGATGCCAAGCACGCCGACTACACCGATGTCAGCCTGACCCAGAACAGCCGCGCCGCCTACCCGCTGGAGCACGTTGCCAAGGTCTCCGAGAAGAACCTGGGCGGTGAGCCGAACGCGGTCATCTTCCTGACCTGCGACCTGACCGGCGTATTGCCGCCAGTCTCGATCCTCAACAACGAGCAGGCGGCCTACCACTTCCTGTCCGGCTACACAGCGCTGGTCGGCTCCACCGAAATGGGTTCGGGCGGCGGCATCAAGTCGACCTTCTCCACCTGCTTCGGCGCGCCGTTCTTCCCGCGCCCGGCTGGCGTCTACGCCGAGCTGCTGATCAAGCGCATCAAGGCCTTCGGCTCCAAGGTCTACCTGGTCAACACCGGCTGGACCGGCGGTGGCTACGGCGTTGGCAAGCGCTTCAGCATCCCGACCACCCGTGGCGTGATCGCGGCCATCCAGAGCGGCGCTCTGGTGGGTGCCGAGACCGAGCACCTGGACATCATCAACCTGGACGTACCGAAGGCTGTTCCAGGCGTCGAAACCGAGCTGCTCAACCCACGCAACACCTGGGCTGACAAAGCCGCCTACGACGAAGCGGCCAAGGGTCTGGCCAAGCTGTTCACCGAAAACTTCACGAAGTTCGACGTGTCCGACGCTATCAAGGCTGCTGGCCCGCAGCTGTAAGCGGTCGCCGGTTGCAATGTGAAGGCCGCCCAAATGGGCGGCCTTCTCGTTCAAGGCCATTGCTGCCTTGCATGCAGAATGCGGATGATTTCTACGTTGTCATCCACTCTCCGATAGACCATCACATAGTTGGGGCGGATGACGATTTCACGCGTCCCTGGGTACCTTCCCGGCTTATAGATCGATGGGCTTCGAGCAGCACGTCGAGCTTTTTCTGCAAAGCTCTCGTCAAGTAAGATCGCCGCCGCCGGGTTGTCTTGTGCAATGTGGTCCATGATACGCAGTCGGTCTTTGCGTGCCATGTCGCGCCACACCAGGCGCATCAGCGGATTTTGGCTTTGAGTTCGCTTCGGCGGGCTGCGAATAACCGCTCTGCTTCCTCATCCTCCATGGGCTGCGTCGGGTCTTTCAAGCTCCCTTCTACCTGATCGACAAACCATGCTTCGTAAGCCGCCGCTTCATGGGCTCGCTTCAGGGCTTGTGCACGATCAGGGCGCTGATAGGTGCTCATCTGGCCGGGATCAAACGCTGAGGTATCCACCTCGAAATGGTCGATACCCATCTCAAGCAGGTAGCTCACCAGTGTTTCGAATTTTTTGAATAGCCGTACGTTGCCACTGCGCTGGGCAATCAGCACGTGCTCTTGGTGATTGACGTCGACCTGGATGGCCCAGCCGCCTGGCTGGCCGACAATATGGGTGGCGTTGATTCTTCCGTTTTCCACCATGCGGCTCAAATTCGCATGATCTAATTGATGGGTAGGCATCGGGGTATTTCTCGGTTTCATCGGGATGAACCATGTTATGCAATCTATAGTAGATTGCGACTATAGTCCTTCCTGTCTTGCTGTGGGAAGTTTCCTCACGGTGACGCCAATTATGGATATCTCATGACCGAATCCCCCAACCGCAACGCCTTCTCCCATTTCCATCCCATCCTCACCCGCCCGCAGGACAACGACCACAACGGCCACATCGCCGGTGCGACCGTGCACGGCTTCTTCGAGACCGCGATCCAGGCCTTCCTCGTAGAGCAAGCCGAGTTTGACCTGCGTGAAGGTGAACTGGCGGCGTTCGTGGTCAGTTCGGCGGCGGATTTCTTCGCCTTGCCGGGCTTCCCGGATGTGCTGGAAGTGGGCCTGGGCGTGACACGCCTGGCGGGGAGCACAGTAGAGTATCGGTTGGCGCTGTATCGCCCGGGCGAAGCGGATGCCTGTGCGGCGGGGACGGTGGTCCAGGTATTCATCGAACGAGCAAGCGGCCGGCCGGTGCCGCTGCCTGATGCGTTGCAGGTCATCCTGGCCGGCCTGCAACTCGAACCGCAGGCATGAAAAAGCCCCGCCGATGAGGGCGGGGCTTTTGCGCTACCTGGGCGTAGGCCCTAGGTATCAGTCGCGCCAGTGGCGCTTGTGCTTGCGGTGGCCATAATGACGGCCACGGTCGTAGTGACGACGGTCGTCGTAGCCGCGGCGGTAGCGGCGATCGTCATGGCGCTCGTCTTCATCGGCCTTGTTGCCCATGTAGTTACCCAGCGCGCCACCGGCACCGCCGCCTGCGGCTGCACCAATATAGCTGCCGGTGGTGCCGCCCACCGAGCGACCGACCACGTTACCGCCTGCAGCACCCAGCGCACCGCCGATGGCGGCCTCACCACGCTGGCGCTTGTCGGCACCCAGGGCGCCGCCGGCCGCGCCGCCCAGGCCGGCACCAATGGCGCCGCCGGTGCTACCGCCGATGGAGTTGCCCACTACGGAGCCGAGTACCCCACCCAATGCGCCGCCAATGCCGGCCTCGGTATTGCCGCCTGCCATGGCAACGCCGCTGAGCAAGCTGAAAGACAACAACAGAATCGAGGAGTACTTCTTCATCAAGAGAGCCTCATAGGGATGACGAGGCGAATTTGAGGCTCTGCGATGCGCCTGGCAATGGAAATCCGACGAGTAGCACGAGTTGTACACAATTCTCTAAGTTGCTGTATTTGCTGTGAAACTTAATCGATTTTCGCGTGTCTGAGGTTATTGTGACAAAGCCCTGAACCCTTGCGGAACAGGGCTTTTTCGTTTTTACGGGTTACACAATTCGCCCGTCGTCGCGCGCCCGCTCCAGCTTGATGGCGACGAATTTGGACGTCGGGGTGTGGCTGCCATCACCGATGCTTTCTAGTGGAATCAGTGGATTGACCTCGGGGTAGTAGGCCGCCGCCTGCCCCGCCGGGATATCGAAGGCCAGCAAGGTGAAACCCTGCACCCGGCGCACATACTCATCGCCCCACAGCGAAACGATGTCGACCTTCTGCCCCGGCTGGAAGCCCAGACGGACGATGTCGGCTTCATTGACGAACAGCACGTCTCGCTGGCCGCGCACGCCGCGGTAGCGGTCGTCCAGGCCGTAGATGGTGGTGTTGTACTGATCGTGCGAGCGCATCGATTGCATGATCAGGTCCGGCACCTGGCCGCTGGCGCGCACGCGCTCGTCGAGCAGGGTGTCGGGCAGCAGGTTGGCCTTGAAGTTGGCGCGGCCGCTGGAGGTCTTCCACTGGCGGCTGCCGGCGCTGTTGCCCAGGTAGAAACCGCCGGGGTGGCTCAGGCGCTGGTTGAAGCCAGCGAAGCCGGTAATCGTGTCGCCGATCAGGTCGCGAATACGGCTGTAGTCTGCGACCAGCCAGTGCCAGTCCACCGGGCGTTTGCCCAGCGTAGCGGCGGCGATGCCGGCGACCACGGCCGGCTCCGAGCGCATCTGGCCCGAAAGCGGTTTGAGCTGGCCGTTGGAGGCGTGGACCATGCTGAACGAATCTTCCACCGTGACCGCCTGCGGCCCGTTGGCTTGCAGGTCGATGTCGGTGCGGCCCAGGCAGGGCAGGATCAACGCCTGCTTGCCGTGGATCAGGTGGCTGCGGTTGAGCTTGGTGCTGATATGCACGGTCAGTTCGCAGTTGCGCAGGGCCTGCGCGGTGCGTTCGGTGTCCGGGGTCGCCTGGGCAAAGTTGCCACCCAGGCCGATGAACACCTTGGCGCGGCCGTCGAGCATGGCGTGGATAGCCTCGACGGTGTTGTGGCCGTTGTGTCGCGGTACACGGAAGCCAAAGCGCTTTTCGATGGCATCGAGCAGCGCCACCGGCGGGCGTTCGTTGATGCCCATGGTACGGTCGCCCTGCACGTTGCTGTGGCCGCGCACCGGGCACAGGCCCGCGCCGGGCACGCCGATGTTGCCGCGCAACATTTGCAGGTTGACGATCTCCTGAATGGTCGGCACCGAATGGCGGTGTTGGGTAATGCCCATCGCCCAGCACATGATTACCCGCTTGCTGCGGCAGTACATGCGCGCGGCCAATTCGATATCGGCGAGCGCCAGGCCGGATTGCTCCTGGATGTGCTGCCACGGGGTCGCGTCCACCGCCGCCAGGTATTCATCGACGCCGTGACCATGCTCGGCGATGAACACGTGGTCGAAGATCGCCGGCTCGCCCTTGGCCTGTGCTTCGCGTTCCCACTGCAAGACGAACTTGGCCATGCCGCGCAGCATCGCCATGTCGCCACCCAACGCCGGGCGGAAGAACGCGGTGTTGGTCGGGCGGTCGCTGTTGGTCAGCATCTCCAGCGGGTTTTGGGGGTGCTGGAAGCGCTCCAGGCCACGCTCCTTGAGCGGGTTGACGCATACCACCTGGGCGCCGCGCTTCACCGCATCGCGCAGCGGGTCGAGCATGCGCGGGTGGTTGGTGCCGGGGTTCTGGCCCCAGACGAAGATCGCATCGGCATGCTCGAAGTCGTCGAAGGTGACCGTGCCTTTGCCAATACCGATACTCTGGCCCAGGGCTACGCCGCTGGCCTCATGGCACATGTTCGAGCAGTCGGGGAAGTTGTTGGTACCAAACGCGCGGACGAACAGCTGATACAGATAGGCCGCCTCGTTGCTGGCGCGGCCCGAGGTGTAGAACTCCGCCTGGTCGGGCGTGGCGAGTGCATTCAGCTCACGGGCGATCAGGGCGAAGGCATCTTCCCAGGTGATCGGCTGGTAGCGATCGCTGGCTGGGTCGTAGACCATCGGCTCGGTCAGGCGGCCCTGGTATTCAAGCCAGTAGTCGCTCTGCTGGCGCAGCGCGCTGACGCTGTAGCGAGCGAAGAAGGCGGCATCGACCCGGCGCTTGGTGGCTTCCCAGTTGACCGCCTTGGCGCCGTTCTCGCAGAACTTGACCATACCGCTCTCGGGCGAGTCGCCCCAAGCGCAGCCTGGGCAGTCGAAGCCACCATTCTGGTTGGTCTTGAGCAGGGCGCGCAGGTTTTTCAGCGCATTATCGCTGCCGACCCAGGCCTTGGCCACGCTGCGCAGCGCACCCCAGCCGCCGGCAGGGCCGTGGTAGGGCTTGTAGCGAGGGGTGGAGGCGGGGGCGTTGTCGGGAAGAGGCTGGTACGAGGTCACGGCTGATTCGGCTCCGCCGCGGGGCTGTAAACCCGCGGTGCACTGTGTTTGGGCAGATGAATGAGGTTGAGGTTGTGCTTGCGCGCCCATTGCAGGGCGAGGCCCGTGGGCGCCGAGAGGCTGACCAGGGTCTGGATGCCGGCGCGCAGGACTTTCTGGATCAGTTCCAGGCTGCAGCGGCTGGTGACGATGGCCAGGCCGCCTTCTGTCGCGATGTTCTGGCGCAGCAGAGCGCCGATGACTTTATCCAGAGCGTTATGGCGGCCGATGTCTTCGCGGCCTAGCAAGATCTTGCCCTGGGCGTTCATGAACAGCGCCGCGTGCACAGCACCGCAGTGCTGGCCCAGAGGCTGGAAGACACCAATGCGTTCACGCAGGCCGTCAAGCCACTGGGCGGGGGGTAACGGCGCACCAGGCAGTTCAGCCAGATCCGGCAGCGCCTGCTCCAGGGCCTCGACGCCACACAGGCCACAGCCACTGGTGCCGGCCAACTGGCGGCGCTGGTTCTTCAGGTTCCAGAATGCACGGCTGGAAATCTCCAGGTCGACGTACATTGCCGAGCCGCTGCCGGACAGTTTCAGGTCATAGATTTCCGCAGTGCTTTCGACAATCCCGCTGCCAACGCTGAAGCCGACCGCAAAGTCTTCCAGGTCGGTAGGGCTGACCAGCATCACAGCCTGGTTGAGGCCGTTGTAGGCGATGGCCAGGGCGACTTCCTCGGCCAGCGGCGTGCTGGCACGTGCGCCGTCGTCAAGCTGGACGAAGTCGTAGGTTTGGCTGGCGGCAGGCATGGCCAAAGGCGTGGCGGCCGCGCAGACCGGAGGCTTGTTCATTCGGCTGACTACCGGCGGCTATTTGATAGCACCAGACTAGGCGTGTACGCCGGGCACGTCTAATCGCTAGGGTCTATGCCTTGATAGACCGCGTCGATTGGTCGCAGTGGGGCGGGTGGGGCATTCTTGGCCTAGACTCCTTTCTCCGAGGTTTTCAGTCAACAAGGAGCGCGCTATGAGCCTGTTCAGTTTCGTGAAGGAAGCCGGCGAGAAGTTGATCGACCTGCTGACCCCTGGCAATGCCAATGCTGAAGAGCAGTTGAAGAAACACGTGGAAAGTGTTGGCCTGGGCAACCCAAACATCACCGCCACGGTAGAGGGTGACAAGATCATCCTCAAGGGCGAGGTGGCCAGCCAGGAGGAGAAAGAGAAGATCATCCTCGCCGCCGGCAATATCAATGGCGTGGCCAGCGTCGATGACCAGATCACTGTGACTGGGCCAGTCGTCAAGGCTGCACGGTTCGTAACCGTGAAAAAGGGTGACACGCTTTCGGCCATCTCCGTCGTCGTGTATGGCAACGCTGGCCAGTACAACAAGATCTTCGAGGCCAACAAGCCGATGCTCACGCACCCGGACAAGATCTATCCGGGACAGGTTTTGCGCATTCCCGAATGAGATCCACAGCCTGAACCGGCCTGTTCGCGGGGCAAGCCCGCTCCCACAATGATGGGTGTTGCCAGAACCATTGTGGGAGCGGGCTTGCCCCGCGAAAGGGCCATTACAGACCCTGCAGTAATTCCCGGTAATCCTCGACCGCCGCAAACTCCTCGGTATCCCGAGGCGCCGCCTGGCTGTCCGGTTGGCGCACTGCCAGTAAATGCCCCACGCCAAACCGCCGAGCACTGCGCAGAATCGCCAGTGTGTCGTCGATGAACAGACTACGCTGCGGCTCAAACCCGATATCCGCCTGCAACGCATCCCAGAACTGCGGGCTCTCCTTTGGGTAGCCATAATCATGCGAGCTGATCAGCCGTTCGAAATACGGCGCCAGTTCCACCCGCTCCAGCTTCAGCGACAGTGAATCGCGATGGGCATTGGTGATCATCACCACACGCTTGCCCGCCTGGCGGATCGCCGCAAGGAAGGTGTCGGCATCGGGCCGCAGGGCGATCAGGTCGGCGATTTCGCGTTTCAATTCGCGGATCGGCAGGTTCAGCTCGCGGCTCCAGAAGTCCAGGCAGTACCAGTTGAGGGTGCCGGCGTTGCGCTCGAACAGCGGTTGCAGCTCCATTTCCGCCATGGCCCGGCTCACGCCATGCAGCTCGGCGTAGCGCTGGGGCAGGTGCTCCAGCCAGAAGCGGTTGTCGTAGTGCAGGTCGAGCAGGGTGCCGTCCATGTCCAGCAGGACAGTATCGATGGCGGACCAGGGAAGAACAGGCATGGGAAACTCTCGTTCAGTCGGCAAGCCACGGTATAGTAACCCGTTCACGCCAAGGAGCCGCCCCATGCGCCAGAAACCCACCGTCCTCAGCCGCGAAATTGTCGCCAGCAGCCGCTTGTTCCGCGTCGAGGCCGTGCAGTTGCGCTTCAGCAATGGCACCGAGCGTACCTATGAGCGCCTGGTCGGCCGTGGCAACGGTTATGGCGCGGTGATGATCGTGGCCATGCTCGATGCCGAACATGCGGTGCTGGTCGAGGAATATTGCGGCGGTACCGACGAGTACGAGCTGTCGCTGCCCAAGGGCCTGATCGAGCCGGGCGAAGACGTGCTGGCGGCGGCGGACCGGGAACTCAAGGAAGAGGCCGGTTTTGGCGCGCGGCAACTGGAACACCTGACCGAGCTGTCGCTATCGCCAGGCTACATGAGCCAGAAGATCCAGGTGGTGCTGGCCACCGACCTGTACGAAGAGCGTCTGGAGGGCGACGAGCCCGAGCCGATGCGGGTCGACAAGGTCAACCTGCGCGAGCTTTCGGCGCTGGCCATGCACCCGCAGTTCACCGAGGGGCGGGCGTTGGCGGCGCTGTACCTGGCACGTGACCTGATGATCCAGCGGGGGCTGCTCGACGCATGAGCGACCAACAATTGATGCATGAAGCGGTAAAGCTGGCGCGCTTGGCAGGCGAGGCGATCCTGCCGTACTGGCGCGCCGATGTGGCGGTGACCCAAAAGGCCGATGATTCGCCGGTGACTGCCGCCGACCTGGCCGCGCACCGGGTCATTGCCGACGGCCTGCAGGCCCTGGCGCCGCATATCCCGGTGTTGTCCGAGGAAGACTGCAATATCCCGCTGGCAGAGCGCCAGGGCTGGCAGCGCTGGTGGCTGGTCGACCCGCTGGACGGGACCAAGGAATTCATCGCCGGTAGCGAAGAGTTCACCGTCAATATCGCCTTGATCGAGAACGGTGAAGTGGTGTTTGGCGTGGTGTCGATGCCGACCAGCGGGCGCTGCTACTTCGGTGGCCGCAACTTGGGCGCCTGGCGCGCAGAGGCGGCCGGTCATGCCCAGCCGATCCAGGTCCGTAACGCTCCCCCCGCCGCTGGCCGCTTCACCGTGGTGGCCAGCCGTCGCCATTCCAGCCCGCAGCAGGAAGCGCTGCTGGCTGGCCTAGGCGCCGCGGTCGGCGAGCTTGAACTGGCCAATATCGGCAGTTCGCTGAAATTCTGCCTGCTGGCCGAAGGCAGCGCCGACTGCTACCCGCGCCTGGCGCCGACCTCACAGTGGGACACCGCTGCCGCCCAGGGCGTGCTGGAGGGCGCGGGAGGCGAAGTGATCGACTTGGAAGGTCAGCCGTTCCGCTACCCGCCCCGCGAGTCGCTGCTGAACCCGTTCTTTCTGGCGTTGCCCAAGGATGCCGCCTGGCGCCCTGCGTTCCTGAAGCTGATCTAAGCACCTGCGCAAATCCTGTGGGAGCGGCTTTAGCCGCGAAGCAGGCAACTCGGTGGATGGCACCGGCTTCGCCGTGTTCGCGGCTGAAGCCGCTGCCTCAGGGGATTGCTGCAAGCCGTGTCAGCGGTGCAGGACGTACTGGCCGCTGAACGTGACGGCGGGCTCGTCACTGCCAGCGTTGCTGACCGTAGTTTCCAGCGTCAGCCGCGCACGGCCCCGGCGCTGGTACATCGTCACGAAACGTTCCCAGGTTTTGTCGTCCGGCGCCGCACAGCGTGCCACCGCCGTACCGGTCACCGGCAGCGGATAGCTGATCTGGCCTTCCTGGATGACGATATGCCCGTCATCAATGCCGAGCTCGCGCAGGCGCAGGTGCAACCACCCCCAGCCTACCAGCACGGCAGCACAATAAAGGCTGCCGCCGAACATGGTGCTCTTGTGATTGACGTTGGCGGCCAGCGGCAACTGCAGGCGCAGACTCATGCCTTGCCAATCGATGACTTCCAGGCCCATCTCGCGGGTCAGGGGGATATCACTGTGCAGCACCGACTGCAGGTATTGGCTATCGCTGTTCATGGCGGTTGTCCTCATGGTCGTCTGGCCCGCTGTTGCCGCCATCAAAATTGAGGCCGTGCTTGCGCAGTTTGTCGTGCAGGGTCTTGCGCGGGACGCCGAGGGCCTCGGCCAGGCTGCGCATGGAGCTGTGCGGTTGGGCCAGTTCGGCGGCGATCAGTGAGCGCTCGAATTGCTCGACTTGTTCGCTGAGGTTGCCCAGCGAGATGGGCGCCGAGGGAGCCGAGGCGGCGGGGGCCTGGCTATCGAGGGCCAGTTCCAGGCCCAGAGCAAAGCGTTCTGCGGCGTTTTGCAGTTCACGCACGTTACCGGGCCAGCCATGGCGAAGCAGCATGGCCCGTTGCGCCGGCTGCAGGCTGTGCGCCGGCAGGCCATGGCGCTCGCTGGCGGTGTCGGCGAAATGCTGGAACAGCACCAGGATGTCGTCACCGCGCTCGCGCAACGGCGGGATGCGCAACGGCGCGACATTCAGGCGGTAATAAAGGTCGGCCCGGAAGCGGCCCTGGTCGGCGCAGGTGCGCAAGTCTTCCTTGGTCGCGGCGATGATGCGGATGTCCAGCGGGATCAGTTGGTTGCCGCCCAGGCGCTCGACCACCCGCTCCTGCAGCAGGCGCAGCAGCTTCACCTGCACGTCCAGGCTCATGCTCTCGATTTCGTCGAGGAACAGCGTGCCGCCATTGGCGAACTCGAATTTGCCGATGCGGCGCTTCTGCGCACCGGTGAAAGCGCCGGGTTCATGGCCGAACAATTCGCTTTCGACCACCGACTCGGCCAGCGCGCCGGCATTGATGGCCACGAATGGGCCGTCACGGCGGCTGGACAGGTCGTGCAGGGCGCGGGCCACCACTTCCTTGCCAGCGCCCGTCTCACCGAGGATCAGCACGTCGGCGCGGGTGCCGGCCAAAGCGCCGATCTGCTCGCGCAGGCGTTGCATGGCGGGCGAATGGCCGACCAGGCGAGTGGCCAGTTGCTGGCGGTCGCTCAGGGCCAGGCGCAGGCTGCGGTTGTCCAGCACCAGCCGGCGCAGGGCCAAGGCGCGGCGCACGCTGTCGAGCAGGGCATCCGTGGCGAAGGGCTTTTCCAGAAAATCATAGGCGCCTGCACGCATGGCTTGTACTGCCAGCGGCACATCGCCGTGGCCAGTGATCAGCAGCACCGGCAGTTCGTTGTCGCGACCGTGCAGTTGTTCCAGCAGTTGCAGGCCGTCGATGCCGGGCATGCGGATATCGCTGACCACCACACCGGGCCAGTCGGGCTCGATGCGCTCGGCCAGGCCCTGGGCGTCGGCCAAGGCGACTACCTTGAGGCCGGCCAGGTCCAGGGTCTGGCTCAGGGCCTGGCGCAGGTGTGGGTCGTCGTCGACCAGCAGCACCTGGGCTTGGCTGTCGATGTAGGTCTCGGTCGTCATGCCGAGGGGTCCTCCGAGGGTTGCAGGTTGGCGCCAGGCGCGGCCACGCGAAGTTGCAAGGTCAGCAGGGCACCGCCTTCCGGGTGGTTGGCCAGCAGCAGCTCGCCACCGAGCGCACGCATCAGGCTTTCGCAGATGGCCAGGCCCAGGCCGAGGCCCTGGGTTCGGGTCTTGGTGGTGAAGAACGGCTCCTTGGCATGCTCCAGAGCCTGGCGGCTGAAGCCTGGGCCGTTGTCGCGGATGAACAGGTAGACGAAATCATCGCGCTTTTCGGCACTCAGCCACAGGCGGCGCGGGTTGGCCTTTTCGGTCAACGCATCGAGGGCGTTGGCCAGCAGGTTGCCGAGCACCTGGCGCAGACGGGTTTCGCCGGCCTGTACCCACAGGGTGGCATCGGGCAGGTCGCGGACCAGCTCCACGGCCATGGCCCGGCGGCGCTTGGCCAGCAAGGCCAGGGCGTCGTCCAGCGCTGGCTGCAGCGCCACGCTTTCCGGGGCGTGGCGATCGCGGCGAGCGAAGGCGCGCAGGTGGGCGATGATCGAGGCCATGCGCCCGGTCAACTCGCCGATCAGCTTGAGGTTGCCGCGGGCATCCTCGGTGCGCTGGTGGTCAAGCAGGATCTCGGCATTTTCTGCATAGCTGCGGATTGCGGCCAAGGGCTGATTGAGTTCGTGGCTGATGCTCGCCGACATGGTGCCGAGCACCGACAGCTTGCCGGCCTGCACCAGCTCGTCCTGGGCACGCACCAGTTCCTGCTGGGCGCTCTCGCGCTCCAGCACCGCGCTTTTTAGCCGGGTATTGAGGCCTTCGAGGTCGGCGGTGCGCTGCATCACACGGTTTTCCAGCTCCTGACGGCCACGGGCCTCGAAGTCGATGCGGTCGATATAGTGCCGGCGCCGCTGCATCACCAGGCCGGCCAGCAGCATCAGCACCAGCAGCGTACCGCCGCCGATGGCCATGACCGTCTGCACCGAACGGTCGACCAGCAGGCGCGGCGCGAGGATGCTGACTTGCCAGCCGGTCTCCTTGATGTCGCGGGTCTGGGTTAGCCAGGCATCCTGGTTGAGCACCAGTGGCTGCGGCGCCTGGGTCGGGTAGGGTTGGATGGCGATGATCGCCTGGCGCTCGGCCTCTGTCAGCTCGCGGGTGGCGCGGAAACGCCAGTCTGGCCGCGAGGTGAGAATGACCACCCCATTGTGGTCGGTCAACAGCAGTTGCTCGGGGGTTCGGCCCCAGAGGGTTTCGGTGTGGTCGAGGTCGACCTTGACCACCAGCACGCCGACGATACGCTCGCGGTCGCGCACGGCGGCGGCGAAGAAGTAGCCGCGCTTGGCCGAGGTGGTGCCCTGGCCGAAGAAGCGCCCAAGGTGCCCGGCCATGGCTTCGTTGAAGTACGGGCGGAAGGCGAAGTTGCGCCCGACGAAGCTGTCGTGCTTGTCCCAGTTGGAGGCGGCCAGGGTGTTGCCGCTGACATCCATCAGGTACATCACCTCGGCACCGGTCTGCTGGACGATGTCCTTGAGCAGGCGGTTGGCGTTGGTTACCGCTTCGAGCTTGAACGGGTCGTCCAGCACGCCGCGCAGCGCCGGCAGGTCGCCGAGGATCTGCGGCAGGGTTTCGTAGCGGTGCAGGGTACCGAGCAGGTTGGCCACGTACAGGTCGAGGGTCTGGCGGTTCTGCGAGGCCAGTTCGTCCTGGTAATAGCGTTCGGCAAGGTGGTGCAACGGCCACAGCAACGGGGCCAGGCACAGGGCCAGCAGGGCAAGGCTGCGCCAGCGGGGACGGCGAGGGTGCGTGGGTTTTGCAATCATTGCGAAAATGCGCCAGTGGAGTCTGGCGCAATTATGCGCTACTTGAGGCAGCCAATCCTCATGGGAACAGGTCGGCGTCTTTCAGCAACGCGCCAGCCTGGTCCTTGGCCGACAGCAGTGGCGCTTCCACGCCCCAGTCGATGGCCAGTTGCGGGTCGTCCCAGCGGATGCAACGCTCGGCGGCAGGGTTGTAGTAGTCGGTGGTCTTGTAGAGGAAGTCAGCCGACTCGCTCAGTACCACGAAACCATGGGCGAACCCTGGTGGAATCCAAAACTGGCGGTGGTCTGCGGCGCACAGGCGGGTCGCGACCCAGCGGCCAAACGTGGGTGAACTGCGGCGAATATCCACGGCAACGTCGAGTACTTCACCCTGGGTCACACGGACCAGTTTCCCCTGGGGGTTGTCGATCTGGTAGTGCAGGCCACGGAGCACGCCGCGCTGAGAGCGAGAGTGGTTGTCCTGGACGAAGCGGGCGTCAAAACCGGTTTGCCTGGCGAATTCGCGGGCATTGAAACTTTCGAAGAAAAAGCCGCGGTCATCGCCGAAGACTTTTGGTTCGATGATCAGTACATCAGGGATATCGGTTGCAATTATGTTCATGGTGATTATCTGACCCGTGTACTCAGGGGACCGTACCAGTCTCGTTGAATTTAGCCCGCCTTGGCCTGTTGCAGCCTAGATTGCCATCATGACTGCGCACGGACGCACAAACATCATTTCATCTTTGCCACTTGTGTATCGGCCTGGGCAGTGGCGAGATAAGCAAAAAAGTAAAAGAGGTTTCATCTTCATGCCCCTGCGCACCCTGATTCAGCGTTCCAGCCTGCCCAGCCCCTCGCTCAGCGAAGCCCAGGCGCATGCCTTGCTGCAGGCCCATTACGACCTGGTTGGCAGTTTGTCGGCGTTGGGCAGCCAGCAGGACCTCAACTTCCGCTTGGACACGGGGCAAGCGCGGTTCGTGCTCAAGGTTTGCCATGGCAATTATGCCCAGGTGGAGTTGGAGGCGCAGCATGCGGCGCTGGCCTACCTGGGTGAGCAGGGGTTGCCGGTACCTGCGGTACGTACGGCCCGGGACGGCCAGGATTTGCTGGCGCTGAACATCGACGGGCAACCGCTGCGCGCACGCCTGCTGGATTATATAGAGGGTCAGCCGCTGACGCGCCTCAAACACATGCCGCCCCGGTTGATGGCCGAACTGGGCGCACTTTGCGCCCGCGTCGACCAGGCCCTGGCCGATTTCGACCACCCAGGCCTGGCGCGCACCCTGCAATGGGATCCGCAGCATGCCCAGGCACTGATCGAGCATCTTCTACCGGTGTTACAGGATGCTGGCCAGCGCGCCCGTGTCGGGCAGGCCACTCGCCTGGCCGCCGAAAAGCTTGCACCGCTGGTCGGGCAACTGCCGAGCCAAGCCGTGCACCTGGACATCACCGACGACAACGCGGTGTGGGCTCGAGACAGCGAACGTCAATGGCAGCTTCAAGGCGTGATCGATTTCGGCGACCTGCTGCGTACCTGGCGTATCGCCGACCTGTCGGTCACCTGCGCGGCACTGCTGCACCATGCTGAGGGAGACCCGTTGCGCGTCCTGCCGGCAGTTACCGCCTACCAGGCTATAAATCCATTGAGCGAAGCCGAACTACGCGCCCTGTGGCCACTGGTGCTGAACCGTGCCGCCGTTCTGGTGCTGAGCAGCGAGCAACAATTGGCAGTGGATCCTGGCAACCAGTACACCCGCGACAATATCGCCCATGAGTGGGAGATCTTCGACACCGCTACCGCCGTGCCTTTCGCCCTGATGGAAGCCGCCATTGTGCAGGCAGCGGGTCTTGAGCCGTGCGCGCCTGACCTGGCCGACCTTGCGCCGTTGCTCCCGGACTTGGCCGGGCAGGGTGTTGCCCAGGTCGATATGGGCGTACTCAGCACACACTGCGAAGCTGGAAATTGGCAGCAACCTGGCTTCGATCAGCGCCTGCTGACCGCACAGCCGGCGCCTGCGTGCAGCCTGCATGGGCAATACCGCCTGTCACAGACACACATCGACCGCCCCGAAGAGCCCGCCACCTGCGCCCTGGGCGTCGAGTTGCACGTAGCCAACGGTACCGCGCTGCAAGCCCCTCAAGCAGGTACCTGGCAGCGCCAGGGCGATGGTCGCGGATGCCTGCGCACGGCCCAATGGGCCTTGTGGCTTAGTGGCCTGGAAGATGCCCCGGCAGACGGCCAGGCCGTGGCCAAGGGGCAGGCGTTGGGCAGCAGCTGTGGCTTCCTCAGTGTTCAGTTGTGCCTGGACGGCGCGCTCCAGCCGCCGTTCTTTGCCACGCCTTCGCAAGCTGCCGCCTGGCTGGCGCTCTGCCCGTCACCGGCAGCGCTGCTAGGTTTCGACTGCGATGCCGAGCCGCTGGCCGACCCGCAGGCCTTGCTGGCCCGCCGCGACGCCAGCTTTGCCCGTTCGCAGAAACACTACTACGCACAGCCGCCGCACATCGAACGTGGCTGGCGTAATTACCTGTTCGACATGCAAGGCCGCGCCTACCTCGACATGCTCAACAACGTCGCGGTACTCGGCCATGGCCATCCGCGCATGGTGGCCGAGTCGGCGCGCCAGTGGTCGCTGCTCAACACCAACTCACGTTTTCATTACGCCGCCATCGCCGAGTTCTCCGAACGCTTGCTCGAGCTGGCGCCGGCCGGTTTCGACCGGGTTTTCCTGGTCAACAGCGGCACCGAAGCCAACGACTTGGCGATCCGCCTGGCCTGGGCCTACAGTGGGGGGCGCGACTTGCTCAGCGTACTGGAGGCCTACCATGGCTGGTCGGTGGCCACGGATGCGATTTCCACCTCGATCGCCGACAACCCGCAAGCCTTGCAAACCCGGCCGGACTGGGTGCACCCGGTCGAGGCGCCGAACACTTTCCGTGGCCGCTATCGCGGCGCCGACAGCGCCGGCGACTACCTGCGCGACGTCGATGCCAAGCTGGCCGACCTCGACGCCCGTGGCCGTCAGCTGGCCGGCATGATCTGTGAACCGGTGTACGGCAATGCCGGTGGCATCTCGCTGCCGCCAGGCTACCTGCAGGATGCCTATGCCAAAGTGCGTGCCCGCGGCGGTGTGTGCATCGCCGATGAAGTGCAGGTCGGTTATGGCCGCCTGGGCGAGTACTTCTGGGGCTTCGAAGAGCAGGGCGTGGTACCCGATATCATCACCATGGCCAAGGGCATGGGTAACGGCCAGCCACTGGGCGCTGTGATCACCCGCCGCGAGGTCGCCGAGGCGCTGGAAGCGCAGGGTTACTTCTTCTCTTCTGCAGGCGGCAGCCCGGTCAGTTGCCGTATCGGCATGGCGGTGCTGGATGTGATGGAAGAAGAGGGGCTGTGGCAAAACACCCGCGAAACCGGGCGTTACTTCAAAGCGCGCCTGCAAGCGTTGGTCGACAAACATCCGCTGGCAGGTGCTGCACACGGTTCGGGCTTCTATCTGGGCCTGGAGCTGGTGCGCGACCGCGAGACGCTGGAGCCGGCTACCGAAGAAACCATGACCTTGTGCAACCGCCTGCGTGACCTGGGCATTTTCATGCAGCCGACTGGCGATTACCTGAACATCCTCAAGATCAAGCCGCCGATGTGCACCACACGGGCGAGCGTGGACTACTTTGTGAACAGCGTGGATCAGATTTTGTCCGAAGATCTGTAAGCTCAGGAATGCCGTGTATGCCGATTGTTATCGGTAAGCGCGGCATTTTTATTGACCGTTCGGATTAATCTAGCTTTTAAAGCCGATATATATCGGTTATAAAACCGAAATTCAATTGACCATCGGCCTAGGGCCTTTGCAGAGGTTAACCATGAAAACCCTCAACTCCACCCCCCGCGCCGACGGTTTCCACATGCCTGCCGAATGGGCACCGCAAAGCCAGGTGTGGATGGTCTGGCCAGAGCGTGCAGACAACTGGCGTCTGGGTGGCAAGCCTGCCCAGGCTGCCCACGTGACCTTGGCCAAGGCCATCGCCCGTTTCGAGCCGGTCACTGTGGCGGTATCCGCCGGCCAGTACGAAAACGCCCGTCGCCAGCTCGACCTGCCGAACATTCGCGTAGTTGAAATCAGCAACGATGACGCCTGGGTGCGCGACACCGGCCCAACCTTCGTGATCAACAACGCGGGCGAAGTGCGCGGTGTGGACTGGGGCTTCAACGCCTGGGGTGGCTTCGATGGCGGCCTGTACGCGCCATGGAACCGCGACGAGGAACTGGCGGCCAAGGTCATGGAAATGGAGCGCTGCCAGCGCTACCACACCGAAGGCTTCGTGCTGGAGGGCGGCTCGATCCACGTGGACGGTGAGGGCACCCTGATCACCACCGAAGAGTGCCTGCTCAACCGCAACCGCAATCCGCACCTTAACCGCGAGCAGATCGAAGACATTCTGCGTGAGCACCTGGCCGTCCAGACCATCGTCTGGCTGCCGGATGGCCTGTACAACGACGAAACCGATGGCCACGTCGACAATTTCTGCTGTTACGTCAGCCCAGGCGAAGTGTTACTGGCCTGGACCGATGATTCCAACGACCCCAACTACACGCGTTGCCATGCTGCCTATGAGGTGCTGAAAAACAGCCGTGATGCCAAAGGCCGCGAGTTCGTGGTGCACAAGATGCCAATCCCGGGGCCGCTGTTCGCCACTGAGGAAGAGTGCGCCGGTGTCGACCACGTGGCCGGTAGCCAGGAGCGCGACCCGTCGGTGCGCCTGGCCGGATCCTATGTGAACTTCCTGATCGTCAACGGTGGCATCATTGCGCCGAGCTTCAATGACCCGGCGGATGCCCAGGCTAGAGCGATCCTGGCCAAGGTCTTCCCTGACCATGAAGTGGTGATGATTCCAGGCCGCGAACTGCTGCTGGGTGGGGGCAACATCCACTGCCTGACCCAACAGCAACCGGCACCGGCCAAGCGCTGAGACAACGCCGCAAAATGAGGCCCGTCAGATGACGGGCCTTTTTTTTGCGGCGACATCCAGTCCGCCGAAATGGCATATGTTTTGTATTGTTTTCAGGGAGTTAACCCGGACAGGTCGGTCATGCCGTTCTGTAACAATCGCGAAGTAGATTAGCCGCTCACGGGCACCAGGAGTACGTGTAGACATGAACGCAGCAAGTGAGACGGCTTTGCGCCCATCGGCAGTGAATCACCAATCGCTCAGAACCTTGACGCAGTGGTTGAAACACCATGGAGGCAAACGGGTCAGGACGACCGACCCACGACGTCTGCTTGACGGCCGCTATCCCCAAGGGCTGATCAGCGATGCGGAGCTGGAAGCACTGCTGGGTGTGTGGCACTGACAGGTGTCAGTGCCGGCCCCTTCGCGGGCAAGCCCGCTCCCACAGGTAGCCCACCGAGCCTGAGAGCTGTGGGGCACCTGTGGGAGCGGGCTTGCCCGCGAAGAGGCCAGAACAGCCAGCAAAAAAATCAGAAGCTATAGGTACCGGTCACCACCAGGCTACGCGGATCACCAATCTGAATCTGCGCCGCACTGGTAGCCGAGCTGTAATACGTCCTGTCAGTGATGTTGCTCAGCGCCGCCCGCACATCCCAGTCATGCGTACGGAACCCGGCCAGCGCATCCCAACGCCCATAACCCGGCATCACCGTGGTGTTCTGGTTGTCGGCATAGCGTTCACCCACCAGCGTCAAACCGGTCTCGGCGTACCAGCCCAGCTCCGGCTTCCAGGTCACGAACAGGCTGCCGTTGCGCTTGGCCACATCGTTGATGCGATTGCCTTCCAGCCCGTTGTTGTCCTTGACGATGGTTGCGTCCTGCAAACCGATACCGCCACGAACGTACCAGTTGCCAACAATGTTGCCGGTTGCGGTCAGCTCGATCCCGCGTGAGCGCTGCAGCCCGCTCAGCAGGGTGATTTCCGGGTTGTTCGGGTCACGCGTGCGGCGGTTGTACAACTCAAGTTCATAAATGGCGAAGGTGGTGGTCAGGCGCTCGTCGAACCAGTCGCTCTTGACCCCGATTTCTTTCTGCCGGGTCAGTTCGGGGCCGGTGTCGTTGGTGTTGCCCGGTGCGCCTGGGGTAATGCCGATCAGGCCGCCGCCGACGGGCGAGAAGGTCTTGCTCCACGACGCGTAGAACGAGTGGTCGCGCCACGGTGTATAGACCACGCCCAGGCGCGGGCTGGTGGTAGTGCTGTCCTGCTTTTCGGACAGGTTGCGGACCTTGTTGGTGGTCTCCACCTCGAACTGGTCGAAGCGCACACCGGCCAGAATCTGCCACTGATCGTTGAGGCGGATCTGGTCCTGCAGGTACAGACCACGGCTGTCGACCACGGTGTGGTTGTCGCTCGATACGACCATGCGGCCGGTGTGCTGCAGGTCGCGATTCGGGTTGTTCAGGTCCAGGCTTGGTACCGGGCGGCCACCGGCCGAGACCGCAGCGGCGGTGTACAGCGTCGGGTCGCGGCGCTGGTTGCCGAACTCCAGGCCCAGCAGCAGTTTGTGCTCCAGGCCCCAAGTGGCGAAGTCGCCCTCGGCTTCCAGGTTGTTGAACAGGTTGCGGGTGTTCAAGTCCTGCTGCCAGCGTTGGCGGGTGACCGAGTTGTTGCTGGCGTTGTAGCCCGTCAGGTAGGTGTTGTCGAACTCGCTGTCGAGCTTGAACAGGCCGAGGGTATGGCGCAGTTGCCAGGTGTCGTTGAGCTGGTAGTTCAAGCGCGAGCGCAGCGATTGTGCACGATCGTCGATGAAATCGCGCTGTGTATCGCCATAAGTGGTGCTGCGGCCGACATCGGCCGGACGCCCGTTGACCCCAGGGATGCCGCGGTCGGGAGTACGGTTGTAGCGGCTGTACTCGTACTGCACCAGCCAGTTCAGGTCGGGTGTGAGCTGCCAGCTCATCGACGGGGCGAACAGCTGGCGGCTGCCATCGATGCCATCGCGGAAGCTGTTGTTATCCTGGTTGCCCATGTTCAGACGCAGGCTGACGGTGTCGCTGGGGTCGGCGCTGAGGTCGGCATACAGGCTGCGCAAGTCCTCGCTGCCACCCTGGGCTTCGATGGAGGAGCGGCGGCCCTGTTCCGGCGCCTTGCTTACCCGGTTGATGATACCGCCCTGGCTGCCACGGCCATACAGCACGGCGGCCGGGCCCTTGAGCACTTCGACCCGCTCGATATTGTGCAGGTCGCGAATGTACTGGCTGTCGTCGCGGATGCCGTCCAGGTAGAAGTCGTTGCTCGCTTCGAAACCGCGGATGCGCACGCTGTCGAATCGCGTGTCGGCACCACTGCTGACGTTGGGAATGCCTTCGAGTGCCTTGCCCAGCGAGTCGCTGCCGTAGTCCAGGACATTGCGGGTTTTCACCGTGTCGATGGCCTGGGGCACATAGCGCACAGGTGTCGAGGTGCGGGTTGCGGTACTGACCTCCTTGACCCGTGGAGTTTCTTCTTCGCGCTCGCTGTCGGCGGTCACCGACAACTCGGGCAGGGTGGTGGAGGCGGCACTGGCCAGGCTGGCGCTGAACAGCAGCGACAGCCCTAAAGTGAGGGGTGAAAGGCGGCAGGGGGCACGCATGGAAGCATCCGGACCTAAGGCAGGTGATAAAGAGGCGCGAATGGTAATGCTTGTTATTTGCTGTTGCTTGGCTATTTGTAAAGACTCGTCTTTACATAGGTAACACTTTGTAACTAGTCGTTTGGCAGTGGGGCGCGGCCGGAAAATTATCCGGTGCGTCAGTTCGACACATCTTACAAGAGACAAAAACCCCACTGATGGCGCGAACGTGCATGGAAATGCCCTTCACATGCCGGTTATTTTGGTTATATCGACCTGCATTTCACGACTTTTTGACATTTGTAATCGCACACGGCTAGGATTCGGCCAACGCCTGATGGCCATGACCTGGCCATGCTGCTGCACAAGGCCCGCCACGCAACCCACGGCGGCCTTTCAGTTGGATCCGCATAGCGTCGAACCTACGAAGGGGCGTTGGTTCCTGGCGTCATATTGCAGAGCGTTTTTGATTAAGAAATAAGGAAAAGAACAACATGTTGAAAACCAGGATCAGCCTGGTCGCCCTGGCGATGATCGCCGCGACCCAGGCACAGGCCAACGAGCAGGCCGACAGCAAGGGCTTCATCGAAGACAGCCACGCAAACGTTTTGCTGCGCAACGCCTACATCAACCGTGACAAGAAGCACGGTACCGATGACCAGATCGAATGGGGCCAGGCGGCCATCGCTAACTTCTCCTCTGGTTTCACCCAGGGCACCGTCGGTGTCGGCGTTGACGCCTTCGGCCTGTACGCTGTGCGTCTGGACGGCGGCAAGGGTCACAACGGCGGCGCCGGTGTCGACTTCTTCAAGCCGGGTAACACCAAGAACGCGGACCAAAACGCAAGCGGCCCGCACGACCTGGCCCGCGCTGGTGCAGCCGTGAAGTTCCGCATCTCCAACACCGTGCTCAAGTACGGTGACCAGATGCCGACCCTGCCAGTGCTGAACTACGACGACGGTCGCCTGCTGCCAGAAAGCTTCACCGGCACCCTGATCACCTCCAAGGAGATCGAAGGCCTGGAGCTGAACGCCGGCCGCTTCACCCAGGAAGCGCGCAAGAGCGCCGAGCGTCGTGACGGTGGCGGCCTGAAGTCGATCAACGTCTTCGGCGGCAGCTACAAGTTCACCGACAACTTCACCGCTTCGCTGTACACCGCAGACAACGAAGACGTGATGAAGAAGCACTACCTGGGCTTGAACTACGTCTTCCCGATTAACAGTGAGCAGTCGCTGACCCTGGACTTCAACGGCTACAAGTCGGACATCGACAAGAAGTATGTTCAGGCAGCTGGACTCAACGGCGACTCCAACACCATTTGGAGCCTGGCTGCGACCTACGCCTACGGCCCGCACTCGTTCACCCTGGCGCACCAGCGCAGCACCGGCAGTACCGGCTACAACTACGGCTGGTACCAGAACGAAGGCGGCGTGGGTGACGGTGGTTCGACCATCTTCCTGGCCAACTCCTACTGGTCCGACTTCAACGCCGAAGACGAGCGCTCCTGGCAGCTGGGCTACGGCCTGGACTTCGGTGCCTACGGCATCCCGGGCCTGACCTACAAGCTGGCCTATGTGGTGGGTGACAACATCAACACCCGTAAGGTCGGCGCCCCGCAAGGCTTCGGCGAAGGTAAAGAGCGCGAGATCTTCAACCAGATCCGTTACGTCGTTCAGGAAGGCCCGGCCAAGGACCTGTCGATCAAGCTGCGCAGCTCGTTCGTTCGCACCAACAACGCTGTACAGCAGAACGGCTATTTCGACGACGGCAACGAAGTCCGTGTATTCGTCGAGTACCCGATCAGCATCTTCTGATACTGATCCCGTGTACCGAGCAGCCCCGGCCTAAGCCGGGGTTGTTTCTTTCCGGCGTACCGCTGGCGCCGGTTTCGAAGCTGTTTCCCCCATCTCCGGTGCAAAGCTATCGCTACGCGCCATCCGCCACATCCGCGCATAGAACTCGCTCGCGATCGAGCCACTGAGCAATTCGCCGGGCTTGAGGAACGTATGCACATCCGAAAACAGACTGATCTGACTGGAGCTGATGCGTCGCGCCAAGTGCTTCGGCTTGAGCTCGGACGGGTGTTCCAGGCCGGCGGCGGCGAGCATCTCGGCCAGGGCATGCAGGGTGTTGCGGTGGAAGCTGGCAACCCGCTCGGCCTTGTCCGGCACCACCAGCGCGCGCTGGCGCGGCTTCGCCGGTGTTCGCGGCTGAAGCCGCTGCCACTGGGCTCCCGATGAGCATTGGAACTACTGAGTTAGCCGATCAGCAGCACGCTTACGCGTAACCCTCCACCGTCGCGGTTCACAAGCATCAGCTCACCGCCGTGGCTGGCGGCAATCCGTTGGGCAATGCTCAACCCCAATCCATACCCCCCAGACGCCTGGTTGCGCGACCCTTCACCGCGCACGAACGGATCTGTAATGGTCGCCAGCAGCCCTGGGTCGATGCCTGGCCCGACGTCGTCGATATGGATGAACACGACCGTAGTGGTGCGCTCCAGGGTGACGGAAACATCCTCGGCATAGCGCAGTGCATTGACCAACAGATTTTGCAGGCAACGCTGCAGCAGCAAGGCATCGACCCGCAGGCTGCCAGCCTTGCCCTGCACCGGCAGCGGCTCGTCGGCGCTGGCAAGGTCCGCGCACAGCCGGGCCACCAACCGGTCGACATCGACCTGCTGCAGGTTCTGTTGCTCCCCCGCGCGCAGGTAATCCAGCACCTGGCCGATCATGTCGTCCATCTGCGTGATGTTCTGCCGCAAACGCTCGCGGTGGTCATCGTCAGGCAGGCGTTCCAGACGCAGGCGCATGCGAGTCAGCGGGGTGCGTAAATCGTGGGATACGGCAGCGAGGAAATAGGCTTTGTCGTTGACCATGGCGATCAGCCGTTGCTGCATGGCGTTGAATGCCTGGGCAGCCTGGCGCACTTCTTCCGGGCCATCCAATGCCAGCGGAGGCTGTTCCAGGTTGGCACCCAGGCCGCGTGCGGCATCGGCCAGGCGCCGCAGTGGGCGCAGGCACAGGCGTACCGCGATCAGGCAGACCAGCAGCACCGCGACGATGCGCAGTGCGTACACTCGCAGCAGGTAATCGCTGATCAGCACCCAGGCCGACTCGCCACTCCAGCCTTGTAACTCCTGGCCGTCGATGCTCAGCCAATGGCCGTCGGCCAAGGGCACGGCGAACTGGATATGCGCCTGGGCGGTGCGCAAGCCGAACAGGCTGCGCCAGACGATCGGCTGGCCGAGCTCGTCAGTCAATTGCACCTTGAGCAGTCGAACTTCCTGGGCATGGCCTATTTCGTACGTGAGCGCCTGCTGAAGTAACAACTCGACCCGACGTCGCCCACGGCGTTGGTCTTCCTCCACGGCTGGCACGTCGTCGGAACAGCGCACTTGATAGTGTGCCGGTAGTGGCAGCGACCCAGCATGGCAATTGGCGTAGGCAATCAGCGGCGCGCTGCGTGCGGCCATCAACCTGACGGGGGCCTCCAACACCTGAGCGAAGCGCACATCGAACCAGATGCTGCTGGACATCAACTGAATCACCAGCGTGCCGCTGACCATGATCAGCAGCAGTTGGCCAAACAGGGTGCGCGGCCACAACCGCCTAAGCCAGCGCACCTCAGCCGGCCGTTTGAGCGCGGGCCATGCTCAGCAAGTAGCCTTCGTTGCGGATGGTGAGGATCTGCACACCGCCACCCGGCGCGCGGCGCAGCTGCTGGCGCAGGCGGCTGATGCACATGTCCACCGAGCGGTCGTCGGGGAGGTGGTCGCGGCCGAACGCGCTGCGCGTCAACTGGTCACGTGAGACCACGCGGTTGTTGGCTTCCAGCAGTTCACGCAGCACCCGGTAATCGGAGCGTGGCAGGGTCAACGCCTGGCCATCGGGGTGGGTGAGCAGGCGCTTGACGTGGTCGAGGCTGAAGCCGGCAAAGCATTGCGCATCGTCGGCGAGCGCTTCGGCGGCAACCTCAAGACGCTGGGGGCGGCGCAAAACCGCCTTGATGCGGGCAATCAGTTCGCGCGGCTCGAACGGCTTGGCCAGGTAGTCGTCGGCACCCACTTCCAGGCCGATGATGCGGTCCAGCGTGCTGCCCTTGGCCGACAGCATGATCACCGCCAAGCCCGGGGTTGCCTGAAGCTGTCGACACAGACTCAAGCCATCCTCGCCCGGGAGCATCAGGTCCAGCACCACCAGCTCAACCTTGTGTTGGGCCAGTTGCTCGCGCATGCCCTCGCCACCTGCCGCAGCCAACACCGTGTAGCCGGCATCGCTCAAGTAATCACAGAGAAGTTCGCGGATCTCGTCGTCATCATCGACAACCAGCAAGGTCGTGCTCATGGCTAAAAACACCTGTTCGGGAGGGCTGGCAGCGCTCGTTACGTTCAATTACATGCCCGTACAAGCCGGGCATGGAGCGCGGAGGGCGGATGCCTAGAATCGTAACAAAAAATCATCTGCAAATACGAAGCCTTCCCAAATGAAACCTCACAGCCTCACGATTCACCCGCTTGCCTGGTTCGTTGCACTGGCCGTCAGTGGCGGTGCCATGGCCGCCGACAATCAACCCCTGGAACTGGATGCCACCCAGATCGATGACAGCGCGCTGCTGTCCGCGGATGAGACCGGCCAGCTGGGTTACACGGTGGAAAGCACGCGCAGCTCCACCGGTCTCAAACTGACGCCGCGCCAGACACCGCAGTCGGTCACCACCGTTACCCGTCAGCAGCTGGACGACCGCGCCATCCACAGCATCGAACAGGCCCTGGACACCACGCCGGGCGTGAGCACCACCAAGTCCGAAGTCGGCGGGCGTACCGACTTCCGTGCCCGAGGTTACTCGATCAGCAACTGGAAGGTCGATGGATTGCAGTTCCAGGGTGGCTCGGACTTCAGCGGCGGCGGTAATGCTTTGAACATGGACCTGTACGAGCGCATCGACATCGTCCGTGGCGCCAACGGCCTCCTCGGCGGCACCGGCGACCCGTCGGCCACCGTCAACTTGATTCGCAAAGCCCCGACCAAGACCTTTGGCGGCAGTGCGTATGCCACCTACGGCAGCTGGGACAAGCGCCGCCTGGGCGCTGACCTGAACCTGCCGCTGTCCGAGGACGGCCGCTTGCGCTCGCGCTTCGTGATGACCCAGGGCGATGCCAACTCGTTCCGTGACAACCAGTCCGAACGCTCGCGCGCGGCCCTGGCCAACTTCGAATTCGACATCGACGACGCCACCACCCTCGGCGCCGGCTACCAGTACGAATACAACAAGGTCGTTGGTGGCGGCTGGGGCGCCAACATCCCGATCTGGTACCGCGACGGCAGCACCACGAACCTGCCGCGCAGCACCAACGTGGTACCGAGCTGGAGCTTTGGCGAATACACCACCCGTACCGCCTTCGGCTCCCTGGTGCACCACTTCGACAACGACTGGACCCTCGACCTGAAAGCCGCCCAAAGCACCAGCGAGGCGCTCAACCACCGCGGTCTGGCCAAGGTCAACTCGGCCGGGCGCGGCAGCTATGGCGGCTACTGGGACCAGGATGGCAGCGGTGCGGTGCTCAACGGCCTGCACAGCTCCAGCGACACTACCCAGCAGTCGGCGCAGTTCGACCTGTCCGGGCCCTACCAGCTGTTTGGCCGCACTCACCAGGCGATGGTCGGCTACAACGACAGCCGCACCGTGGCCTGGTCGCCGGAGTACAGCTGCACGATGGTCGGTGACGACCGCGTCAGCGCACCCTCGGTGGGCTGCCAGTTCCGCGCCAACAACGGCTTCCCGGTGACCAACTGGCACAACGGCGTGGACAGCGACTACGACATGCTTGCCTCGCGCACCGGCCGCCACAGCAAGACCACTACACGCTTGCAGGGCATGTACGCGGCCACCCGCCTGAGCATTACCGACCCGTTGTCGGTGATCGTCGGCATGCGCACCACCGATTATTCGGCCACCACCCGCAATGTCAGCGGCGTGCGCAGCAATCAGCAGAACAGCGGTATCGTCACGCCGTACCTGGGCGTTGTGTACGACCTCAACGACACCTACTCGCTGTACGCCAGCTACACCGACATCTTCAACCCGCAGACGGCCGAAACCGAGAGCGGCACCAAGGTCGAGCCGATCCGCGGCAAAAGCTACGAGACCGGTATCAAGGGTGAGTGGCTGGATGGCCGCCTGAATGCCTCGGCGGCGTATTTCCGCACTCAGCAGGAAAACAAGGCGGTGCTCGACGACGGCCTGACCACCCCAACGGGAGGGGATGCCTACAAGGCCGGTACTGGCCAGGAAACCGACGGCATCGACCTGGAAATCGCCGGCGCCCTGACACCGAACTGGAATGTGTATGCGGGCTATACCTACCTGCATTTCCGTCGCGTCGACAGCGATGGGCGCAGTGACCCGTCGCACCTGTTCAAGGCTTCCACCACCTATCGCCTGTCGGGCCCGCTCGATCGCCTGACCTTGGGTGCAGGCGTGAAGGCGCAGACCAACATCCGCGCAATCTCAAGCCCCGCAGGGCAACCTGTGAATGGTGTAAGTGGGGGCTCGACGGATGTGAATTGGTCGGGTTATGCGATCTGGAATGCCATGGCCAAGTACCAGGTGACCGACGATACCTCGGTCAGCCTCAATGTCGACAACCTGTTCGACAAGCATTACTACACCCAGTACGGGTTCTATGCGGGGGCGATTTATGGAGATCCGCGGAGCATGTCGCTGACGGTCAATACGGCGTTCTGACCCTGGATTTTACCCCTTCCCTGTAGGAGCGGCTTCAGCCGCGAAGCAAGCGACGCGGTGGATGGCACCGGCTTCGCCGGTGTTCGCGGCTGAAGCCGCTCCCACGGTTTCTTCCTCCAGCGTACCGAAACTATCCCAATCCTCCCCGAACAACTCGACCGGATGCATGGTCCGGTCCGCCCCGTTGCCACACGCCAGCGCCTTGGCCGGGCAATAAAGATCGCACCCCCAGCAGATGCGCTCCGGGTGGCTGGGGTTATGGGGGAATTTCTTGGCCATGGCATGCCTCCAGCAGTCGCCGTCTGACCCCAGACTATGCCTGCCACTCCCACCAGGCTTGATCGAAATCAAGCTTTGCTGCATCTACCCCCAGGTGTACCTCCTTCGAGGAATGTGACAAGCAGCCAACCTGGCACAGGCTGCGCGCTGTCATTCAGAGGAGGGTGCCAACATGGCTCACCTTGCACTCAGCGACTTCCAGGCACTGCGCATCGCCGTGCTGACCATCAGCGACACCCGCACCCCGGCCACCGATGGCTCCGGGCAAACCTTGGTCGATAGCCTGCAGGCAGCCGGGCACATCCTCTACGAGCGGGCACTGGTGCCCGACGACATCTGGCAGATCCGGGCGCGGCTATGCGCCTGGGTCGCCGATCCTCACGTGCAGGTGGTGCTGCTCACCGGTGGCACCGGCTTTACCGCCCGTGACAACACGCCCCAGGCCGTTGAGCCATTGCTGGACAAGCACGTGGAAGGGTTTGGCGAGCTGTTCCGGCAGGTTTCGCTGGCGCAGATCGGCACCTCGACGATCCAGTCCCGCGCCCTGGCCGGGCTTAGCAATGGCACCCTGGTATGCTGCCTGCCGGGCTCCCCGGGTGCCTGTCGCACCGGCTGGGACGAGATCTTGCACAAGCAGCTCGACTGCCGCACCACGCCGTGTAACTTCGTACCTCACCTCAAGCAATTGCCCGAGCATGCCGTGGCGGCCTGCGGGAGCCGCGCATGAATGCCTGTGGCTGCAGCCTCGACAACCTGCGCCCGGTCGATCAGGCCATCGCCGAATTGCTGGAGCAGGCACCCCGGCCTCCGGCGGCGGAACGGCTACCGTTGGACATGGCCCTGGGCCGCATCCTCGCCGATGACGTGTTGGCGCCGCGCCCCAGCCCAGCGTGGGACAACAGCGCCATGGACGGCTACGCCCTGCGCGCCGCCGACCTGCCTGCAGAAGGCGGCTACCTGCCGTTAGCGGGGCGCATTGCGGCTGGGGATGCGGCGCTCGAAGAGTTGCCAGAGGGCCATGCGGTGCGCATTTTCACTGGCGCACCTTTGCCATCCGGCGCCGACAGTGTGGTGCCGCAAGAGCACGCCAAGGCCTGTGCCGGCAGCGTCTGGCTGCCGGCCTGCTGGCCTGGCGACCATGTGCGCCGTTGTGGCGAAGAATTTCGCCAGGGCGCCCGTTTGCTGGAGGCCGGGCAACGCTTGCGCCCTGCCGAGCTGGGCTTGCTTGCCAGCCAGGGTATCGCCTCGGTAGGGGTGTACCGGCCGCTGCGGGTCGGCCTGCTGAGCACTGGCGATGAACTCTGTGCACCGGGCGATGTGCTGCGCCGTGGCCAGATCTACGATGCCAACACCCACAGCCTGGCTGCAGCACTGCGTGGCTGGCAACTGGACGTCGGTGAACTCGGCCACCTGACGGATAATCCCCAGGCGTGCCGCGAGACATTGAGCAAGGCCGCCGCCGACTGGGATGTGATCATCACCTCGGGTGGGGTGTCGGTGGGCGAGGAGGATCACCTCAAGTCTGCGGTCCAAGCGCTGGGTGATCTGCGCCTCTGGCGCCTGGCGATTCAGCCCGGCAAGCCATTCGCTTACGGCCGGGTCGGGACTACTCCGTGGCTTGGCCTGCCGGGCAACCCCGTCGCCGCGCTACTGTGCCTGCAGGTGGTGGCCCGGCCATTCCTGTTGCGTGCCCAGGGCCGCCGCGATGTGTTGCCACGGGCCATGCCGGTGGTCGCCAATTTCGACTGGCCACGGGCCAACCTGCGGCGCCAATACCTGCGCGCCTGGCTCACCTCGACGCCAGCAGGCCTGCGCGTGATCCCCAACGCCTGGCAAGGCTCGGCCATGCTCAGCGGCATGTGCAGCGCCGAAGGCCTGGCCGTGATCGAGGCGAATCGCACCTTGCGCGCCGGCGAGACAGTCGACTTCATCAGCTTCGACACTCTGGCGGCCTGAGCTGCTTTGCACAGGAGACAACACCATGCACCTGGTTTGCCCGGCAGGTAGCCTGCCTGCGCTCAAGGCCGCGTTGCAGCACGGCGCGGACGCCATATACGTGGGCTTTCGCGATGACACCAATGCCCGGCACTTCACCGGGCTCAACCTCGATGAACGGCAGCTGGAGATTGGCCTGGCATTGATCCATGAGCAGCGCCGGCAGCTGTATGTTGCCGTCAACACCTACGGCCAGGCACAGGGCTGGTCGCGCTGGCAGCGTGCCGTCGACCAGGCCGCTGACCTTGGCGTGGACGCGCTGATTGCTGCAGACCCCGGCGTGCTGGCCTACGCTAGCCGGCGCCATCCCAACCTGAACCTGCATCTTTCTGTGCAAGGCTCTGCCACCAACCCGGCGGCCTTGTCGTTCTACCACCAGCGCTACGGCATTCGTCGCGCCGTGTTGCCGCGGGTACTGTCGTTGGCCCAGGTGCGGCAGGTGGCCGAACGCAGTGAAGTGCCGCTGGAGGTTTTCGCCTTCGGCAGCCTGTGCATCATGGCCGAAGGCCGCTGCCACCTGTCGTCTTACGTCACCGGCGAGTCGCCCAACCTCTGCGGCGTCTGCTCGCCGGCAAAAGCGGTGCGCTGGAGCGAAGATGCCGAGGGCCTCAGCGCGCGTCTGGGCGGAGTGCTGATCGACCGCTATGCGCCTGAAGAGCGTGCCGGTTACCCGACCCTGTGCAAGGGCCGCTTCGTGGTCGAGGGCCAAAAGTTTCACGCGCTGGAAGAACCCACCAGCCTCAACACCCTCGACCTGATCCCGCAACTGGCGCAGCTGGGGATTGCCGCTGTGAAAATCGAAGGCCGCCAACGCAGCCCGGCGTATGTCGAGCAAGTGACGCGCGTGTGGCGCCAGGCGCTGGACGCCCATGCCCGGGAGGGCAGCGGGTTCGCTGTGCAAGCGCAGTGGCGCAAGGTACTGGCGCAATTGTCCGAAGGCAGCCAGACGACGCTGGGTGCCTATCATCGAGCCTGGCAGTGAGGTGCCTATGAAACTTAGCCTGGGACCTGTGCTGTTCTACTGGAGCCGGCAGCAGTTGCTGGCGTTCTATGAAGCGATGGCCGGACAGCCGCTGGACGTGATCTACCTCGGTGAAACCGTCTGCTCCAAGCGCCGTGCACTGTCGCTGGACGACTGGCTGGCCCTGGCCCGCGAGCTGCGCGCGGGCAGCAGCGCCGAAGTGGTGTTGTCGGGGCTGGCGCTGGTCGAGGCGGCGTCGGAGCTGTCGAGCCTCAAGCGCCTGTGCGAAAACGGCGAACTGCGCGTTGAAGCCAATGACATGGGCGCGGTGCAGATGCTCGCCGAGCGGCGCCTGCCCTTTGTCGCTGGCCCGGCGCTGAACCTGTACAACCCCTATGCGCTGCAGGAGTTGATCGATTGCGGCCTGCAGCGTTGGGTGCCACCCGTCGAGTGCTCGGGGCAACTGCTGCACGACTGCCTGGTGCAGTTGGACGCGTTGGGCATTGCTCGGCCTGAAGTCGAACTGTTTGCCTACGGGCATTTGCCGCTGGCCTACTCGGCCCGCTGCTTCACGGCCCGCGCCGAAAATCGGCCCAAGGACGATTGCCAGTTGTGCTGCCAGAAGCACATCGAAGGGCTGCCGATGCTGAGCCAGGAGGGTGAGCGATTGTTCGTGCTCAATGGCATCCAGACGATGTCGGGCGAGGCCAGCAACCTGCTGAGCGATTACCCCGGGTTGGTCGATTGCGGCGTGGATATCTTGCGCCTCAGCCCACGCGGCGAGGGCATGCATGAGGTGATTGCCGCGTTCGACGCGGTGCGTGAAGGCGCTTCACCGCCCATCGCGACGGGTGGCTGTAATGGCTACTGGCACGGCCAGTCAGGCATGTTGAGGGTTGGGGAGGCGCTGGCATGAAGCATTTGTCCAAGTATGGCGAGCCGTTGCTCAAGGCCGGCAGGCACGTGCCGTTCGCCTGCCAGAAGCTGGCGATCGAACAGGTGGCGCAGCGCCTGTTTGCCGAGCCGTTGGCCGAGGGGGCTTTTGAACTGTTGCGCGGGCATTGGTTACGGCTGCAAGTCACTGATCTGGGCCTGGCCTGGTGCGTGACCTGCGAAGGCCAGCGCCTGAAAGTAGCGGCGCGGGGCAGGGCGGATGTGACCATCCGTGGCAACTGGCGGGATTTTTTTTTGCTGGCGAGCCGCCTGGAAGACCCTGATACCCTGTTCTTTAGGCGACGGTTGGTGATCGAGGGCGATACCGACCTGGGGCTGGGGGTGAAGAATTTGCTCGATGCGCTGGACCCGGAGCAACTACCGCCGGTGCTGTGGCGGATGATTCGCGGGATGGGCGAGGCAATCAGGGCCTAGCTGGAACGATGCTGTACTTGTGGGAGCGGGCTTGCCCCGCGAAGAAAGCACCGCGGTGGTTGGCACCGGCTTCGCCGGTGTTCGCGGAGCAAGCCCGCTCCCACAAAAAAGGGGCCTGCCGAACCATCCTAACGCAGATTCTCCAACGCCCACACCGCTGCTTCCACCCGCGAGCGCAACCCCAACTTGTGCAGCAGGTTTTTCACATGCACCTTCACCGTCCCTTCGGTGATGCCCAACTTGTTGCCGATCATCTTGTTGCTCAACCCCCCGGCGATCATCTTCAGCACCTGCCGCTCGCGGTCGGTGAGGTCCAGCGAGCTGGCGCCATGTGACGAACGCAGCGCCTGGGCCAGCACCGTGGTCAGGGAAGGGCTGATCACCAGGCTGCCAGCCAGCACCTCACGCAAGCGGTCGATCAACAGTTCAGGCTCCATGTCCTTGAGCAGGTAGCCATTGGCGCCGAAGCGCATGGCATCGCGCACGTCCTGCTCGGCATCGGAGACCGTGAACAAGAGAATCTGCCCGCTATAACCCTGCTCGCGCAGACGCTTGAGCGCCTCGATACCATTGAGTTCGGGCATGTTGTTGTCGAGCACCACCAAGTCCGGCTGCAGGCGGGTTACCAGCTCGCAGGCTTCGAGACCATTGTTGGCTTCACCGACCACCACCAGATCGTTTTCCAGCTCGATCAGCTGGCGCAACGCTCGGCGCATCATCGGGTGGTCGTCTGCCAGCAGCAGGGTGTAGGGGCGTGCAAGGTTCATGTATGGCTCTCGCTGTCAGGTTGGCGCAAAAACCCGGGCGCGAAACGCAGCCGCACCTGGGTGCCTTGGGGGTGGCGTGGCTCAAGGCTGAGCTCGCCGCCCAGGCTGCGAGCGCGCTCCTGCATGATCGTCAGGCCGTGGTGCAAACGTGTGTCGTAGTCTGGCTGGAGCCCTACGCCGTCATCCTCGATCAACAGCTCGATCATTTCTCCTTCCTGGCGCAAGTGCACCCAGGCCTCCCTGGCCTGCGCGTGTCGGGCACAATTGGAAAGGGCTTCGCGAGCAATCTGCAGGACATGGATCTGTTCGTTGGCCCCGAGGTTGAAGGCGAGTGGTTGCTGTTGCAGGCGTATGCGCAGGTTGCCGCGTTCTGCAAATTCGAGGGTGGTGTCCACCAGCGCCTGCTCAAGCCCGCCATCCTGGATCTGCAGGCGGAAGGTGGTCAGCAGCTCGCGCAGTTGCCGGTAACCATTATTCAGCCCATCACGGAGTTCATCGCTGACCGACAGCAGGGTTTCAGGCTTTTCGCCGCGACGAATCAGGGTTTGCAGACGGCTGACCTGCAGCTTCATGTAGGACAGCGCCTGGGCCAGCGAGTCATGCAGTTCACGGGCGATGGTGGTGCGTTCGTCGAGCAGCAGCAGGCGGTTGTCCTTCTCGCGCTGGCGCTCCAGCGACAGGCTGGTGCCGATCAGGTCGGCCAGCGCCTGGATCAGCTCACGCTCCCAAGGGTGCGCTGCATGCCCGTCAAGAAAGTGTGCGCGCAGGTCGCCGAGCACGGTGCCCTGCGAGCTGACCGCCAGGCTGAAGCGGTTGGCAAGGTGCTGGCGTTCGCAGCTGGCGCAGTCGTCAGGGGCGCACAGCTCGCGGCTGTTGTCATCGCCATGCAGGGCAATCAACTGCGCCTCGCCGGTCGGGGTTTCGCGGCGCAGGCACAGGGACAGGCGCAGCCCGGGCAAACGCTGCTGGAAGCTGGAGATCAGTGCGTCCAGGTGCTCGGCGCTGGTGGGCTGGGTAGCGATGCTGCGGCTGGCGTGGCACAGCAGGTCGAGGGCGGCATTGCTCTGTTCCAGCTCCAGTGTTTTCTCCGCCACCCGCGAGGCCAGGGTGTGGTGCGATTGTTCGATGGCATCGGCCATGGCATTGAAGCTGTCGGCCATCTGCCCCAGCTCGTCGCGAGAGCGGTAGCGGATGCGCGCATCGAGCTTGCCGGCGCGAAAGCGTTCGGTGGCACGCACCAGTTCCTGCAGCGGCGCGAGCACGCTGCTGTTGAGCTCGAACAGGCCGATCAGCAACACCACCACGCTGATCAGCAGTGCCGCGCCCTGGATGTTCTGCTGCCAGCCCTGGCGCCGCTCGCTCTGCCTCTGCAATTGCAGGACGAAGTTTTCCAGGTGGTCGACAAACACCTCGGCTTCGCGTTGGAACAGCGCCTTGTCATTGGCTTGCAGCGCCGGCAGCAACTGGCTCTGCCACTGCCCGAGTACCTGCGCGAAGGCCTTGCCCACCGGGCTCTGCTCACCGTCGTCGAGCATGTGCGCGAGCGCCGGGCTGTGCAGGCGCTGCTGCATGTCCTGGCTCAGCTGGTCGAGGGTTGCCTGGGAAGCGTTGGCTTCCAGTTGCCAGTCGAGGCGGTAGGTGGCCATGCGCAGCGAGCCTGCGGTGTTCATCGCAGCGGCGTCGTTCTCACTGACCCTGGCGATCATCACCGCGCTGAGGGTGCTGGCCAGGCTGAGGGTGGCCAGCACCACCACGGCGAGGCCGGCGCGGGCGGGTAACGAGCTTTTCAGCCAGCTCAGCATTGCGCTACCTCCAAAGAGTCCTGGGCCGTCTATCAGCCGCCAATGGCTTTCTACAAATGTATATAAACTATTGATTAATAAGGATAAATCATTGTTTATCAGTCCTACCACTTTGGGGGTAGACAGGCTAATGGTAGGCCAGCCGGGGCTTTGCACACCTTGATGCAGGTCAACGGTGGCCGGCCGGCATGCTCCTAGCCTGCGCGTGAAATGTCGCCCTGGAGAGCGTTCATCATGCAACGCAACGTACAACAGGGGCTGGTGCTCGGGATGAGCACGACTGCTTTCACCATCTGCTTCATGGTCTGGATGATGTTTGCGGTGCTGGGAGTGCCTATCAAGGATCTGCTGGACCTCAACGAAACCCAATTCGGCCTGCTGGCCGCCACCCCGGTGCTCAGCGGTTCGCTGGTGCGCCTGCCGCTGGGCATGCTCGGCGACCGCTTTGGTGGGCGCATCGTGTTCTTCGTGCTGATGCTGGCCTGCGTGTTGCCGATCTACCTGATCAGCGAAGCTACCGCGTATTGGCAGTTCCTGGCCCTGGGCCTGTTCGTCGGCCTGGCCGGTGGTTCGTTCTCGGTGGGCATTGCCTATGTCGCCAAGTGGTTCGACAAGTCCAACCAAGGCTTGGCGATGGGCATCTTCGGCGCCGGCAATGCGGGCTCGGCACTGACCAAGTTCCTGGCCCCGGCGATCATCGCCGCCGCCAGCTGGCAAATGGTGCCCAAGGTGTTCTCGGCGATCCTGTTCGTCACGGCGGTGATGTTCTGGTTCTTCACCTATGACGACAAATCGCACCGGGTGTCTTCCACCGTCTCGCTGCGCGAACAGCTGGACACCCTGAAGGACCCACGTGTCTGGCGCTACTGCCAGTACTACTCGATCGTCTTCGGTGGCTACGTCGCACTGGCCCTGTGGATGACCCAGTACTACGTCGGCGAGTACGGCTTCAGCCTGCAGAGCGCTGCCCTGCTGGCCGCCTGCTTCTCGTTGCCCGGCGGCGTGCTGCGTGCACTCGGTGGCTGGATGTCGGACCGCTGGGGCGCGCACAGCGTGACCTGGTGGGTGATGTGGGTGAGCTGGGTGTGCCTGTTTCTGCTCTCGTACCCGCGCACCGACATCACGGTGTACACCCTGGAAGGGATGCGCACCTTCCACATCGGCCTCAACGTCTGGATGTTCACCGCGCTGATGTTCGTCGTCGGTGTGGCCTGGGCGTTCGGCAAGGCCTCGGTGTTCAAGTACATCGCCGACGAGTTTCCCGACCGCATGGGTGCGGTGTCCGGCATCGTCGGCCTGGCCGGTGGCCTGGGCGGTTTCGTCCTGCCGATTGTGTTCGGCGCGTTGGTCGACCTGACCGGTGTGCGCAGCTCCAGCTTCATGTTCCTGTACGGCGTGGTCTGGGTCTCGCTGATCTGGATGTACCGCAGCGAGGTGCGCAAGGCACCGGTGCTGGGCGCCTGGGCAAACCCGAATTCCGATTCCTGAAACCTCAAGGAGACTGACCATGTCGGCATCCAACAATCCCGCTATCGGCCGCCAGGCCAAGCCTGGGCCGGTGATCGAAGACTGGCGCCCGGAAGACCCGCAGTTCTGGGGCGCGACCGGCAAGGCCATCGCCACCCGTAACCTGTGGATCTCCATCGCTGCGCTGTTCCTGGCCTTTGCCATGTGGATGATCTGGAGCACGGTGATCGTGCGCATGAACGCAGCTGGCTTTACCTTCAGCACCGACCAGCTGTTCTGGCTGGCAGCGTTGCCGGGGTTGTCTGGCGCAACCCTGCGGGTGTTCTACTCGTTCATCGTGCCAATTTTTGGTGGCCGCCGCTGGACGGCCCTGAGCACCGCGTCGTTGCTGATCCCGGCACTGTGGATGGGTGTGGCCTTGCAGGACACCGCCACGCCCTACAGTGTGTTCGTGATCATCGCCCTGTTGTGTGGCTTCGGCGGCGGCAACTTTGCCTCGTCGATGTCCAACATCAGTTTCTTCTTCCCCAAGGCACAGCAAGGCACGGCCCTGGGCCTGAATGCTGGCCTGGGCAACCTGGGCGTTTCCGGCATGCAGTTCCTGGTGCCGATGGTGATTGGCGTGGGGCTGTTCGGCGCCGCCGGTGGCAACCCCGCCGAACTCGCCGACGGCAGCGCATTGTGGCTGCAGAACGCAGGCCTGGTGTGGGTGCCGCTGATTGCCGTGGTCACCCTGGCCGCCTGGTTCGGCATGAACGACCTGAAGTCGGCCAGCGCGTCATTTTCCGAGCAAGCGGTGATCTTCAAGCGCAAGCACAACTGGCTGATGTGCTGGTTGTACCTGGCCACCTTCGGCTCGTTCATCGGCTTTGCCGCCGCCTTCCCACTGCTGATCAAAACCTCGTTCCCAGACGTGAATGCGCTCAAGTTCGCCTTCCTCGGCCCACTGGTCGGCGCGCTGGCGCGCCCCCTCGGCGGTTGGATTTCGGACAAGCTCGGCGGTGCCCGGGTCACCCTGTGGAACTTCGTGCTGATGATCGCCGCCGTCTTCGGGGTCATCGCCTTCCTGCCGCGTGCGGGTGAGGCCGGGCACTTCTTCGGCTTCCTCAGCATGTTCATGGTGCTGTTCATCACCACCGGCATCGGCAACGGTTCGACCTTCCGCATGATCCCGGTGATCTTCCGCACCCTGCACCGCAACGATGGCGCCAAGGCCGGCAAAGAGGCCGCAGCGGTGCTCGGCTTCACCTCGGCCGTGGGCGCGTTCGGCGGCTTCTTCATCCCCAAGAGTTTCGGCAGCTCCATTGCCCTGACCGGCGGCCCGGAGGCAGCCCTCTACGCGTTCATCGCCTATTACCTCAGCTGCATCCTGGTGACCTGGTGGTGGTATGCCCGCAAGGGCGCGCAGACGCCCTGCTGACCGAACCCGACGACTTGATTACGGGCGCGGGCAGCCGCGCTCAGCCTGAGAGGAAATGAACATGAGCCACATACTCGACCAGATGCGCTTCTTCAAGCGCAAGCAAGGTGAGTTTGCCAACGGCCACGGTGAAACCCGCAAGGAATCCCGCGACTGGGAAAACGTCTACCGCTCACGCTGGCAGTACGACAAGATCGTGCGTTCCACCCATGGGGTGAACTGCACCGGGTCGTGCTCCTGGAAAATCTACGTGAAGAACGGCCTGATCACCTGGGAAACCCAGCAGACTGACTACCCGCGCACGCGCAACGACCTGCCCAACCACGAACCCCGCGGCTGCCCGCGCGGCGCCAGCTACAGCTGGTACATCTACAGCGCCAACCGGCTGAAGTACCCGAAAGTGCGCAAGCCGCTGCTGAAACTGTGGCGCGAAGCGCGCCAGGCCCTGGCGCCGGTGGACGCCTGGGCGAGCATCGTCAGCGACCCGGTCAAGGCGGAGTCGTACAAGAGCCAGCGCGGCATGGGCGGCTTCGTCCGGTCGAGCTGGGAAGAGGTCAACGAGATCATCGCCGCGGCCAACGTGCACACCGTCAAGGAGCACGGCCCGGACCGGGTGGTGGGCTTCTCGCCGATTCCGGCCATGTCGATGGTCAGCTACGCTGCGGGCGCCCGTTACCTGTCGCTGATCGGCGGGGTGTGCCTGTCGTTCTACGACTGGTATTGCGACTTGCCGCCCGCTTCGCCACAAGTGTGGGGCGAGCAGACCGACGTGCCGGAATCGGCCGACTGGTACAACTCCAACTACATCATCGCCTGGGGCTCCAACGTCCCGCAGACCCGCACCCCCGATGCGCACTTCTTCACCGAGGTGCGCTACAAGGGCACCAAGACCGTGGCCATCACCCCGGACTATGCCGAGGTGGCCAAGCTCACCGACCTCTGGCTCAACCCCAAGCAGGGCACCGATGCCGCGTTGGCCCAGGCCTTCGCCCATGTGATCTTCAAGGAATTCCACCTCGACACCCCGAGTGACTACTTCCGCGACTACGCCAAGCGCTACACCGACATGCCGATGCTGGTGCTGCTCGAAGCGCGCGGCGAAGGCTACAGCGCCGACCGCTTCCTGCGCGCCTCGGACCTGGCCGCCAACCTTGGCCAGGAAAACAACCCCGAGTGGAAAACCATCGCCGTCGACGACATCAGCGCCGGGCTGGTCTCGCCGCAGGGCTCGATTGGTTATCGCTGGGGTGAGAAGGGCAAGTGGAACATCGAAGCGCGTGAGGGTGGTGAAGGCCGTGCCACCGACCTGCGCCTGAGCCTGCTCGCCGATGGCGAAGCGGCTGAAGTGGCTTTCCCGTACTTTGGCGGCCAATACCACGAACACTTCGCCGCCGCCCCCGGTGACGACATCCAGCTGCGCCGCGTGCCGGTGCGCAGCCTGACGTTGGCCGATGGTCGCCAGGTCAAGGTCGCCACGGTATTCGACCTGATGGCCGCCAACCTCGGCATCGACCGTGGCCTGGGCGGTGCCAATGTCGCCAGCAGCTACGACGACGCCACGGTGCCGGGCACCCCGGCCTGGCAGGAACTGATCACCGGGGTCAGTCGCGAGAAGGCTATTCAGGTTGCGCGCGAATTCGCCGACAACGCCGACAAGACCCACGGCCGCAGCATGATCATCGTCGGTGCGGCGATGAACCACTGGTACCACATGGACATGAACTACCGCGGGCTGATCAACATGCTCATGCTCTGCGGTTGCGTCGGCCAGACCGGCGGTGGCTGGGCCCACTACGTCGGCCAGGAAAAACTGCGCCCGCAGTGCGGCTGGCTGCCCCTGGCCTTCGGCCTGGACTGGAGCCGCCCGCCACGGCAGATGAACGGCACCAGCTTCTTCTACAACCACAGCTCGCAGTGGCGCCATGAAAAGATGAGCATTCATGAAGTGCTCTCGCCGCTGGCCGACAAGTCGCAGTTCCCCGAGCACATGCTCGACTACAACATCCGCGCTGAACGCGCCGGCTGGCTGCCCAGCGCCCCGCAGCTCAACCGCAACCCGCTGCAGGTCACGCGCGACGCCGCCGCTGCTGGCATGCCGGCCAAGGACTACGTGCTCAAGTCGCTGCAGGACGGCTCGCTGCGCTTTGCCTGCGAGCAGCCGGACAACCCGGCCAACTTCCCGCGCAATATGTTCATCTGGCGTTCCAACCTGCTGGGCAGCTCGGGCAAGGGCCACGAGTACATGCTCAAGTACCTGCTCGGCACTCGCAATGGCGTGATGAACGAAGACCTCGGCAAGCGTGGCGGCTTCAAGCCCAACGAAGCCGAGTGGGTGGACGAGGGCGCCATCGGCAAGCTCGACCTGGTCACCACCCTGGACTTCCGCATGTCATCGACCTGCATGTACTCCGACATCGTCCTGCCGACCGCGACCTGGTACGAGAAGGACGACATGAACACCTCGGACATGCACCCCTTCATCCACCCGCTGTCGGCCGCCATCGACCCGGCCTGGGAAGCGCGTTCGGACTGGGAAATCTACAAGGGCATCGCCAAGGCCTTCTCGGCCATGAGCGAAGGCCAGCTGGGCGTGGAACAGGACCTGGTCACCGTGCCGCTGTTGCACGACAGCCCCGGCGAGTTGGCCCAGCCGTTCGGTGGCAGCGACTGGAAAACCGCCGGTGTGGCCCCGGTGCCCGGCCTTAACTGCCCGAACATGACCGTGGTCGAGCGCGATTACCCGGCCACCTACAAAAAGTTCACCTCCCTCGGCCCGCTGCTGGACAAGCTCGGCAACGGCGGCAAGGGTATCAACTGGAACACCGAGCAAGAGGTGGAGTTCCTCGGCGAGCTCAACCACACCGTGCGCGATGAAGGCGTAAGCCACGGCCGGCCGCAAATCGAATCGGCCATCGACGCCGCCGAAGTGATCCTCAGCCTGGCCCCGGAAACCAACGGCCATGTGGCGGTCAAGGCCTGGGCTGCGCTGTCGGAATTCACCGGCCGCGACCACAGCCACCTGGCCCTGCCAAAGGAGCACGAAGCGATTCGCTTCCGCGACATCCAGGCGCAGCCGCGCAAGATCATTTCCAGCCCCACCTGGTCGGGCCTGGAGGACGAGCACGTGAGCTACAACGCCGGCTACACCAACGTCCACGAGTACATCCCATGGCGCACCATCACCGGCCGCCAGCAGTTCTATCAGGACCACCCGTGGATGCAGGCCTTCGGCGAGCAGCTGCAAAGCTACCGGCCGCCGATCAACACCCGCACCGTCGACTACGTGAAGGGCAAGAAGCCCAACGGCAACCCGGAAATCGCCCTGAACTGGATCACCCCGCACCAGAAGTGGGGCATCCACAGCACCTACAGTGACAACCTGATCATGCTCACCCTGAGCCGTGGCGGACCGATTGTGTGGATGTCCGAGATCGACGCGAAAAAGGTCGGCATCGAGGACAACGACTGGATCGAATGCTTCAACGCCAACGGCGCACTGACGGCCCGCGCGGTGGTCAGCCAGCGGGTCAAGGAAGGCATGGTGATGATGTACCACGCGCAGGAACGCATCGTGAACGTGCCTGGCTCCGAGACCACCAAGACCCGCGGCGGCCACCACAACTCGGTGACCCGCGTGGTGCTCAAGCCCACCCACATGATCGGCGGCTATGCCCAGCAGGCCTACGGTTTCAACTACTACGGCACGGTCGGCTGCAACCGCGACGAATTCGTCGTGGTGCGCAAGATGAGCAAGGTCGACTGGCTCGATGGCCCTGAACACGGTGGCCTGGGCGGCGATGCCCTGCCACAGCCACTGCCGACTGAGATTTGAGGAGATAGCCATGAAGATTCGTTCGCAAGTCGGCATGGTCCTGAACCTGGACAAGTGCATTGGCTGCCACACCTGCTCGATCACCTGCAAGAACGTCTGGACCAGCCGCGAAGGCATGGAATACGCCTGGTTCAACAACGTCGAAAGCAAGCCTGGCATCGGTTACCCCAAAGAATGGGAGAACCAGGACAAATGGAAAGGCGGCTGGGTGCGCAACAGCGACGGCGCGATCAAACCGCGCATCGGCGGCAAGTTCCGGGTGCTGGCGAACATCTTCGCCAACCCCGACCTGCCGGCCATCGACGACTACTACGAGCCGTTCGATTTCGACTACCAGCACCTGCACACCGCCCCGCAGGCCAAGCACCAACCGGTGGCGCGGCCGCGTTCGCTGATCTCCGGCCAGCGCATGGAGAAGATCGAGTGGGGCCCGAACTGGGAAGAAATCCTCGGCACCGAGTTCGCCAAGCGGCGCAAGGACAAGAACTTCGACCAGGTGCAGGCCGACATCTACGGTGAATACGAAAACACCTTCATGATGTACCTGCCGCGCCTGTGCGAGCACTGCCTCAACCCGGCGTGCGCGGCGTCATGCCCAAGCGGTGCCATCTACAAGCGCGAAGAGGACGGCATCGTCCTCATCGACCAGGAAAAGTGCCGCGGCTGGCGCATGTGCATCAGCGGCTGCCCGTACAAGAAGATCTACTTCAACTGGAAGAGCGGCAAGTCCGAGAAGTGCATCTTCTGCTACCCGCGCATCGAAGCCGGCATGCCGACGGTGTGCTCGGAAACCTGCGTGGGGCGCATCCGCTACCTCGGCGTGCTGCTGTACGACGCCGACCGCATCCATGAGGTTGCCAGCACGGCGGGCGAGCAGGACCTGTACCGCAAGCAGCTGGAAATCTTCCTCGACCCGAACGATCCGAAAGTGATCGAACAGGCGCTGAAAGATGGCGTACCGCGCTCGGTGATCGAAGCCGCGCAGCAGTCGCCGGTGTACAAGATGGCCGTGGACTGGCAGCTGGCGCTGCCATTGCACCCTGAGTACCGCACGCTGCCGATGGTCTGGTACGTGCCGCCGCTGTCGCCGATCCAGAACGCCGCCGCCGCCGGCAGCGTGAGCATGGACGGCGTGCTGCCCGACGTCGACAGCCTGCGCATTCCGGTGCGCTACCTGGCCAACATGCTCACCGCCGGCGATGAAGAGCCCGTGCGCCTGGCCCTCAAGCGCCTGCTGGCGATGCGTGCCTACAAGCGCGCCGAGCAGGTGGATGGCGTCATCGACCTTGAGGTGCTGGAGTCGGTCGGCCTGACCCAGGCGCAGTGCGAGGACATGTACCGCTACCTGGCCATCGCCAACTACGAAGACCGCTACGTGGTGCCGTCCGCGCACCGTGAAGAGGCCATGAGCGACGCCTTCGCCGAGCGCTCTGGCTGTGGTTTCAGTTTCGGCAGCGGCTGTGGTGGCAGCTCCGACACCAACATGTTCGGAGCGAAGAAAGCCAACCGCCGCGATGTGCTCAAGACCGTTCAGCTGTGGGAGAAATGAACATGCGAATTCTCAAAGTGATTTCCCTGTTGCTGGACTACCCCGACGCACCGTTGTGGCAGGCCCAGGCAGAGCTGGCCCAGGCCATCGACGACGCCCGCGAGATCAGCCCGGAGCAGCGTACGGCCCTGCGTAGCCTGCTCGATGAGTTGGCAAGCGAAGACCCGATGGAAGTACAGGCTCGCTACGACGGCCTGTTCGAGCGTGGCCGGGCACTGTCGTTGCTGTTGTTCGAGCACGTGCACGGCGAGTCACGCGATCGCGGCCAGGCCATGGTCGACCTGATGGCGCAGTACGAGGAAGCGGGCTTCGCCATCGGCGTGCGCGAGCTGCCTGACTACATCCCCCTGTACCTTGAATACCTTTCCACCCGTGACGACTTGAGCGCCCGCGAGGGCCTGGCCGACGTGGCGCACCTGTTGGCGCTGCTGGCCGCACGCCTGGAGGAACGCGAAAGCCGTTATGCCGCCTGCCTGCGGGCACTGTTGCAAATCGCCGGGGTGCACCCGCAGCAGGTCATGCAAAGCGCCCGCGAGCGGGTGGCCGAAGAGGTACGCGACGACTCGCTGGAAGCGCTGGACAAGGTCTGGGAAGAGGAGGCCGTGGACTTCCTCAAGGCCGAGCAGCAGGAACGCTGCCCCAGCCAGCCACGCGCGCCGGGCAAGGCGCGTGAAGAAGTGCCGGTGCCGTTGCACTGGGTCGATTTCAACCAGGGCGGGCCGGGTGCGCCGGCTCGGGAGGTGCACGATGTCTAACTTCAACTTGCTGATGTCCGGGGTCTACCCGTACATCGCCCTGGCGGTCTGCCTGATCGGCAGCTGGGCGCGTTTCGACCTGTCCCAGTACAGCTGGAAAGCCGGCTCCAGCCAGCTGTTCAGCCAGACTCCGGCCGACCAGCGCTACATGCGCGTGGCCAGCAACCTGTTCCACGTCGGTGTGCTGTTCATCCTGGCGGGCCACTTCGTCGGCCTGCTGACCCCGGAGGTGGTGTATCACCGCTTCATCGGTACCGCCGACAAGCAACTGCTGGCCATGGTCTCGGGCGGCTTCTTCGGTGTGCTGTGCTTCCTCGGCTTGATCATGCTGCTGTACCGGCGTGTGTTCAACCCACGGGTGCGGGCCAGTTCGAGCTTCTCCGACATCATGATCCTGGTGGTGCTGCTGGCGCAGCTGTCGCTTGGCCTGATGACCATCGTCGCCTCCACCCAGCACCTGGACGGCTCGGTGATGGTGATGCTGGCCGATTGGGCGCAGTACACCGTCACCCTGCAGCCGCAACTGGCGGCCGAGGCCATTGCGCCGGTGGGCCTGGTGTACAAGTTGCACGTCGCGCTGGGCCTGACCTTGTTCGTGCTGTTCCCGTTCACCCGCCTGGTGCACTTCGTCAGTGCCCCGGTGTGGTACTTGGGCCGGCGCTACCAGATCGTCCGGCAGAAAGGCTGATCAGGAGAGATGACCATGGCTATTGCACAGCGTCATGAACCTGCGGCACTGATCGCCACCAGCGAGCAGCAGTGGCCGCGCATCACCGTCAACGGGGTGGAGATCGAAGCCGATGCGATTGCCCGGGAGTTGCAGTACCACCCGGCCGAGCAGCGCGAAGAGGCGGTGTTCCTGGCCAGCCAGGCGCTGGTGGTGCGCGAGCTGCTGAAGCAGCGCGTCGCCGAATTGGGGCTGCAGGCCGAATGCACCGAGGGCGAGAGCGAAGAGGAAGCATTGACTCGCCTGCTCATCGAACGGGAACTGCCGCTGCCGGGTGCCGATGACGACATCTGCCGGCACTACTTCGACAGCAACCGTGAGCGCTACTCGACCGCGCCGTTGCTGGCGGCCCGGCACATTCTGCTGGCCTGCGCACCGGAGGATGCCGAAGGGCGCAGCCAGGCACGTGAGCTAGCTGTGGCCTTGATCGCGCAACTGGCCGAGGACGCTTCGCGCTTTGCCGAGCTGGCGCTGGCCCATTCCGGTTGCCCGTCGAAAGAGCAGGGCGGGGCGCTCGGGCAGATCAGTCAGGGGCAGACCGTACCGGAGTTCGAGCGCCAGTTGCTGCGCTTGCCGCTGGGGTTGGCCGCGCAACCGCTGGAGAGCCGCTATGGCGTGCACCTGGTGTGGGTGGATCAGCGTATAGAGGGCAGGGCGCTGCCGTTCGAGGTGGTGCATGAAGCCATCCGCGCCGAGCTTGATCAACGGGTGTGGCAGGTGGCGGTGGGGCAGTACCTGAAGAGCCTGGTGGGCCAGGCGGACATCCGCGGCATTGTGCTCGATGGCGCTGCAAGCCCCTTGGTCCAGTAAAAACATTTGAGGGCCTCTTCGCGGGCAAGCCCGCTCCCACAGATACGGCGCCACGCCTGAGGGCAGTGACATTCCTGTGGGAGCGGGCTTGCCCGCGAAGGGGCCCGAAAGGATTTCCACCATGACCCCCAAACTGCTAGACGGCTGCGGCCGCAACATCGACTACCTGCGCATCTCCATCACCGACCGCTGCGATTTCCGCTGCATCTACTGCATGGCCGAAACCATGCAGTTCCTCCCACGTCAGCAAGTGCTGACCCTGGAAGAAATCGAACGCGTCGCCCGCCTGTTCGTCAGCCAGGGCGTGCGCAAGATCCGCCTCACCGGCGGCGAGCCGCTGGTACGCCCCGGCATCGTCGGCCTGTGCCAACGCATCGCCGCGCTGCCCGGCCTGCGCGAACTGGTGATGACCACCAACGGCTCGCAGCTGGTAAAGCTCGCCCGGCCACTGGCCGACGCTGGCGTCAAACGGCTAAACATCAGCCTCGATGCCCTCGACCCGAAACGCTTTCGCAGCATCACCCGCACTGGCGAACTCGGCCGTGTGCTGCACGGCATCGAAGCCGCCCGCAACGCAGGGTTCAGCGCCATCAAGCTGAACACGGTGGTGATGCACGGGCGCAATTCCGATGAAGTCCCGTCGTTGGTCGACTTCGCGATCAGCCACGGTCTGGACATCACCTTCATCGAAGAAATGCCCTTGGGTGACGTCGGCCGCCCACGTAACGAAAGCTACTGCTCAAGTGATTGGGTACGCGAACGCATCGCTTCGCGCTACACGCTGATCGACAGCGCCGAACACAGCGGCGGCCCAGCCCGTTACGTGCGGGTGAGCGGCCACCCCGATACCCGCATCGGCTTCATTTCACCCATCAGCCAGCATTTCTGCGACACCTGCAACCGCGTCCGCATGACCGCCGAGGGCCGCCTGTTGCTGTGCCTGGGCCATGAGCACGCGCTTGACCTGCGCGGCCTGCTACGTCGCCATCCGGTGCACGACGCCCCTATCCTCGATGCCGTGCAGCAAGCGTTGCTGCGCAAGCCTGCCCGCCACGAGTTCGGCAACGACGATGTGCAGGTGCTGCGCTTCATGAATGCCAGCGGTGGTTGAAACCCTTGATATGGGTCATTTTTCAAAACAAGACACAACATATAGTAGTTGTACGTTTTTCGATAACTAGATGATGTGTCTGGAGGCCAGATGGAGAGGGAGCAAGACGAGCAGCGCGGGCGCCGCTCGATCGACGTGGCGGGGGCCATGAACGAGTACCTGTCACGCCAGGACTGGCGCGTGCAGGCCAACGCCAACCAGGGTTATTCGCTAGGCGGCCTGGTGCTCAACGTGTCCGGCAAAGTCACCGCCAACTACTGGCTCGATGAAATCTACCGTGCCGAAATCGGCGAGGCGCATCGCCAGGGCGATCTCCACCTGCACGACCTCGACATGCTCGCCGGCTATTGCGCCGGCTGGTCCCTGCGCAACCTGCTGCACCAAGGGTTCAACGGCGTGCCCGGGCGCATTGAGGCCGGCCCGCCCAAGCACCTGAGCAGCGCCCTCGGGCAGATGGTCAACTTCCTTGGCACGCTGCAGAACGAATGGGCAGGCGCACAAGCCTTCAGCTCGTTCGATACCTACCTCGCACCCTACGTGCGCAAGGACAACCTGGCCTACCCGCAGGTGCGCCAGGCCGTGCAGGAGTTTATCTACAACCTCAACGTGCCGTCACGCTGGGGCAGCCAGACGCCCTTCACCAACCTGACCTTCGACTGGGTCTGCCCGGAGGATTTGCGCGAGCAGGTGCCCGTCATCGGTGGCGAAGAAATGCCCTTCACCTACGGCGAGCTGCAGGTGGAAATGGACCTGCTCAACCGCGCCTACATCGACGTGATGATGGCCGGCGACGCCAAGGGCCGAGTGTTCACCTTCCCCATCCCGACCTACAACATCACCCACGATTTCCCCTGGGACAGCGACAACGCCCAGCGCCTGTTCGAGATGACCGCCCGCTACGGCCTGCCTTACTTCCAGAACTTCCTCAATTCCGACATGCAGCCCAACCAGGTGCGCTCGATGTGCTGCCGCCTGCAACTGGATGTGCGCGAACTGCTCAAACGCGGCAACGGTCTGTTCGGCTCGGCCGAACAGACCGGTTCGCTTGGTGTGGTCACGTTGAATTGCGCACGGCTGGGTTATCTCTATCCCGGCGATCCGCAGGCGCTGTACGCACGCCTCGATGCCTTGTTGGAACTGGCCTTCGAGAGCCTCGAATGCAAGCGCGATGTGATCCAGCGCTACATGGACAACGGCCTGTTCCCCTACACCCGGCGCTACCTCGGCACCCTGCGCAATCACTTCTCGACCATCGGCGTGAACGGCTTGCACGAGATGCTGCGCAATTACACCGGCGACCGCGACGGCCTGCACACCGAAGCCGGCAGAGCCTTCGCCCTCGCCATGCTCGACCACGTACGCGCCCGCCTGGTGACGTTCCAGGAACGCAGCGGCCACCTCTACAACCTCGAAGCTACCCCCGCCGAAGGCACCACCTACCGCTTCGCCCGCGAAGACCGCAAGCGCTACCCCGGCATCCTACAGGCCGGCACCCTTGAAGCGCCGTACTACACCAACTCTTCGCAGCTGCCGGTCGGTTTCACCGACGACCCCTTCGAAGCGCTGGAACTGCAGGATCTCCTGCAATGCAAATACACCGGCGGCACCGTGCTGCACCTGTACATGGCCGAGCGCATCAGCTCAGCCCAGGCCTGCAAGCAGCTGGTGCGCACGGCCCTGAGCCGGTTCCGGCTGCCTTACCTGACCGTGACCCCAACGTTTTCGATTTGCCCGGTGCACGGGTACCTGGCGGGAGAGCACGAGTTCTGCCCGCGTTGTGATGAAGTTTTATTGTGCGCAGAAAAGGAGCAACACCATGAATGCAAACCAGCCATTGCCTGAAGCCAAGCGTCAACGGTGTGAAGTGTGGACCCGCGTGATGGGCTACCACCGCCCCGTCGCTGCCTTCAACCCCGGCAAACAGTCCGAGCACCGCGAGCGCCTGCATTTCCGCGAGGACCGCTGAAGTCTCTGCTTAGAGTGGAAATCTGTGGGAGCGGGCTTGCCCGCGAAGAACGCACCGCGATATATGGCACCGGCTTTGCCGGTGTTCGCGGGCAAGCCCGCTCCCACAGAGTCCGCACTGTTTTCCACAATCAGGATTGACTATGACAGTGCCAAACCCCAAATCCCACCCCACCGCCCTACGCATCGGCGGCCTGCAACCCCTGACCACCCTCGACTACCCCGACCACCTCGCCTGCGTAGTCTTCTGCCAAGGCTGCGCCTGGCACTGCCGCTACTGCCACAACCCCGAACTCATCCCCGCCACCCCCAACCCAGGCCTCCCCTGGACCGACGTGCTCGAACTCCTCGACCGCCGCCAAGGCCTGCTGCAAGCCGTCGTCTTCAGCGGCGGCGAAGCCACCCTGCAACCAGCGCTACCCGCCGCCATGCGCGCCGTGCGTGAGCGCGGTTTCAAAGTCGGCCTGCACACCGCCGGCATTCGCCCAGGGTCGTTGAGCCGGGTGCTGCCGTATTGCGATTGGATAGGAATGGACGTCAAGGCGTTGGAGGAAGATTGCCAGCTGATCACCGGCGTGCGCGGGAGTGGGCGGGCGAATTGGGCGAGTCTGGATGTGTTGCTGGGCAGTGGGGTGGCTTATGAGTGCAGGACTACGGTGCATTGGGGGTTGTTTGATTGCCAGCGGGTGCAGCGGTTGGGGGAACGGTTGGCGGGGGTGGGGGTGAGGCGGTTTGTGGTGCAGGTGGCGCGGGCGGGGCGGGTGTTGGATCAGGGGTTAGGGGATGTGCCCAGGCCTGCTGAGGTTGAGCGGGTTTGGGAATACTTGGGGCAGCTGTTTGAGTGCTTTGAGGTTAGGGAGCCATGAGGGCGCATGCACTGTGTCAGGCGAAAAAAGCCGACTCCATAAAAAACCCGCACATTTTGTGCTTAGCTGCCGTAGCAACCATTGGCATGGCGGGTATATTGCGAGCGACTTTATTTGAAATGAGGTCACTCAGGTAGCTGTTTTGAGTAAGCTCAGGTGAATGATTGATACGTCTTTACCGGTCCCTTGGGCATTTACAGATCGAGAGACTGCACCGGGATGCCGAGAGCGGCAGCGAATCTTTCACGTGTGGCCTTGCGTGGGCGCTCGCTAGCTTCCTGCTGGGAATAGGCCGACTGGGTAATCCCCAGGCGTTCGGCAACCTCAGCTTGCGTCAGGTCCAGGTGCCTGCGCCATGCGCCGATAGCCGTCATTCCCTCTTTGACCATGTATCCCACCACGGCATTGGGGACCAGGTCTTCCTGGGGACGGGTTGCGATGTAGTCCGCATACGGCACCACGACGAACGCGGGGCGGCCATCCGCGTCGTTGATGATCTGTTCCTTAAAAGTACCCTTATTAGCGCTGGCTACCCTCGGAATCCGACGGAACGCCAAAACGAAAAAACCCGCCAGAAGGCGGGTTTTTCGGGGGCTCCAGAGATTTTGAAAGCTTTCTATGGAACCTTGAATGGTGCCGGCACCAGACGAACGGTTTCCCGTTGTGAGGTCAGAGGATTCGCGGGGCTGGAATTTGGTGGATTTTTTGATGTACCTCATAGGGTATCTATAAAAAAATCAGCTAGTTATGGATTTCTGTGGAATCGAATCGGGAATTTTGGAGCCCTACCGATTGCTGCTGTGCAAGAGGATGTCTGCTATTGAAGACATCTTTGAAAGCTTCAGTGAGATCTGAGATCATCGGTCTTGAATACTAGCCATGGAGGGGCACAAAATTGTCTCGAAGAAGCTTTTACAGACGATCGCTACCGAGCCAAAGCTGCCAGTCGTGTACAGATTCAATTAAACCCCTGTAGCTGAGTCTAAGGCGTTCACAAGCTTCGCCGATAATCTGTACCAAGCCATTCTAGACGTACCCCTGTGTGGTTTTAGGGGCTACGGCAATATAGCTAGCGGACTGACGACCCCACGGCGACGCTTGAATTTCATTGTCTCGAAGTCAGGGAACATGGCACTCTACTTCGGTCATCACTGGGGCGTAGACATGAGCGGAAAGCAAAGTAAAAGAAACCGAAAGCTTCAGGCTCAGCAGACTTTGCCACGGCTTGACGCGGTGTATGGCAACGTCCTTAAGAACGTAACCTCGCTCACTGTCACCATTGATGCCCAAGGTCGGATCAGCATTCCCGAAATAGATCCTGCAAGCATCCAGAGACGACTAACGTATGAGCGGGAAGGGAAACAAGACAAGGTAATCTACGCTGCTCCGGCGACTGACTTTACGCACGAAATCAGTCAGTGGGACGAGTTGGTGCAACACTTTGACTATCTTATGGCAGTAGACACGAACACGCTCAAGGAACGCAAGAGAGGCATTCGCATAAGCGTTTGTTCAATCTACTGTTTTTCCAACGAGCTTGCCCGGCTAGGGCCAAGTGACAGTGCCATGCACGTGGAGTCATACCTTATCTGTGACGCTAGTGAGGATTCGTCTATTAGCCATGAGCCGTTAGGGTGGCATCTTGCGATAAGTCGCCATACCGCATTAGCACGTCAAGCCACCAAACGCGTCGGCCTCATCACCGATCATGACTTAGGAAAACATACTGTCATCAATGCTGGTCGTGCTACTTACTTCGATGATATCTATCTTCCTCCTGGAGTAAAGCTGCTCTACGCTTCATCAGATAAGGCCGATAATTTCGCCAATCAGCTTGTACGTCATTGCGATACTGCCGCGACCAAGATTCTCGATAAGTTTTCAAAATTTCAGATGAAGCAATTTCTATACCCTGACCCCATAGAATTTGGATCTGCGTTCTGCTTCCGTGTGAGGGTTTCGACTAATCCCCTCGATTAATCCATCTTAAAACCATAAAAGCACCTTTAACTGGCAGCTTTGGGTCCAGGCTGTGTGAAAACCCCTGCGATTGTCTAACCTTCTGATCGTCGAGATCGTGACGGGGACGATCATGAAGCGATTCATCGAAGGTGAGGCTCGAACGCAAGTCACGTTACTGCCGGATTGCCTGGACGATTACATCACCGAAGAAAACCCAGTTCGGGTCGTCGACGTTTTTGTCGATGAACTCGACCTTGGGGCGCTCGGGTTCGAGGGTGTCGATCCTGCGGCAACTGGCCGTCCGGCCTACCATCCAGCAGTGCTGTTAAAAATCTACATCTATGGCTATCTCAACCGGATTCAGTCCAGCCGCCGGCTTGAGCGTGAGGCAGAGCGTAATGTTGAGTTGATGTGGCTAACTGGCCGATTGGCGCCTGACTTCAAGACGATTGCCGACTTTCGCAGAGACAACGGTAAAGCCATTCGCAGCGTCTGCCGACAGTTCGTAGTGCTTTGCCGCAACCTCAATCTCTTCTCCCAATCGATCATCGCCATCGACGGCAGCAAATTCAAAGCCGTGAACAATCGCGACCGCAATTTCACTCAAGGCAAGGTGAAGGCGCGCATGCAGCAGATCGAGCAAAGCATCGACCGCTATCTAGCGGCAATGGATTCAGCCGATCGGGCAGCGCCGGAAGTAACCGAGGCCAAGACTGAGCGATTGAAAGACAAAGTCGAAAAGCTGAAACAGCAGATGCAAAAACTCAAGGACATTGAGGCGCAGCTTCACGCCAGTCCCGATCAGCAAATCTCTCTTACTGATCCAGATGCCCGCTCAATGGCCACAAGCGGCCGAGGCTCCGGCACAGTTGGGTACAACGTACAAACAGCAGTCGACGATAAGCACCATCTGATCATTGCCCATGAGGTGACCAACGTTGGTAATGATCGCGGGCAACTGAGCAATATGGCGAACCAGGCACGCGAAGAGATCGGTGCCGAGGCGCTGACGGTGGTTGCTGATCGAGGCTATTACAAAGGCCCGGAAATCCTTGCTTGCGAACAAGCTGGCATCACCACCTTTGTACCGAAACCACTGACATCGAGCAGCAAAGCGGAAGGCCGATTCGGCAAGCAGGACTTCGTCTACATGGCTGCATCGGACGAATATCGATGCCCTGCGGACCAGTTGCTGACGCGCCGGCATTCCTCGATGGAAGACGGCATGTTACTGCACTGCTATTGGTTTTCAGGATGCCAGAGCTGCTCCATGCAGAAGCAGTGTACGACCGGTAAAGAGCGTCGACTCAAGCGCTGGGAGCATGAAGCAATAGTCGAGAGAGTGCAGATCCGATTGGAGCAAGATCCAGGGAAGATGAGGGTTCGCCGGCAGACGGTGGAGCATCCCTTTGGCACGCTCAAATTCTGGATGGGAAGTACGCACTTCCTGACCAAAACCCTGCCGAGGGTAAGCACCGAGATGAGCCTTCACGTGCTCGCCTACAACCTCAAACGGATGATGAGCATCTTCGGCATCGCCGGGTTACTTGAGGCGATCAGGGCATAAACCCCGTCGCTTGCTGGCCCGCAAACAGCTATATGGGCCGCTGACGCGGCCATATAGCACTACAAATGTCTATGTCGCCGGGTAAGGCTATGCACGCTCTTGCCTGCTAATTCCACAGGCAATCCTCGCGACTCTCAGTTTTCGACGTGTTTACTGCGTTTTCACACAGCCTGGGTCGATAGCTGCCGGCTGAGGATTACCGCTATCGACCCGAAGCTGGCGGTGGCGGAAGACAGCTATCGGCCAAAAGTGGATCTACGCTGACGGCCCCTATGAGGCTAACTGAAAGCACTGGTGGTACAGTGGCGCTTTGGCACAACCATCTAAAATTAGACAGTGAGGCTGTACGATGGAACGTAGTGAAATCAGAGAGTCGAGAAAGCTCGCCTTGCTCAAGAAAGTCCGTGAGCACGACTATGGAAAGTACTTGTATAAAGCAAGTATCCAGCGGATTAGAGGTTTTTCCGGAGAGGACATTACTTTTGAATTTCCAGTTACGGCACTCATCGGTCCTAACGGTAGCGGAAAGTCTTCCGTTTTAGGTGTCGCAGGTTGTGCGTACAAACCCATCAAGCCTGGATATTTTTTTCCTAAAAGTGCCGTTGGTGATGAGTCTATGTCTGGATGGCGAGTCGAGTATGAACTCGTGGACAAAGCACTAAATCCCCGCCAACTGGTAAAAAGGAGCAGCAATTTCAGACAAGCGAAATGGGTTAGGGGGGAAGTAGCGGATCGAGTTGTTCTTTTCTTCGGAATTGAGCGCACCGTACCTGCGGGAGAAAAAAATCGATTCAAAAAGCTGACTAAGTCGTCTTATGTACATCAGGGTGAGCTTTTGTCTCTTGACGCGGAGGTTGCTACTCAAGTCGAACATGTTCTTGGAAAGGCCGTAACTGAATTTCGTGTGACCGATGTGGGCCAAGACGAACTTTTCTTAATCGGAAAAAATGGTGACCAGCAGTACTCTGAGTTTCATTTTGGAGCTGGCGAGTCCTCCATCATCAGAATGATCAGCGAGATCGAACAAGCTCCCCCAAACTCCCTCATCATCATTGAAGAAATTGAGAATGGTCTCCATCCAATCGCCACACGCCGCATGGTCGAGTACCTTATTGACGTCGCTGAGCGTAAAAACGTGCAAACAGTGTTCACAACGCACAGTGACTATGCTCTTTCCCCGTTGCCTAATGAGGCAATCTGGGCGTGCATATCAGGCAAGCTTAAGCAAGGAAAACTATCGGTTCAGGCTTTGAGAGCTGTATCAGGCCGTGTTGATAGGAAACTCGCCGTTTTTGTTGAGGATGATTTTGCAAAAAACTGGGTCGAGGCGATCCTTCGAGAAAAGCTTGGCGCTGAGTTTGAACAAGTGGAAATTCATGCAGTTGCTGGGGACGGTACAGCCGTCAGCACGCACAGAGGCCATGTGCGTAACCCTGCAATTTCGTTCAAGTCACTCTGCATTATCGATGGCGACTCTGAGCAGCAAGGTGATGATGTTCCCGAAAGTGGCATTATCCGGCTACCTGGCGATCAACCTGAGATAAGTGTTTACGACAATGTTTTGTCTAATATCGAACGAGATATCGCGGTCCTAACAGTATCGTGCCAGCGTCCTCCGGAAGCGCAAGCGGAAGTCAGATCAGCCATGGAAGAAGTTGTGAGAACTAATAGAGACCCACACTTGCTCTACGTCCAATTGGGACTGAAAATTGGTTTCGTATCTGAAGTTATTGTCCGAGGGGCGTTCTTCGCTCTTTGGGTGAGAAATAATCCTGATTTTTGCAACACGCTAGCGACACGAATCCATGAGCTACTTAAAGAGTAGGACGCCACATAGCACCTTTTTAAACTCTGATTGAAAGTCCACCTATACCACGCCGACCATGATGGCGGCGTGTGTATCTCTGGCGGCCGAACAGCGTGTAATTAGACGTCGTGAACGGCCGTTTTTTGCCGAATACTGCCCTTCGCGACAGGCAGCAATCGGCCATAAGCGGTCATAGGACATCTACAAAAAACGGGGCGAGTCACCTCGCCTCACCGTGCGCATAAGATTGGCCAACCGAAATGTAAGCGCCACATGGTTTCTAGTCGCTCCGCAAGTGACAAATACTGAATGCTATCCTTGTGTTCAATTTCTGACCATAAGACATATGAGTAACGCCACTTGCTAAGATCGTTCAACGACGTGTCGCAGATTGCCAATGAACCAGTTCCTTGCCCACCTCGAAACTCTTGAAGAATTCGCTCTCTAAGCCCGCCATACCCCTTAAGACCGACTCCCCCAATGCCGTTATAGACAACCCGAAAGTCACCCACCCTGCGGTCGCAGATCATCCCTAAGTTCTCACGATGCGCAGCAAGAACATTGATGGCCACTGACCCCTTTTTCTGGCTTGGAGCGGCAGACCTGATCTCTGCATCCGAGTAGCTGGTATAAAGCCAGTACAAACCATCCGATTTCGGAGGCGGCCCACCTCCCAGTTGAAGCCGATCGGAGGCCTTCGTGACGCAGCTGAGGCGGCGCTCCTGGAGGATGTTCAGTGCTTCTAGTGTGAGATGAAACATATCGCTACCGTAGCTTCGAAGTTCAGGCCGATTTTGGCCGTTTGTCGCCTCTCCCTACCAGTTGCAATGGGGCGATAGGGTTATCAATCACTGGCAGCTTCCGCCTCATTGCCGTCCTTCGCGAAGTACGGCTACCGGCCACAAGCAGCCATTTAAAGTGGCTACATGCGATAGTTGCGAGGTCATACATTACCTGAGTCATTTTCACTGGCCTGGTAGGCTGTAAAATAAAAGTACACCCTCAATAGAAATCCAGTCCACTCATGTATATTGTAATAATAGCTTGGAGTCCCTGCAATATGGTTTTTCCCCTCAAGTATCAATGGGCGATTAGGACGTCGCGCATTAGAAACATGCAGTTCCATGCCGGTATGAACAAATTTTGAACGATGAGCATATAGCTCTTTGAACTTTTTGTTCATGGCCTCACTTCCTCCGCCGTAAATATTGACGAAATCGTTAAACCTCTGACTTATCTTGTAATCCTCGGTGATTATCGTAGCCCCACAATTTTTGCAGTCTATCTCATTTTCAACTTTAGAGTGATCAAGAAGTGCTTCAATGGCAGCAACATACGCTACAAGCTCATAGGAAACTCCAAAGTCGCCATCAGAGTACCGCTCATAAATTTCTCTGAAGCGCAATGCATCGTGAAACCTCCTGGAAGCCTGGCGCAGTTTTAAATCGCCATTAATGTGCTCTATCAACTCACCAAGCCGCGCTGGAAAACATAGCAGTCCTTCCACTCTAAAATCTTTGGCTTCCATCATGATTACTTCATGAATATTTGCTATGCCATCCGGCCCCGAGGGCATCCCTAATTTTGCTCCGTGAAGGCCAAAGAGCGGAGTGTCGTCTATGTACTTGCCAGAGAACTCGGTGCTTTTAACCAATACCTCAAAATCCTCCTGTGAAATCATATCGACATCATGGGCTTCTGAGATTAAAAACAGATCTTGAGACAATACCGTCAGCGCTGATGCGTAGCCAATAGCATCTTTTTTTATTTCATAGTTGAATTCGGATTTTGCCTTTCTGAATTTCGCAGGATAAACAAGTTCATATCCGCGAGATGAGGCGATCAACAGCATCCCAAGCCTGTCTATACGATAACTTCCAGATAATGCGGAGCCACATAGGATCTTAACTATGGCATAACAATCGTGGTTCGCCCCGCTTTCCCCAAAACGCACTTTGTCTTTGGCAGCCTGTATAGCATCGGCTATTTTGCTTGCGTAAGCCCCGAAAGCTAAATTTGTTTCGCGTTCAATCAGTCTCAACTCTAGAAATCTCAAGCCTTGAGACGTATGGTTATAAAAAATCAAGACCGCTTCGAATTTATTTGAAATCCAGCGCACCCTGTAACTATATACCTGTGGGTCCGCAGTGGCGCCATAGGTATGCTGGCAAGCTACTGGACCAATAGTGTCCTCAAATATATCCCAAAGAACCCCAAGAAAAAGATTAACATGTTTCATTTTTATATCCAGCGGTATCACTCTGGGCGGAAGGAGGTAAACACTTATAGGTGACATTGGATGCTCGCTGCGCACTGATCTATATGAATTCTGACTTCAGAAAGTTTTCTGATCTGACCTGAGTTTTAGCTCTGAACTGCCCAGAGTTTCGGCGCCATATTTTCGATCCTCAGGAGTAAAGGTGTTAGGTTAAGCCACGAGTACCAGCGCTGTCTCAACCGACTGCTTCGGGTCCAGGCTGTGTGAAAACCTCAGGCGTGATTCGATTGGTTAAAAACCAACCCAGAATTCGCGCCTCTACACGAATTCTGGGTCAGCTGAGTAGCCAAGCCTTTCAGACTTCACGTAGGACTGCTATCTAAAGAGCTATTGGGGTTTTCACACAGCCTGGGTCGATAGCAGCCATTCGCGAACAGCAGCCAACGACCCATTGCAGTCATTCATGGAGGTCAGCAACCGATCCGAAGAGTGCAGTGCATCAGTCGGAACCAGCGTGAAAACACCTCTCTCTGAGCATCAGTATTGCCATCAAACCAGGGCGGCGAAGAAGTCACTTATGCTGGTCCAGACCGAGACAACGAGCGGGCTCCACAGCGTGACGAGGAGCGCCAGAAAAGCGAAGCACATCGGGAAAATATATTCCGTAAAAAATGGAGTCAGCAATCCGCCCTTGATGAGTGCGCTTAATCTGGCCCGCCGCTTGACCCACGTGGAAACGCGGAAATCGATAAAGTCAGCGATGGGGTCATCGATCATCCCACATCGAAACGAATAACCGAATCTAACATAGTTAACATCGATAGCTTTGAATAGCTCAAAACCAGTCACTTTCCCCATAGTGGCCCCTTCACTAACGGGGGCATAGCGCTCGGGCACGCTGGCATACGCGGAGGCTTCGAACTTTTCCCGGCATTTAGCGAGCACCTGCCCACGATAGGACCGATAAGTCAGTCGAACCAAATCGTTCGCATAGAATTCGCACATTCTGCCATCCAGCACTCTCCAATTCTTTGGCAAATGCTGGACATATCGACCGAATAGATAGAGCAAGATGATCGCCCACACGACCCATAGGTGCGCTACGTTATCGCCAAACCTTACTGCGTTACCGAGTAGGGAAATGCTTTCTATTTTGGCATCAAAATACCAGGCCGCCACAAGCAAACCCGAAAAAACAAGCAAGAAGCTCCTCGTCTTTTTGAAGCTTCCCTCATCGACATCCGGCCCCATGTCACCCCTTCCTTGTAATACATCCCAGTGATCAATCAGCGAGAATATCACATTGCCATCACAGGAGTACTTTCCTTCGATGGCAAGTGAATCTACAAAATCTTAGCGCCCGAGGGGCGGCGATTGTTTTTCCCGGATTGCATACGGTGCTTAGAGAGCCACAGAACGGAAGTATCGGCGGACTCCGACTAAGATTGATCCGTCTGCTTTCGGGCGACAGCCGACTTTCCTGGAGGGCTGCTTTGGGTCGGTTGCGGTCGGTCGTGAATGTCAAAGTCAGGCCTTCTTAGCATTCGAAGACCCATGCTCTTTCTAAGCGACGAGCCAGCAGCCGCACGGTCAGTAGGTAGTAGTACCGAGTCGCCGTGCATCGCCCAGCTAGTCGGTGCTCCAGAACCCAAATCACATGTTTTCTCTTCCAAGCCCAAGGTGTTTCTAGCTGCCAGCGTCCAGATATCTCAGCTTGAATGAGCTTTGCTTGCCGTAAATGGCGCTGCCGCGTTGCGTACGACCCCGTCAGCACCGCAGCCAAGAACAGTTCCATATCGAATGGCTTACTCATATGCGTCCTCCAATGTAGGCCGCGACCACATCGATCCGACCGTGGCCCAACTCATAGCTGATTTGCCTTCGGGCCTCACGATCAAGGGTCTTATCTACCTGGCAACATTGGCCGCCGTTGATAGGCGCGGGGTGTTGGGTGATTTGCTCATAGCGTTCACATGCGTACGCCGCTCGTAGCTCATGGAAGCCTTTGAGCTTGTGTGCATGCAGGACGTCCCGCGCTGGGCGGATGATTTCCTGCAGAACAGTCAGATAGCTTTCGTCTGGCGCAATCAGGTTACGGCTACTCGCAGGCGACACCTTCTGTGCAACCTTCAGTGCGTCACGTATATGGTCATCCACCGTAATCCAACGGGGGGCAGGGGCACCGGCGCGGCCGCCTTTGGTGCCGTCCTGGATGTTGATCCTGCCTAGCTCGTTAGCCTCACGGCTTAGTCGTGGCAGGTCAGCCAAGATGGCCTCACGCAAGCGCATACCGGTGGCTCGCGCCAACAGCACAAGCGCGGCGGCGCGTTGATGATGTTGGCTGCAAAGTGCATTGACGATCTGCTTCACGTGCTCGCGATCTTGTCCTTGTGGCACTGACTGTCGAACCCCGGTGCGCTGCATACCCAACGCCTTGCTCGGACTTGGCAGTTTCACATGCTGATCACCGCGAAGCGCTGCCATGGTCCTGTTAACGCTGGATAGGCGGTTTTGTGCGGTGCTGATGGCGAGGCTACCGCACTTAACCGCATCGCGCAGACACGCCGCATAGTCCGCCAATACCTTCCGATCAATCTGCCGCGCATCATTGATACCTGGCCCTTGTTCGGAGCGGCACCACTTCACGAATGCCTGCCATCGACCACTGTGCGCCTTGACCGTACCGTAGTGGCCACCGCCGAACATGTCTTTCAGCGCCTGCGGCCCTGCATAGCTCAATTGCCTGCCGTAGCCGAAATTACGGCCGTCGCGTCTACCCACCAATGCCATGTCGGTCACCTCATCTACCGTTCTACGATCCTCGCCCCACGTCATCCCGCCAGGAATGTTGAGTGTTATCAGGGATCAAGGCCCCTGCGACCTGTGGGGAATGTCCTCTACGCGGGACTGGCGGCTCCTTACGTCCGGGAGCAAGGGCATCTCATGATCTGACCTCCTGAGCACCGTTACTGGTGGGCGGGTGGAGGCTGCATTGGCTGACGAGACCAGTGCCGCGAGATCCTGAGCCATGTGCAAGCAGCACTGCGATGACCGGTGCATGCCTGACTGTCAGTCAGGTGCAGTCCATTCCCTGGTCTGCGGCACCATCATCTACAAGGCTGTTGCTGGTGACATCGGCGTTTGTCACGCCAATTGTCACGAGGGGGATTGCCGCAAAGCCATATGCGATAAGGGCTGCAGCAGTGTTAGAAGTGCCCGTCTCTTTCCAGAATGTATAAACGGGAGACATGGGTGACGGCTGTGCCAGGACATGGTGGACACTTATCGGTAGCAATGACTGCCGGAGCTACAGCCATGCCCTGGGAT